>NZ_VJZD01000007.1 GCF_009377175.1 Streptomyces adustus
GGAGCCACCCCGTACCTCCGCCTCGGGGGAACCCTACGAAAGTCGCATGTCACCGCCGACGACGAGCCGTTCGTCGCTCGTGGAAGCGACCGCTCGCCCTGCCGTGAGAAGGTCCCGTCGCTGTGAAATGGGGGCATGGATGCGACAGGCAACCCCACCACGGCGACTCCGCGGCTCGGTCGCTACGCGATCGACACGGACAGCTCGTCCATCACGTTCAGGAGCAGACACTTCTTCGGTCTGGCGCCCGTGCGCGGCACGTTCGCGATCCGGGGCGGCACGGTCGACGTGGCCGAGCCGCTGTCGCAGTCGCGGCTGTGCGTGGAGATCGACGCGGCGAGCTTCAGCACAGGCAACGACCAACGTGACGGCCACGTACGGTCGGTGAAGTTGCTGGACACAGAGGTACACCCGCTGATTACCTTTGTCTCCGAGCGGGTGGACGCATCGTCCGTCTCCGGCACGCTCACCGTGTGCGCAGTCGCCCGGCCTGTGAGTCTGGCGATCGTGCGCTCGCAGATCCACGCCGACTCGTTCACCGTCCGCGCCACCACCCGGGTCGACCGCACGGAGTTCGGTGTGACCGCGGCCCGCCTGATGGCCGGGCGTCATCTCGAACTGACGCTGGAGGTCACATGCGTTCTGGTCTGACGTCGTCGCCCGCGCAGGGGACGGCGGGTGACCGCCATGTCTAGCGCGGTCGTGGTCGAGGACCTGCGCAAGACCTACGGCACGGTGCGGGCCGTGGGCGGAGTGAGCTTCACCGTCGAGCACGGGGAGATCTTCGCGTTGCTGGGCCCCAACGGTGCCGGCAAGACCACCACCATGGAGATCCTTGAAGGGTTCCGCACCCGCGACGGCGGGCACGTCGACGTCCTCGGCCTCGACCCGGGCGACCGGTCCACGGCGCGCATCCTGCGCGAGCGGATCGGGCTGGTGCTTCAGGACATCGCGGTCGAGCCCTACCTCACCGTCCGCGAGACCATCGCCCGCAACGCGGGCTACTATCCGGCGCCGCGCGACGTCGATGAAGTGATCGGCCTGGTCGACCTCGCCGGGCAGGAGAAGAAGAAGGTCCGCACGCTCTCCGGCGGCCAGAAGCGGCGCCTGGACCTGGCGCTCGGGATGATCGGGAATCCGAGTCTGCTCTTCCTCGACGAGCCGACGACCGGATTCGATCCGAACGCGCGGCGCGGCGCCTGGCAGCTCGTGCGCAACCTGCGGGACGCGGGCACGACCATCCTGCTCACCACGCACTACATGGAGGAGGCGCAGGAGCTGGCCGACCGGGTGGCCGTGATCTCCGACGGGCAGATCGTCGCCGAGGGCACCCCCACGACCCTCGGGGGGCGCGACACCGCGCGGGCCCGGATCCGTTTCGCGCTGCCGCCCGGCAGTACGGTCGCCGACCTGCCGGTGGTCGCCGAGCAAGACGAGGACGGCCTGGTCACCGTGGACTCCGTGGAGCCGACCGGCACCCTGCACCAGCTCACCGACTGGGCATTGCGGCACGGCACCGTGCTCGCGGGGCTGACGGTCGACCGCCCGAGCCTGGAGGACGTCTACCTGACGCTGACCGCGCAGAACCGAAGCGCGCCCGAACGCACGCAGGAGAGGAGCGCACTGTGAGCAACGCCGTTCTCCGCGCCGAGGGTCGGCCGACCCGACTTCGCGGCCCCGCCCTGCTGTGGCATCAGATCCGCTACGAACAGCTGACGTTCTGGCGCAATCCGCAGAGCGCGTTCTTCACCTTCGTCTTCCCGGTCGTCGTCATCGCCGTCTTCGGCGGACTGTTCGGCGGCATCGGCGAGAGCGAGTTCTACTACGGTCGCTCCGCCCTCCAGTACTACGTGTCGACGATCGCCGCGGTGTCCGTCCTGGGCTCCTGCTACAGCCAGTTGGCGATCGTGCTCGCGGCACGGCGCCAGAACGGGATGCTGAAGCGGGTGCGGGCGACACCGCTGCCCGCGTCCGCGTACTTCGTGGGACTCCTGGCGCACTGCGTCGTCGTGAGCGTCGTCGACGTCCTGCTGATCACCATCGTCGGCCGGCTCTACGGCGTCTCGCTGCCCGCCGCCTCGCAGCTGCCCACGCTGGCCATCACGCTGGTGCTCGGCGCCGCCGCCTTCTGCGCCCTCGGGGTCGCGGTGGCGTCGCTGATCCGCAACGCGGAGGCCGCGCCGTCGGTCGTGCAGTTCGTCCTGTTCCCGCTGGTGTTCATCTCGGGCACCTACATGCCGATCCACTCAGGTCTGCTGAACGGCATCGCCGACGCGCTGCCGGTGAAACCGTTCAACGACGCCCTGCTCCGCGCGTTCACCACCGACCACACCGGCCTTCCCTGGCGGGACCTCGGGGTCCTGCTGCTGTGGGGAGCGGCCGGTGCGGTGGTGGCGGTGCGGCGGTTCCGCTGGGACCCGCGCGCGGAGTGACCGGTCTCCTTCGAGACACCCGCCGGTAGCTCCGGCCTCAGGACCAGCCGTCCCCTCCCGCAGAGCGCGGCGTTGCGCTTCCTCGCGGGCGACCTGCTGGGCGAGGACGTTGCGGTCGATGTGTGATGTGGCCGAGACGGCGTCCGGAGTCGAGGCGACGGGAACGGTGCACAGAGGGCGGCGCGAAAGCAGGCCATCGACGGCTAGCCCAGTCTCCAGCCGCCAGGGCCGGGTGTTGGCGTCAGACGCCACAAAGAGGCTGGCGCCCAGTCCGTGCGAGCGGGTGGCAAGGGGAGCGGCCGCCAGAACCCCCAAAAAAAGGGAGATCCATCCTCACGCTACGGCCTCTCCGCCCATGCCTCCGCCTATCCGAAGCCACGTCATGTCACCACCCGCCCGCAGAAGGGCCGTCAGCGCCGTCTTGGGCGTCCCCAAGGGCCCTCGCAGGGCTTCACGGGCCATGGCACAGCGAGGCCCTACAGGCGCAGCAGAGCGCGACGCGGCTTCCCTCTGTCGGGGTGGGCGCGGATGGGCGCGGCACCGGCCGCCGCACTCCGGGGCTCCGGCCTGGGGGAGACCGCCACTCCGTGGTCGGTCTCAGCCTCCGCGCTCCACAGTGTGTGGGGCGACGGCGGACGGGACGGGAGCTGGGTGAGTGGTGGGTCCTGTGGACACGACTGCGCCAGGCCGACGTCGAAAGCTGTGCCATATGTCCGACGCGCGCATCGAGAGCCCGGTGAGGCCCCGTTGGCGACAGTTGCCGGAACGTAGCAGAGTTCAGCTGACTTTTTTGCCGGAAGTTGCTACTCCCGGCAGGTGACCAAGTGCGCATATTGTTCAGGCGGTCTTCGCCGGGTGAATTTGATCCCGCCGATCGTGATCACGGTCCAGGACCACAGGACCGTGATGCCCGGCCGTAAAAATGACGCCATGTTTCGCTTTAGGGGGATCCTCCGCAATGCCTTCCCACCTGACCACAGACGACTGGGGGCTCATCGCGGCCGGTGTCACGGTCGTCTACATGGCCGCGATGTACCGGTGCATGCCGACGCAAAAGGCGAAGTGGCGCATGGTCATCGCCCCGCTGGCCGGTTGGGTCTTTCTGTTGCCCAACGCCGCGATAAAAGGCTATTCCGTCTCACATACCCTGTACGTCTACAGTGGCGTCCTAATGATGTTCGTCATCATGTTCGTACCGGTCGCGAAAAGGGTCGCATCCGATATCGGGGAACAGGAAGAGAAGCCCTGGAGCAAGGTCCCTGTCAACACTTTTGCCCTGTACTGGATGATTGGGGCGGCTACGGTTTGCATCGGGGGAGGGGCCTACCTCTGGCCGTTCGTTGCGTAGACGGGAACGTCTGACACCAGCGGCTGGCACAACAGCGACGAACCGCGTACTCAACGGGGACTTCATGGGGCTGGTGGATGCTGTGCACGCATGCGCCGACGCAGCCGTGGTGACCATCGTGTCGCGGGCCGGTGCGGGCAAGGACCTTGCCCCGGGGCTCAGTGCGGCCGCTGCGGGAAAACTGCGCCGGGACAGCAGCCTCTGCCGCTCGCCGCCGTCCGGGCCCTGGCGGTCTTACCTGGTCAGCGGTGAGGGCGGAGCGGTCGTCGAGGTGGACTGGACGGCGTAGCCGTCGACGAGGGAGAGGGCGGCCACGTAGCGGTGCGCGGTGTAGGCGGAGCGGCTCACCGTGTCGGTCGACAGGGGGTGCCAGGTGAGGTAGACGGTTCCCTCGACCGGGGATTTCTCCGGTCTGCCGTCTGTCTGGAGGTCGCCGGTCTCCGCACTGGGCGTGCACGGAAGCTCCGCCACCGCCACTTGCAGCCGGAGGCCGAGCCCTCCGTGCGGAACGGCGCGCTTCTGCGTGGCCGGGCCGTACGTCGTGGACAAGCAGATCGGCCGCGAACCCGGGGGTTCCGTGCTTCCCTGCTGCGACGCGGCCGGGGACGGGTCACCGCCGGCCTGGCTCAGCCAGGTCGCCATCCCAGTCAGCGTGTTCAGGGACGAACCCGAACCCACCCACTCCTGCTCGGCCAGCACCGCGTCGAGTTGGCGGAGGTGCGTGCGAATGTCCCCGTCGAACGCGAGGTAGAAGACGGTGCTGCGAACGCAGTTGATCGGTGCCCAGCTCGCCGGCCCGAGGAACGGGTTCCGGTCCTCCGTCCGACAGGAGTCCGCCACCGACGTGCCGAGCGGAACGGCCCAGGGCAGCGCCGACGTCAGATTCGTCATACGTGCGGAACTCGTCCGTGCCGCGGCCGCGCCGGCGGTCCGGGTGGCGGCGGAGTGCGCGAAGGCGCCGACATCGGGCGGCGTGCGGTCCAAGGCGCGGTGAAACCGCCACAGCAGGCAGACCACCAGCGCACACCCCACGCCGCCCGCGACCAGCACCGCGAGCAGCACCGTGGCCATGCATCCGCGTGCCGGTGCCCCCGCCCGACCGCGTCCCCCCGTCGGATAATCCATGTCTGCATGGTCGCGGGTCGACACCGGGTTCGGGACAACGGACCGGTCTCCTTACGGTCTCGCCAACCGGAACGGCCCGTACCTCCCGCCGAAGGCATCCAATGACGTGGCGGACCGACGGGTCCTCGTGAACGCAGGCCCGCGTTTGTCAGAGGCAGTCGGACTGAGGCAGTCGGACTGAGGCGGTCTGACTGTCCTCTCCCTGACGACCCGCAGCCTCCCATCCTCAAGTGACCGGCTCCACGGCCGACCTCTGCGGACCGAGTCGGCTCCCCCGTGCCGCAACTGCGCCACCACTGTGCCGAAATGGCGGGGGTTCAGCACAGTGAACGGGGCCGTCCACGAGACCTGGGTCAGTCGAAGAGGGCAACGACTCCATTCACCCAGATCGCGAGGAACGCAAGGGCCCCCACCAGGCAGCCCGCGCCCGCCAGCACACCGCTGACCGTCCACGGTCCGGGGGACGCCTCCTCGTACTTCTCCTCCAGGCCATCCCGGTAGGAGGCGGGGTCGTCCCAGTCGACGGGGTGCCCCAGCTCCTCGGCGCAGGCGGTCCGCACAGCGACCAGCTGCTTCTCCGCGAAGGAGGTGGCAGCCATCGCCTCGGTGCCGCGCCAGGCAAGGGCCTTCATCCGCCACCCGGCAGACTCGTACCGCGCCTCGAAGGCGGCGGCCTCGTCGGCGTTGCGGTCCTCCTCGAGGTACATCCAGCGTCCGGCCTCGGCGGCATCGCCGTAGAGCCGGTACACCTCGGCCAGACGCCGACGGAGCGTCAGGTCGTTCGGGAAGGATGAGACGAGACCGCGCAAACGCTGGCGCGCGACGGGGACCCGGCCGGCGGCCAGGTCTGCATCGACTCGGGCGAGCGTCTCTCTCAGGGGCATGAACACATGATCGGGTACCGCGTTGATCCATGTCGACTCGGTTTGTTGCCCAGCACTTCCCGCTGCAACGACATCGACCGAACCCCACTCCGAGACTGGGCACCCTCACCTGCGTGGACTGGCTACTCCTCGGGCTCCCAGGCGATCAGCTGCTCGAACACCTGCTGGTCGCCATCGGTCTTCAGGTCGCTCAGCGTGAGGCGGCCCCAGACGAAGAGGAGCAGTTGCTCGGCCGTGCCCGTGGCCGAAGCGGAGGCGGGCGCGGCGTCGTCCGTGAGGGGTGCGGGCCAGGCGCCGGTGCCGTCCAGCGTGAGGAGCCAGGAGCGGCCCTCGGTGGCGTGGTAGTGGATGGTGGCGGCTTCGTGCGGCCAGGGGACCGGGGTGGAGTTGCAGGTGTCGAGAAACTCGGCCACGCCGTCGATCGCGACGTCCGCCGGCATCGGCTGCACGGCGCCTGCGGCGAGCTGGGCGTCGTAGGTGTGCACCAGCACCTCGTGCACCCGGCGCCGGGCAACGCCCCAGGTATTCGCCGGCGACACGCCGGCGCTCCACCACGTCCAGCACTCGCGCTCCGGGCCGGCCTCGCGCAGTGCGCTCAGCAGCAGCTCGTTCGACTCGGCGTACCAGGCCAGCAGCGCCTCGAGCTCGCGCGGCACCTCCGCGGCATTTTTGGCCGGCGGAGCCTCGGCCGGGCCCGCGGCGACGATCGCGGCCCACCAGCGCTGGCCCGTACCCAGGTGCTGTACCAGATCGAACAACGTCCACTCGGGGCAGGACGGCACCGGCGCGTCAAGGCTGGGCGCGGCGGCAACCGCACTCCGGAACGCGGCCGACCGCTCGTCGATCAGTTGCAGCAGGGCGGAATACTCAAGACTCTCTGTCACACCGCTTCCTATCACCCCAGATCAGCCGACCGCACCCTGTTTTCCAGGCCGTCAGTTGCGGGACTGGCACGGGGCTGGGGTGTGGGACCGGCTGCACCAGATGCTGCTGACCGAGCTGCACCGTGCCGGGAAGCTGGACCGGTCCCGGGCGGTGATCGACGGCTCCCACCAGCAGGCCCGTCGGGGCGGCCAAAACAGGGTTCGGCGCACGGTCTCGGAGTAATGCCTTGCCGGGGAGGGGTCCGTCGTGCTGACACTGGTCCCATGGCCAGGGCTGTGAGGGAACCTCTACCGGGAGGCGGTGTCGTCCTGGCTGTGCCGGATGAGCTGTCGGGGCCGCCGCTGCTGCGCTTCGAGCGGGTCACGGACCGCGAGTGGATCCTGCGGCAGGGCGAACGGCCGCTGATCCAGGCCCGGTCGGAGGGCGACGGCTGCTGCCGCGACCTTCACCTGCGCCGCCTTCCCGGCCACCGCTCACCGCTGCCGCCTGTGACCGCCGCGGCGATGCGGACCGGGGCCGACTGGCCGCACAGATACGCGCTGTGGCTGGAGGAGACGGGGCTCGGCCCGCTGCACCTCGGGCGCTGGCTGCTGGCTCCGCGCTCCACGTTCGCTCCGGGTATCTGGGAATGCGACCTCGTCCAGGACTGGCCGGACGCAACCCTCGAACTGCTCTGCGGGGGCGGCTGGCACGGTGTCCTGCCGCTGCGTCCGCTGCCTGCACCGGACGCCTCGCGCGTGAAGGCGTACCGCAAGCACGCCCGGGAGGGCACCCTCGCCCCGGTCCTGCTGTGGTGGGTGTCCTTTCTGGACGGCTGGCTGCTCCTCGACGGTCATGACCGGGCTGCTGCCGCTCTGGCCGAGGGCATGCAACCGGCCTGCGTGGAGCTGGTCCGCGTACCGGACGACACCGACTGGCGGGCGACCGCCGAGACGATCACCGAGGCACACGAGGAACGAGTGGCGCGATTGGCCGAGCGCCCCACGAACCCACACACCGCACGTGAACGGCAGACGCTCGACCGGGGCTACGCCGACGTGATTTCCAACCTGGCGTACGACGCGAAAGCCACTCCCGTGTTCGAACGCCCCCGCGACTGACCACCTCGTGCCGTGCCTCTCAGCGGCGATGGGCCAGGACCGCTATGTCCGCGCCGAAACCGACCACCAGCCGCCCGTCGGGCGCCATCGTCAGTCCCCTGATACGGGAAGGAAAGGCGTACACACCGATTCGCTGACCTGTGCTTGCGTCCCACATCCATACGGTTCGGTCGCCGCCGGCGACGACGACAGGGCGACCGTCCAGCGTGCCGGTCGCCCCCGCACGCACTTCACTGGTGTGTCCCGTCAGCGGCGGTGCCAGCAGTTCGCCCGTGGCCAGGTCCCAAAGATGGACTCCTTCTGCTTTGAGGCTGGTGAGAATGACGCTGCGGCCTTCGAGTGTCTCCAGGGCGAGGGCGCCTCGTTGCCGCGGCTGCACTCCGATCCATCGGCTCGCGGTCAGGTCCCAGACGCGGCCTTCCCCGGTCACACCGACGAAGCGGCCGTCGACCGCCGCGAAGAACTCGATGGAGGGACTGGTGTACTCGCTGGTCGACCGTCCGTGCAGCTCTTCCCGGGTGGTCAGGTCCCATATCCGCACTGTCTTGTGCCAGTCGCCGCGGGTCAGGAGGGTGGGTCGTCCGTCCACCGTCCCCGCTGTCAGCAGGTCCACGGAATTGGTGTGGCCGGGCAGGGGCTCACCGCGCTGTCCCCTGCCGTCGAGGTCCCATATCCGTATTCTCGAGTCCGAGCCGCCGGTGACGACGACGCAACTGCCGTCCACGACGGCCGTGGTGACCCCTGTCACGTAGTCGGCATGACCGGTCAGCCGGCTGCTCGTCTCCCTTTCACCGTCGAGGTCCCAGACCCGGACTGATCTGTCGTCCCCACCGGTGACCGCGAGGTGACGCCCGTTCACCACTGCCATCGCGACTCCCCGCACAGCCGCCTCGTGGCCCGTCAGCGACGGCCGCAGCTGCCTGAGGGTGGGCAGCTCCCACACCTCGACCGGCCCGTGGGCGGATGCGGCGAGGACGGCGGGGCGGTCGTGGAGCACCGTCACGGCTGCCGTTTCCACGGACATGGCCGCAGCGGGCCGACCGACCTGCTCGCGCGTGGCCAGGTTCCAGACGTGCACCTCGTAGGCGTTGGCGCTGACGGCCATCGGGCACTCGGACGCCGGATCCGTCGCCAGAAAGTGTGCCGTGGCGTTGAGGTCCGGAGTGACGCAGTGCCGTGCGTCGCCGTCGCCGTCGCCGTCGCCTTCCAGCGTCCGGTCGTACGCCGGGTCCGCGAATACGGGGGGCTCGTCGGGACGGTCGTCCAGGGCGCCGAGCTCCCGTCCCGTGATCAGGTCCCACACTCGGAGGGTTTCCTCCCCCGTGATCAGGTCCGTCGCCGCAAGTTCTCTGGAGTGGCTGGTGACAGCGACGGGACGGCCGTCCAGCACCGTCGTCGCCAGAGTGGACGCAAAGCCGGTGTGCAGGGTCAACGGCTCACTGTGCTGGGAGAGGGTGGCCAGATCCCACACTCTCACCACGTCGTCGACGCAGGCGCCGACCACCACCGGCCGCCCCTCGACCACTCCCGCGGCCAGCAGTTTCACCCAGGAGTCATCGTCGGCGGAACACGTACCGAGCAGTTCTCCCCGCGCCAGGTCCCATACCCGAACGGTTTGGTCGGAGCCGCCGGTGACAGCGACGGGACGGCCGTCCAGCACGGCCGTCGCCAGCGTGCTTACGGCGCCGGTGCGAGCGGACACGGACTTGCCGTATCGGCTGCCCGTGGCCAGATCCCACGCGTGCAGCGTGCCGTCCTCGCAACCGGCGACAGCGAGTCCGCGGTCCTCCACGATCATGGTGGCCAACGCGCTCACCTTGGCCGGGACGGGCAGTGCGTACCGCAGCCGGGAGTCCAGGTCGCTGCCTGTCGCCCACTGCACGACCCAGGGGTCATCCATCTCCTGGCGCACCGCGACCCGGGCGATGTTTGTCGCCAGTTTCCGGTTCCCGTGCCGGGCGGCGTCCAGCGCCAGTACCTGCCGCCGCGTCCCCGCACCGGCGTCACGGTGCACATGCCCGGACGTCCGGTACACAGCGGCCGCCAGCATCTCCTCCTGCCCGCTGGCGCCGTCCAGGCCCGCGAGGATCAGCTCCGGGTCGCCGTGCACCAGCCATCCAGGATCGGTCAACCGGCCATCTGTCGCCGTAACTTCACGGTTCGGGCCGCTGCTCGGGAGTTCGCCGGACATGACCGGCATGGTAACCACGCCACCCTCGCCGACCGTCCGGGCACACACGCCGAAGGAATGTCCCGCAGCAACGTACGCACTTCCACTCGTCGATCGGATGACGAACCGAGGGAAGGCGTGCCGGACACCAAGCCGCCTGCTGATTGTCAGTGCCGCCTGCGAGACTCGTTCCATGATTGCGAAGCTGCCCTTGGACAGCCCTCGTTGGCGTGATTTTCGCGGCGTGAAGGTCGAGGAGATGCAGGTGCTCCTGGAGCAGCTGGCCTCCGCGGCTGCTACCGGGGGCGGCGAGGCGTGGCGGCGGACCTGGACGGACCTGTCCGGCCGGCTGATGGATGACGGAGTCGTCGCCGACGGGGCGTATGCGGCCCTGCCGTATCTCGTCGAGGCGGCAGCGGTCCTGCCTCCGGGACAGACCGTTGGCTTCTGGGTGGATCTCGGATTCATGGTGACCGCCGATTACCGGCCCTCCGTCCCGGCCGATCTCGAGGCGGGCTTCGGCGCCGCACTGCGGCTGGCCGAACGGGCGTGCGTCCGCAGCCTCCTCGCCGCGCCTGCTCCGGGGCCGGTCTGTGCCCAACTCGCGCTTTCCGGGCTGGCCTTGGCACGTCACCCCCTGGGCGAGGTGCTGTCGCAGTTCCCGGAACATCAGGAAGGCGGGCTGCTGTTGTCGTGCCCCGCATGCGAAAGCGACACCGAGTTCCCCGACTTCTTCGCGGACCCGATACGACCACCTCTCGATGCTCCTCTGCTGCCTGCTCCCTCCCCTGCGCGAGAGGAAGGACATCCCTGGGGCGAGGCCGCGGCGGTATTGCGGGAGGATGCGCTGGGGGACGGGCCGGAGCCCTACCTACGGGTGGCGCGCGATGTCGCGGTGAAGGGGGTGTCCCCCGAGACACCAGGTCAGGCCGTCCTGTGTCTGGTCGCCGGGTTGGTCGCGGTCAGGGGCACCCCGCAACGGGCCGCGGGGGAGCTGGCACGTCGGCTGATGTCGCTCACCGGGCACTTCCGCTGCTGGGACTGCGAGCGGACGTGGACGATCGCGGACGGCCTGGCGGAGAACCCGGACGGTGCGCTCTCTCCACCCACTCCGACTCGGGCGTGGACGGAATCCGACGCGTCGACCGCGGCAGCGGAATGCGCGGCGGGCGGAGGAACCAGCCGCACGGCGGTCCGGTTCCGGCAGGAGCAGAACGTGGTGGTCGCGGCCGACGGCACACCCTGGGGCCGTATAACGGCGTTCTCCGATTCCGTACCCGGTGCGGCCGGGGGCGTCGACGCTCTGGCGGTCGTGTTCCGCCCCGGTCGGCCGACCCTTGTGGCCGGCGCCGGGGACAAGGGCGTGGTGTGCGTGTGGGACGTGACCGACGGCCGACTCGTCCACGATCCGCTGCCAGGGCATCCGGACGCCGTACGCTCGATGACCACCCTGCTCCTGCCCGACGGCCGCGCCCTCGTGGCGAGCGGAGGCGACAGCGGCACGATCGCCGTGTGGAACCCCCTCACGGGCCGGCCGGTTCGTGAACCTGCCGGTGACTGGCCCGGTGGGGTGACCGCCATGTGCGCCGCTGTCGTCCCCGACGGCCGCACCCTGCTCGTCACCGCCACTCCCCGAGGATCCGTCCGGGTGTGGGAACCGGGAAGCGGTGAGTGCGTCGGCCACCTCAACCCCTACGGCAGTCCGATCCGGTCGCTCACCGCCGTCCCGATCTCCGCCGACCACACGCTGATCGTCGCCGCGGACACCGCGGGTCGCGTGCACGTGTGGGATTCAGCCGTCGACGACCCCTGGGACCGCGGCGCGGCCGTGCCGCTGAACGTACGTGCGCTCGCCGATGCCGACCACCGGGTGGCGGCCGTGGAGGCTGTCCCGACACCCGACCGAACGCTCCTGGCAACGGCGGACGGCCTCGGCGCGGTCATGCTGTGGGATCCGGCCACGGGTGCCCCGGTCGGCGATGGTCTGCCCAGTTCCACCGGCACCGTCGGCCCGCCGCTCCTCGCCGCGGCCACGGCACACGGCGGCCGCACCGTCCTGGTCACCGGCACCCGTCACGATCACCGGCTGCGGGTGTGGGAACCGCAGGCGGGCGACGTACGGCACATCATCTTGGACGTGTCGCTCACCTGTCTGGCCACGGCGGGTACGGAGCTGATCGTCGGACATGACCGCGGAGTCCTCCGCCTTCCGCTCATGAGGCAGTGAACGTGTTCGGCCGCGGCCGCGGCCTCGTGCGAGCCCGGTGCCATGGTCGGCTGCCGCGCCTGGTCGCTGGGCACGGCGTCAGCGAACGCCGCCGGAGGGCGCAAGGGTCCTCGGAACAGACGGTCCCGACAGGGAGGGGAATCGATGACTGATGCCGAGGTGACCGACAGAACGCTGTGGTGCGTGCCGGGCGGGGGCGTGCTCTACCGCACGCCCGCGATGGCCGACGGCGCCGTCCACGTCCTCGACGGGTTCTTCGATCTGGCGGCAATCGACGCGGACACCGGACAGCGGCGCTGGACGCTGCGCGCCGACGCCGGGATCGGGACATCGCCGGTGGCCGTCGACGGCGGCGTCTACTTCGCCGACACCGTCGGCTGTCTGACGGCGGTGGACGCCGCGACCGGCGAGGTGCGGTGGAAGTGGAGAGCGCGCCGGTCGAAGATGTCGAAACCGACGGTGGCCGACCACATCGTCTACTCCCTCGCGCACGACGGCAGCATGTGGGCGGTGGACGGACTCACCGGCCAACCGGTGTGGAACGTCAGGGTGGCGGACCATCCGACATCCAACGATCCATCGCCGGCCGTGTCCCAGGGGTCGCTGTACGCGGCCGTGGGAGGGCGCCTGCTGGCTCTGGACACCACCACCGGAAGCAGGCGTTGGGACGTACGCCCCTTCGGCGGCGTTCGGCAGACGCCGACGGTGGCCCGCGGCGTGGTGTACGTGGGCGGCGACGAAGGCCTGGTCGCGATGGACGCGGCGACGGGCCAGGAACGCTGGCGGCTGTCCCCGGGAGGGGCGGTGTGGGCGAGCCCCGCGGTGGACGAGGGCATCGCAGTCTTCGGTGTCGAGGGCTGGTGTCTGACCGCGGTGGACACGGGGACCGGCCAGGAGAGGTGGCGGGTGAAGACCCGCGGTGAGATCCACTCGTCACCGGTGGTCGTCGACGCCACCCTGTACATCCGCAACGGGAAGCATCTGTGGGCCGTGGACGCGGTCACCGGGGAGGAACGCTGGAAGCAGGAGACCGGAGCCGCTCAGGAGTCGTCGGCGGCGGTCGCGGACGGGACCGTGTACATCGGCAGCGAGGACGAGTCGCTCTGGGCGGTGGACGCGGTCACCGGTGAGGAACGCTGGCGCCTGCATACCGGCGGGGAGGTGCGTGCGACGCCCGTGGTGGCGGACGGAACCGTGTATGTCGGCAGCGAGGACGATTTCCTGTACGCGATTCACACCTGACGCCCCGCGTCCACGCCTGCCTCAGGCCGGGTAGCGCACGGTGAGGATCGCTTCGACGTCACCGGACACGGCGGCGTACACGTGCGGGATGTCGGCGGGCCAGTGAGCGTGTTCGCCCGGGCCTGCCTCGACGGGGGCCGAGGCCGCGCCGACGCGGGCCGTGCCGGACAGGACGATGAGGTGCTCCTGGGTGCCCGGGGGATGGGCATCGGATTCTTGGACGGCGCCGGTGCGGATGCGGATGCGGTAGATCTCGGTGACGGCGGCTGGGTCCTCGTACCGTTCGACGAGAACCGCGTCCACGGCGCGGCCTGACAGCGTTGCTCGCGCCGGGTCGGGCCCGAGTACGGCGGTGAGGGGGCTGTCCAACGCGGTCGTGAGCGCGTAGAGGGTCTCCAGTGTGGCGTTGCGGCGCCCGGCTTCCAGTTCGGAGAGTGTGCCCTTGCCGACACCGGACAGGCGCGCCAGCGCGGACAGCGAGAGGTTGCGTTCCAGTCGTAGTTCACGCAGCCGACTGCCCACCTGCTGTGCCAGCTCCATATCTCCCGCTCTCCACGAAGCCATTGACCGTCCCGGGCCGCATGCCTAGTGTTCCATAAACAGAACGTTCTGTTTACGGAACGAAATGGGAGGCCTCATGACCGTGTCGCGTCTGCAGCACATCCCGGGAATCGGAGTCGACATCGTGGGCGATGCCGCCGATGCAGCCCACGACCCCGACATGCTGCGGCTCGAGAATCTCGACACCGACCTGCGGCCGCCTCTCATCGCCCTCGACGTGACGCGGCGGGCGATCGATGACGACGCCGCGAACAGCTATCTCCCCTTCCACGGCCGACGCGGTCTGCGTGAGGCTGCCACTGCCCATGTCGGCCGGATCGCCGGCCGCGACTACGACCCGGCGGCAGGCTGCGCGATCGTCGCCGGGGGCCTCAACGGCGTCCTCAACGCACTGCTGGCCACCGTCGAGCCGGGGCAGGAGGTGGTGATCGGCGACCCGGTCTATGCCGGGCTCGTCAACAGAATCCGCCTCGCCGGCGGCGTCCCGAGACACGTGCCGTGCCGCCCGACGCCCACCGGCTGGCGCACCGACCCGGCCGAACTGGCCGCCGCGGTAGGGCCGAAGACGGCGGCAGTGCTGGTGATGTCCCCCGCGATGCCCACCGGCGATCTGCTCGGACACGCACACTGGGACGCCTTGGCCCCGGCGGTGGCCGAGCGCGACTGCTGGGTGATCTACGACGCGGCCATGGAGCGCATCCGGTTCGACGGACAGGCCCCGGAGCACCCCGCTGCCCATCCCCAACTGGCCGAGCACACCATCACGGTGGGCTCCGCGTCCAAGGAGCTGCGGCTCATCGGCTGGCGGGTCGGCTGGGTCGTCGGTCCGCCGCGCATCATGGCCGACGTCGCCCTGGTCGGCATGGCCAACGTGGTGACTCCCGTCGGCATCGCCCAGCAGGCGGTGGCTGCTGCCCTCGACGCTCCGGATGCGGACGCCGACGTGGCCGCGGCCACCGGCATCTGGCGGCAACGCTGCGACCTGATCCTGTCGGAACTGGCCGACTATCCGTGCGTACGGCCGCACGGCGGCTGGTCGCTACTCATCGACACCACCGCGCTGGGCCTGACTCCGGCGGAGGCGTCCGAACGGCTCTTCCGGCACGGGAAGGTGGCGGCGACCCCCATGGCCGGCTGGGGTCCACACGGCGACCACCACCTGCGGCTGGTCTTCGCCAACGAACCCGTCGAACGCCTCGACGGGCTACGGGACCGCTTCGTAGCCGCCTTCGGCTAGAAGGTCTTCGAAGGGCAGGGCGTCTACAGATGGTCGTACATCCTGAACGTGTAGGTCGCGTCGTAGGTCATCAGATTTCCGCTCGAAGCCGGCAGCCCGAGCCGTGCGTTGAGGGGCGCTGTGAGCGGCCCGCAGTGTTCGGCGGCGGGAGCGGCGAAGGTGTCGTCGTACGCCGAGAACTTGATCAGCGGCGGATCCTGTGAGACCCACTGCGACGGCCCCGACCGCTTCATCCGGAAGTCGACCGGCTGGTTCGTCCCGATGGTGCATCCCTGCGGCAGCAGCGGGCTCAGCAGCCGGAAGCGCAGGCTGAACTGCCCGGTGTAGAAGTCGGATCGGCCACCGTACTCCGGCTTGATCGCCAGTCGAAGCCGCCGCGGGTCCTTGCCGGCCGAGGTGCCGGTCAGTCCGCCCGGAACGGAGGTCGGTGCACTGTGCATCGCACCCCACACCTGCCCGTCGGTGCCGTCCGGCAGCGGCCCCTCGGCGTGCGTCATGGTGATCGGAGCGAGGGTCACGACGGCCTTGCCCATCGTCAACTGCGGTGACGCAGTGTGCACTTCACACCTCCAGCGAGCCGGATCGGCACCGGCGGGAAGGGGCGGGCAGTCACTGAAATCGGTAGCGGACCGGGCAGTGGCGGTACGAGGTTCGGCGTGCGCGGTACCCGGTGTGTACAGCCCCGCAAGGCCTGTCAGGGCAGCAGCGCCGACGAGAGCGACCGCCGCGCGGCGGGCGAGGGACGGGCGGGAGAGATCGGCAGTGGTGTTCGGCATGACCGACATCCTCCCGATCGTGCCGGACCGGCCGCCATCGGTGACCACCCTGTCTCAACCCTGAGTCGGCCCTGACGACTTGTCGGGGGGTCAGACCGGCGCGGCGTCGGCCGACGACGGTGTGGTGTACGGCCGCCCTTCCAGGGCCTCGGCGAGCTGTGCGAGCAGGTGATCCAACTCGTCGCCCGCGAACAGATGCCCCAAGTCCCGCCAGTCGGAACGCACTTCGCGTGCCATCGACTGCCAGCGCTGCATGCCCCGCGGGGTGAGGCGGGCCAGGACGCGGCGTCGGTCGGCCGGGTCGACGCGACGGTAGACCAGGTTCTGGTCGACGAGCTGGTCCATCAGTTTGGTGAGGCTCGGCGCCGGCAGGAAGGCGTGGTCGGCGAGGGCGGTCATGTTGTGGCCCTGCCCGTCGGAGAGCAGATCGAGCACCCGCCATGCCTCCACGGAGCAGTCGAACTCGTCCAGAAGCGACTGCACTCGACGCACGGCGAGACGTTCGGCCCGCGTGAGCAGGTAGAGCAGTTTCTCGGGCCGTCTCGCCATCGTGCTCCTCCACTCGTGCTCGCCGACCGGTGCCTGAGCCCACCGCCGATCACCAGTCCCTTGAAAAGGGGGAATCAGAATAACTGATCCTTTCCATGGGAAGCATTGATCGCCGTTGCTGTGATGCCCTCGACGAGTGTATTCGGCAGCGGGTTGTCCGTCTTTTGTCGACCGCGTTACTTTCACTGGAAACTGTTCATCAATTGCTCCGAAACGCGATGGAAACAGTTTCCCCGCAGGCTGTGGTCGCACTTCAGCGACCAGCCCGGACAACACCCCGGAACGGCTGGGGAAACCGTGCGCCGACACCGCCACTTCTGAAGCGCCTACCCCTTCATTCCCTCCCCAGAGTCTTTCCGCTCTCTTCGCATCGCCCTTCGGGGCAAGGAGGTTGTGCATGTCCGGGTTCAGCATCAGCAGGCGCGGTCTCCTGGCCGGTATCTCGGCCGCCGGCGCATCAGCAGCCCTCAGCGCGTGCGGCGCCAAAACAGGCGACACCACGTCCACCGGCTCCGGCGCCCAGGCCGACACGTCCGGCGACACCGTCAAGGTCGGCCTGCTGAACTCGCTCTCGGGCACCATGGCGATCAGTGAAGTCACCGTCCACAACGCGTTGTTGCTCGCGGTGAAGGAGATCAACGCCGCCGGTGGCGTGCTGGGCAAGAAGCTCGAGGCCGTCAGCCAGGACGGCGCCTCCGACTGGCCCACCTTCGCCGAGAAGGCGGAGACCCTCATCAAGGACGACAAGGTCGTGGCCACCTTCGGCTGCTGGACCTCGGCCAGCCGAAAGGCCGTCAAGCCGGTCTTCGAGCGGTACAAGTCGCTGCTGTTCTACCCGGTGCAGTACGAAGGCCTGGAGCAGTCGCCGTACATCTTCTACATCGGTGCCACCACCAACCAGCAGATCGTGCCCGCGCTGGACTACCTCAAGAAGCGGGGCCTGACCAAGCTCTACCTGGTCGGCAGCGACTACGTATTCCCGCGCACCGCCAACAAAATCATCAAGGCGTACGCGAAGGCCAACGGCATGGAGGTCGTCGGCGAGGACTACGCGCCCCTCGGTTCCACGGAGTTCGGCACCATCGTCAACAAGGTCAAGGGTGCAGGCGCGGACGCCGTGTTCAACACCCTCAACGGTGACTCCAACGTGGCCTTCTTCAAGGAGTACAAGTCCGCGGGCCTGACCGCGAAGGGCCTGCCGGTGCTGTCGGTCTCCATCGCCGAGGAGGAGGTCAAGAGCATCGGCACCCAGTACCTGGACGGCCAGCTCACGGCCTGGAACTACTACGAGACCACGCCGGGCGCGGCCAACACGAAGTTCGTGGCCGCGTATCAGGCGGCGTACGGCAAGGACAAGCCGACCTCCGACCCGATGGAGGCCGCCTACATCTCCGTCCACCTGTGGAAGGCGATGGTCGAGAAGGCCGGGTCCTTCGACGTGGCGAAGGTGAAGGCGGCCTCCGACGGCATCGAACTCGACGCTCCCGAGGGCAAAGTGACCGTGGACGGCGCCACCCAGCACGTCTACAAGACCGCCCGGATCGGCAAGGTCGGCTCCGACGGCCTGATCACCGAGGTGTGGAACTCCGGCAAGCCGGTCAAGCCGGACCCGTACCTCAGGGGCTACTCCTGGGCCTCCGGACTCTCCTGAGCCACGCCCCGCCCGGCACCAGGTCCGGCCCTCTCCGGAGGGCCGGACCATGCCCAAGGCACACGCGTACAGCCGCACTTCTGTCCCCGACCCGGAGCCGCCCCCATGACGGTCATCCTCAACCAGTCCCTCACCGGCATCAGCATCGGTGCCGTCCTGCTGCTCATCGCCCTCGGTCTGACCCTGACCTTCGGCCAGATGGGTGTGATCAACATGGCGCACGGCGAGTTCATCATGGCCGGCGCCTACACCACGTACGTGCTGCAGAAGTCCATCAGCAGCGCGGGCGTCTCGCTGCTCGTCGCCCTGCCGGTCGCCTTCCTGGTCGCCGGAGCCATGGGCGCCCTGCTGGAATGGCTGCTCATCCGCCGCCTCTACACACGCCCCCTGGACACGCTGCTCGTGACCTGGGGCGTCTCGCTGATGCTCCAGCAGCTCGCCCGTGACATCTTCGGCGCCCCCAACGTGCAGACCGCCGCGCCCGACATCCTCACTGGCAACATCGCGCTGGGCGGCGGCATCACCTTCGCCAACAACCGCCTGTTCATCCTCGGCCTGGCCCTGCTGAGCGTCCTCGCCCTCACCCTCATCCTGAAACTCACACCGCTGGGCCGCCGTATCCGGGCCGTCGTCCAGAACCGCGACCTGGCCGAGGTCTCCGGGATCGCCACCGGACAGGTCGACCGCATCACCTTCTTCATCGGCTCGGGCCTCGCGGGCGTCGCCGGCGTCGCCCTCACCCTGGTCGGCCCGATCGGCCCGACGACGGGCACCAACTACATCGTCGACGCCTTCCTGGTCGTCGTCGTGGGCGGCATCGGACAGCTCAAGGGCAGCGTCATCACCGCCTTCGCGCTGGGCATCCTGCAATCGGTCCTCGAATACTCGACCACGGTCAGCGTCGCCAAGGTCATCGTGCTCGTGGCGATCGTCGCCTTCCTGCAGTGGCGACCCCAGGGCCTGTACACACTGCGCACCCGGAGCCTGGCATGACGACAACGACCACCCCCGCCTCCGCCGCGGTGACGCCGCCGTCCCCGTCCGTGCCGGAGCGGCTCCGCGTCCCCGCCGGGTTCGTTCTCGGCGCCGTCCTCCTCCTCGGCGTCGCACCGGTCCTTCTCTCCGACTTCCGCCTCAACCTCCTCGCCAAGTACCTGTGTTACGCGATCGTCGCGGTCGGCGTCAGCCTCGCCTGGGGCCGCGGCGGGCTCATGGTGCTCGGCCAGGGCGTCTTCTTCGGGCTCGGCGGCTACGCCATGGCCATGCACCTCAAGCTCACCGACGCGGCCGCCACCGGTGAGACCCTGCCCGACTTCATGCAGCTGTACGGCACCGGCGACACCTTGCCCTGGTGGTGGAAGCCGTTCGCCGATCCGGCCTTCGCGCTCGCCATGACGGTGCTGCTGCCGATGGCGGTCGCCGCGCTGCTCGGCTTCTTCGTCTTCCGCCGCCGGGTGAAGGGCGCCTACTTCGCCATCCTCAGCCAGGCGCTGGCCGCCGCCCTGTCCATCTGGCTGATCGGCCAGCAGGCCACCACCGGCGGCACCAACGGCCTCACCGACATCCAGGGCTTCTTCGGCTACTCCCTCGACGACCCCGTCAACCAGCGGATGGTGTACTTCGTTATCGCCGCCGTCCTGCTGCTCCTGATGATCGGCGCCCGACAGCTGTTCGTCAGCCGGTTCGGTGAACTCCTCGTCGCTGCTCGGGACTCCGAGGAGCGGGTGCGCTTCCTCGGCTACGACCCGGCCAACGTCAAGCTCGTCGCGTACGTCCTCGCGGCCGGCGCGGCGGGCCTGGCGGGCGCCCTTTTCGTCCCCGCGGTCGGCATCATCTCCCCGGCGCTGATCGGGATCGTGCCCTCCATCGGCTTCGTCATCGGCGCGGCGGTCGGCGGCCGGGCCTCGCTGGTGGGCGCGGTGCTCGGCGCGATCGCGGTGGCCTGGACGCAGAGCACGCTGTCCGACGCCTTCCCCGCCGCGTGGACGTATCTCCAGGGCCTGCTGTTCGTGCTCGCGGTCGGCTTCCTGCCCGGCGGTCTGGCCTCCCTGGGCGTCGTCCTGCGCAGGCGCCGTACCGCTGGCGCAACTCGTACGACGGGAGAGACGGCATGAGCGGCGAAGGACTGACCGTGCGCGACCTGCGGGTGACCTTCGACGGCTTCACCGCCGTCGACGGCGTCGACCTCGACATCCACCCCGGCGACCTGCGCTTCCTCATCGGCCCCAACGGCGCGGGCAAGACCACCCTCGTCGACGCCGTCACCGGCCTGGTGAAGGCTGCGGGCTCGGTGCGCTTCGGCGACCAGGACCTGCTGGGCAGGCCGGTCCACAAGATCGCCCGCATGGGGATCGGGCGTACCTTCCAGACGGCCACGGTCTTCGAGGAACTGACCGTCCTGCAGAACCTCGACATCGCGGCGGGCGCCGGGCGGGGCCCGTGGACGATGCTCCGGCGGCGAAAAGACATCCCCGAGCCGGTCGCGAAGGCACTGGAGACCACCGGGCTGACCCACCTGCGCGACCGTCCCGCCGGCGTCCTCGCCCACGGGCAGAAGCAGTGGCTGGAGATCGGCATGCTGCTCGTCCAGGACGTGCGGCTGCTGCTGCTCGACGAACCGGTCGCCGGCATGAGCCACGACGAGCGCGAGGCCACCGGCGCGCTGCTCCAGCGGATCAGCACGGACCGCACGGTCGTCGTCATCGAGCACGACATGGACTTCATGCGCTCCTTCGCCCGCAGCGTCAGTGTCCTGCACGCCGGCAAGGTCCTCAGCGAGGGCACCGTCGCCGAGGTCCAGGCCGACGCCAAGGTCCAGGAGGTCTACCTCGGCCGCACCACGCAACCCGAGCCCGCTCCCGCCACTGCCGTGGCCGTCGCCGAGGAGGCGTGAGTCAGATGCTGGAGATCAGCTCCGTCCAGGCCGGCTACGACCGCACCACGGTCCTGCACGGCGTCACGGTCACCGTCCCGAAGGACGGTGTCGCCACCGTCCTCGGCCACAACGGCGCCGGCAAGAGCACGCTGCTGCGCGCCGCCATGGGCCTCATCAAGCCCAGGAGCGGCACCGTCCGGCTCGACGGCGAGGACATCACCCACCTCGCCCCGCACCAACGGGTCGCCCGCAAGATGGCGTACGTCCCCCAGGGCCAGCAGTCCTTCCCCCACCTCACCACCGCCGAGAACCTTCGACTCGTCGCAGACGGCCGCCCCGACGGCGGAGCGGCGACCGCCGAGACACTCGACCTCTTCCCGGCCTTGCGCGAGCTCTCCGGCCGCCGCGCCGGGCTGCTCTCCGGCGGCCAGCGCCAGCAACTCGCCATCGCCCGCGCGCTGATCACCCGCCCCAGGCTCCTGCTGCTCGACGAGCCGACGGAGGGAATCCAGCCGTCGGTCGTCGCCGAGATCGAGGAGACGATCCTCGCCCTGACCCGGCGCGGCGGCCTCTCCGTCCTCCTCGTCGAACAGCACGTCGGATTCGCCATGCGCGCCGCCCAGCAGTACTACGTGATGGAGGCCGGGCGGGTGACGTCCTCGGGCGAGGGCGGAACAGCAGCGGAACAGGCCGTACGAGCGGTGCTCAGCGTGTGAGATCCGGCTGTCGACGCATGCCCTCGACCGAGTGACGCGGAGGCCGGAAGAGGGTGCGTTCGGCTGCGCGGTGCGTAAGGCCGGCTTTTCGGCCGGTACGGCGTACGGAGCGCCGTACCGGCGCCGGGGGGTGCCCCTATGTCTTTGGCGCCGGCGGAGGGGTGCGCTGGGTGACCGTGGGTCTGCGGTGCATCAAGGATGGGTTCTGCGAGGTCCATGGCGACTGGTAGCTCGACTACGGACCGATGGATCACCTCCTGACCATGGTCTGGGTCTGCGGAGAGACGGTCCGGACTGGCTGCGTTGAGAAAAGGTTCCGTCGACGGTCGGCGACGCATTTGATCACGAGCCCTCATTGTCGCAGCGCTGTTATATTAGTGCTGTGACATCTTCAGATCCCACGGAGCTGCCCGACCCCTGGCACTCCCTGCACGAGCTGCTGGCAGCCATGGACGCCGAAATCGAGCAGGTCTACGTCGAGCGGGGCATCGAGGGGGTGCGGCCTCGATTCGCCTATCCGCTGATCCGGCTCGCCCACACCGGGCCACTGACCATTCGTGAGCTTGCGAAGTCCCTGGACCGCTCGCATTCCGCGATCAGCCAGACCGTGGCCGCCATGCGCAAGGAGGATCTCGTCACCTCCGAGCCGGGGCCTGACGCCCGCACCCGGCGAATCGACCTGACCGAGCGTGGCCGATCGCTGGTGCCGTTCCTGGAGGCGGAGTGGCGCGCTACCCACGCGACGGTCGCCGAGCTGGACAGCGAACTCCCGTACGCGATGACCGCCCTTGTGGAGGAGGTGCGGCGCGCACTGCAACACCGGTCGATGCGGCAGCGGATCCTCCACCACCTTGTCGAGCCACCGCGATGAGGGGGCGTGTCCGTGTCCGGTTCCTCGACGTCCGCCCGCTGCGTAGCAGTCGGTCGTTTCGTCACCTGTGGCTCGGTACCTCCGCCTCTCAACTCGGCGGACAGATAGCCAATGTGGCGGTGCTGGCCCAGGTCTGGGACCTGACCGGCAGCCCGGTGGGCACAGGTGCCATCGGGCTCGCCACCGGCCTGCCGATGGTGCTGTTCGGGCTGCTCGGCGGCACGTTGGCCGACACCTTCGATCGCCGCGCGGTGGTGCGGGCCACCACCGCGGGCCAACTGCTGGCCGCCGCAGGGCTGGGTGCCCAGGCCCTGGCGGGCAACCGAAACGTGCTGCTGCTCGCCCTGGTCGCCATGGGCACGAGCTGCGGCGCTCTCGGCGCTCCTGCCCGGCGTACCTTCCCCGTCCGGCTGTTGCCGGGCGAGCAGGTCGCGGCCGGTCTCGCGCTGACCAACGTCTCCTTCCAGGCGGCGATGCTGGCCGGTCCCGCGATGGCCGGGCTGATCATCGCTCGCTGGGACGTCCCTGCCGCATACGCGACCCAGGCCGTGGCCGTGGCAGTCTCGATGCTCACAGTGATCCGCCTGCCATCCATGCGGCCCGAAGGCGCCGACGCGGTCGGCGGCAGGCACCGGCCAGAGCGCGGCGGTTGGCGGATCGTCCTGCGACGCCCGACGCTGTGGGGCTCTATGGCCACCGACCTGTCCGCAACGCTGCTCGCCATGCCCGTCGCGCTCTTCCCGCTGGTCAACGAGATCCGCTTCGGAGGAAACCCGCAGACCCTTGGCCTGTTCCTCTCGGCCGTCGCGGTCGGGGGGATCACGGCCGGCATGCTCTCCGGCACGGTGACGCGCTGGCGCCGTGGCGGCCTGGTTCAGCTGTCCGCAGCCGGGATCTGGGGCCTGGCGCTGGCCTGTTTCGGTCTGGCGGGGCCGTTGTGGCTGGCGCTCGGCTGCCTGGCCGTGGCGGGCGCTGCCGACACCGTGTCTGTCGTCACCCGCAGCGCTCTGGTCCAATTGGAGACCCCGGACGCGTATCGGGGGCGGGTTTCCTCGGTGGAACACGTCATCGGTGTCGCGGGTCTCGAGCTCGGCAACTTTCGTGGCGGCCTCTTGGCGTCGGCCACCTCCGCCTCCTTCTCCCTGGTCTTCGGCGGACTGTCCGCCATCCTGGTGATCGCTGCCGTGTCCGTGACCAACGCGCCCCTTCGCGCCTACCGCACGCCGCCTGGTGCCGCGAAGCCGACTGCCCCCGAAGTCGCCGACGCGGCGGTGACCGCGGGTTGATGGCTGTCCCCGAAGAGCTGTTCGCCGCAATCCCCAAGAACGGGGTGGCTGTGACCGGACTCAAGGAGGCGTTGCTCGCCGACCACGCTCCCGCACAGGCGGAAGTCATGGGCCGACTCATGGACGCGTTCATGGAAAAGGGCTGGGGGCGGGTTCTACGCGGACCGCAACGGCCGCAAGACGGGTCTGACGCCCATGGTGGGACTGACGGCGGAGTGTGTCGACGCCGGTCGGCACCTGCCCCGCGCGGCGCCGTGCGTAGTGGTGGTCGACTCCCTCGCCCGAGGACATGGCCGCTCTTCCGCACGGCGGGAATGCGAGCGCCGGTATGCAGCGTTTGCAAGCAGAGCAACCGCAGAGAACCCCGCAGCTTCCCTGCAGCAGGCACGCACTCCGTAAAACACCTGTTCACGCGTTGAGGAGACACCTACGTGAGCACGCTCTTCGAGCCACTGACCCTTCGGTCGCTGACGATCCCGAACCGGATCTGGATGGCCGCCATGTGCCAGTACAGCGCCGCTCCGGACGGTGATCGGACAGGTGTACCGAACGACTGGCATTTCACGCACCTCGCGGCGCGTGCCACCGGGGGTGCCGGGCTGATCATCACCGAGGCCACCGCGGTCAGCCCCGAGGGGCGCATCAGTCCCTACGACCTCGGCATATGGAACGACGCCCAGGCCGAGGGCTTCCGACGGATCACCGCGTTCCTGAAGTCCCAGGGCACCGTGCCCGGCATCCAGCTCGCACATGCAGGCCGCAAGGCCTCCACCGAGCGGACCTGGGTGGACCGCGGCGCCCCGATCGCCCCGAGCGAGGAACACGGCTGGACCCCGGTCGGCCCGAGCGCCGCCCCGTTCGGGCCGGCGTCCACCACGCCCGAGGAGCTTTCGGACGAGGCGATCAGCCGCATCGTGGAGGACTTCGCCGACGCCGCACGACGAGCCCTGGACGCCGGATTCCAGGTGGCCGAGATCCACGGCGCGCACGGCTACCTGATCCACCAGTTCCTCTCCCCGCACAGCAACCAGCGCACCGACGCCTACGGCGGCGACTTCGCAGGCCGCATCCGCTTCGCCCTGGAGGTCGTCGAAGCCGTCCGCGCCGTCTGGCCTGCTGACCTGCCTGTCTTCTTCCGCGTCTCGGCCACCGACTGGCTCCAGGAGACCGGCGACGCCGACCGCGAAGGATGGACCGCGGACGAGACCGTACGGCTGGCGAAGGAACTTCGCGCCCGCGGTGTCGACCTCCTCGACGTCTCCACCGGCGGTAACGTGCCCGACGCGAAGATCCCGGTCGGCCCCGACTACCAGGTGCCCTATGCCAGCCGCGTCCGCGCGGAGGCGGACATGCCCGTCGCTGCCGTAGGCCTGATCACCGAGCCCGACCAGGCCCAGGCGATCCTCGCCTCCGAGAAGGCCGACGCAGTCCTCCTCGGCCGGGTGCTGCTGCGCGACCCGTACTGGCCCCGGCACGCAGCCACGGCCCTGGGAGGGACGATGCCCACCCCCGTCCAGTACCACCGCGCCTGAAGCACGCAGGGAAGGCACGAGCACGGTGAAGCATTCCGAGGGGCCTGCGGCCTGACTCGCTACAGGGACCCCTACCCGAACAGGCCCCCGTCGACAGTGGCGGGGGCCTGTCCCATACGCACGAGCCCGGCACAGTGACGACCGACCGAGAGCCCGACCACATCCCGCCCGTGGCCGGGCGTCCCGGCCAGCCGTGCCGCTGCCCCGATTCGCTGCTCGGCGACGACGTCATCGCAAGACGGCTCTGATGGCAGGGCTCATCTTCGCCTTGTGGTTCACCTGGTTCTCTGTCACATGGCTCGGGAACCACCTTGGCAGCCGCAACTCACTGAGCAGCGCCACCGATCAACCACTGCACGCCAGCAAGATCGTGTCACGAGCTCAAGGGTGGGCTTGCCGTGCTCAGCGCTCGTAGGTGCCATACATGGTGGCCCGTGCGATGGCGTGGGTGAACAGGAGAAAGTCCATGAGGGCCGGGGACGTCGTCTCCGACACGTCCAGCTTGCGCACGCCCACGGCATGAACGACGAGGAAGTAGCGGTCCGGACCGTTGCCCGGCGGCGGCGCCGGGCCGAGATATCGGCGGTGTCCGGCGTCGTTGGGGAGTGTCACCGCGCCGCCCGGCAGGTCGCTGCCGTCTCCTGCCCCGGCGGGAAGTTCGGTCACGGAGGCTGGAAGGTTCGCCACAGCCCAGTGCCAGAAGCCTGAGGCGGTGGGCACGTCCGGATCGAACACGGCCACGGTGAAGCTCTGTGTCTCCTCGGGGAACCCGGACCAGCTCAGCTGCGGTGAGATGTCCGCTCCGCCCGCCCCCAGGATGCCGCTCACCTGCTCCAGGGCCAGCCGCCCGCCGTCGGCCACGGACTCCGAGGTCACCGCAAAGCTCCTGATCGGCGGCATGAAATCGTAGGGACCGTAGGATTTGATCATGAAGGTTCTTCCTGTCCGCGCACACCGTGCGTCGCGACCTGACCAGGACGAGCCGCTCGCGTCCTGACCGACCCATGAGCGCCGCACTCCCACCGGTCAACCGTAGGCCTCCACAGGAGGCCGTACCACTGCGCGCGACGGTACGGATTCCCCCGTCCAGCCGGACGTCGGTCTCGCACATGTTGGCGCGGCACCGAGAGCGGGAGGCCGCCAAGCGTGGTGTTCGCGCGCCAGGACCTGGATGCACGGCGACGGTGAATGTAGGAAGCTGGTGCTATCCGAAGCGGTGGCCGCCGTAGCCAGCGCTGAAGTCGTGACGCCGGCCCACGTGCACCGCTTCTCGCGAGCGAAGGCGAGGGTCCCATGCAGATGCGAGCAGCTCGGATGCACGGATACAACGAACCCCTCCGAGTCGAAGAGGTGGCGGTACCGGAACCTGGACCGGACGAAATCCTGTTGAAGGTCGCGGCCACCGGGATGTGCCGAAGCGACTACCAACTCCAGGACGGCTATTTCAAGGGGCCGTTCCCCGTGGACTTCCCCTACATCCCCGGTCACGAGGTCACGGGCCGGGTCTCCGGGCTGGGCAGTGGCGTGCCGTCGACGGTGGGCTACACGGAGGGCGACATGGTCGTCGTCAATCCCAGTTGGGGCGACGGCACCTGCCGCCAGTGTCGAGAGGGCAACGAGCAGCTCTGCAGCGGGAACGGCAGGTGGGTGGGGTTCGGTCCTCCGGGGGGCTTTGCCGAGTACATGGCCGTGGAGTGCCGGCACGCAATACCGGTGTCGGAGGAAGCCGCGAAGACACCTGAGCTGCTGGCCCCGATGACGGACGCGGGGATGACCCCGTACCGGGGAATGCGAAAGCTTCGGGAAGCAGGGAAGCTCGGCCCTGGACGGACCGTCGCGGTCACGGGGATCGGAGGCCTCGGCAGCTACGCCATCCAGTACGCGAAACTGCTCGGAAGCGGTGCCACAGTGGTGGCCCTGGCGCGCTCGGACAACAAGCTGAACGTGGCGAAGGAGAACGGCGCGGACTACGGCATCAATGTACGCGACAAGTCCGTCGAAGCGATCCAGGACGAGCTGGAGGCGTTCACGGGCCGTAGGAAGATCGACGCCATCCTGGACTGTGTGGGCAGCGAGGCGTCCATTTCCATGGGGTTCGACCTCCTGGGTCCGGAGGGCGCCCTTGCTGCCGTGGGCCTGATGAGCCATCGCGTCGAGCACAACCAGTTCCCGTTCGTCGGGACGGAGTTGTCCTACCTCGGTTCCTTCTGGGGCAACCACTTGGACCTCGTCGAGGTGCTCTCCCTGGCCGAAGCCGGTCTCGTCAAGCACAACGTCACCAAGGTCAGGCTCGAAGACGTCAACGAGAACCTGGAGGCGCTCGGGCGCGGAGACGTCGTGGGACGACGGGTCATCGTCTTCGACTGAACACCGCGCCCCAGACGTTGTCGGGGGTCAGCCCTCATCCGATGTCGCCCGGGGCTCCGGCGTGGCCCCGTGCCCCGCCACCAGCCGAGGATGCGCGGCGTCGAGTTGCCGTGGAGACTCGGGGTTACCGGTGCGAGAGGAAGACCACCCGACGGGAGATGGTCGCCCATGGCGACACTGATCGCGGTGAATGTGGGGTTGCCGCAGGACGTGCCCTGGAAGGGCCGCACCACGCACACGGGCATCTGGAAGCGGTCGGTCACGGGGCCGCGGATGGTCCGGCGGCTCAACATCGACGGTGACGGGCAGGGTGACCTGGGCGGTCACGGCGGCCCCTATCGGGCAGTCCTGGTCTACCAGTTGGACTCCTACCGTCACTGGCAGAAGCATCTGGGACGGAACGACTTCGTCCACGGTCAGTTCGGTGAGAACTTCACGGTGGAGGGCCTGCCGGACGACGAGGTCTGCATCGGGGACCAGTACCGCATCGGGGACGCGCTGTTCGAGGTCACTCAGCCCCGTGTGACGTGCTACCGCGTCGGCCTGCGCATGAACGAACCCCGGATGCCCGCCCTGCTCGTGGCCCACGGTCGTCCCGGCTTCTATCTGAAGGTGCTGACCGAAGGACTCGTACAGGCAGGCGACGACATCATCAAGACCGCCGAGGGTCCGGAGGGCATGACCGTGGCGGACATCGACGCCCTTCTCTACAAGTCCGACCACCCTCGCCCGCAACTGGAACGCGCCCTGCGCATCGCCGCATTGAGCCCCGGCTGGCGGACCTCCATGCAGGCACTCCTCGATGACACGCACGGCGCGGGGGAGTCCACCGGAAATGCCGGACTGACCGCCGCGGGGGCGGCTGCGCCACCGGCCTGGCAAGGATTCCGCCCCTTGACGGTCACCGGTATCGCCCCGGAGAGCGCCGGCGTCTTCTCCCTCGTCCTCGGCTCCCCGGACGGTGCACCACTCCCTGCCGCCCTGCCCGGCCAGTTCGTCACGGTCCGCATGCAGCCGGACCCGCAAGGACCTTCCGTCATCCGCAGCTACTCCCTGTCGGGACGGCCCGGCGACGCCTCGTACCGGATCAGTGTCAAACAAGAGCCCCACGGTGTCGGCAGCGGCTATCTGCGCCAGCACATCGCCGTCCACGACACCCTTGACGTGGCAGCACCCCGAGGCACCTTCGTTCTCGGCAAGACCCCGGCGCCGGTGGTGCTGATCTCCGCGGGCGTGGGAGCCACCCCCGTCCTGGCGATACTGCACAGCCTGGCCGCGGGCAAGGACCCCCGCCCGGTGTGGTGGATCCACGGAGCACACGACGGCGCCGAACATCCCTTCGCTCAAGAGGTCCGCGTCCTGCTGACCCGTCTGCCCTCGGCCCACCGGCACATCGCCTACAGCAGGCCTCGCGAGGACGACCGCCAGGGCGAGGACTACACCGGCGTCGGCAGGCTGTCCGGCGCCGTCCTGTCCGGCCTGCACCTGCCGCCGGAGGCGGAGGCGTACATCTGCGGGCCGACCGCGTTCATGGACGACATGACCAAGGCCCTGGTGGACTGCGGGCTGGACCCGTCGCGCATCCACACCGAGGTCTTCGGATCGGTCTCAGCGATCACACCCGGTGTGCTGCCGACCGGCGCCCGCGCACCCCACCTGCCCGCCTCCCCGCTCGGGTCCGGCACCGGTCCGACCGTCACGTTCGCCCGCAGCAGCCTCGCCGTGCCCTGGGATTCCGGCTACGGCACCCTCCTCGAACTGGCCGAAGCCTGCGACGTCCCCGTCCGGTGGTCCTGCCGCACCGGGGTCTGCCACACGTGCGAGACCGCACTCGTCGGCGGCCAGGTCGACTACTTCCCCGACCCCGTCGACGCCCCGGCCAACGGCAACGTTCTGATCTGCTGCTCCCAGCCCCGCCGCGATGTGATCCTCGATCTTTGACCACCGGAAACGGCCGGGCCGGCCCGGCCGTCGAGCGGGGGGCCATCACCGTCAGGTGCTGCGGGATGTCAGGCGCGCTCGCCGTCGCGCGCGGCGCCCGCGACCTGTGTGCTGTCCGTCGTGCGGAAGCGGGTCCGATAGGCCCCGGGCGTGATGCCGAGGTTGCGCGTGAAGGCCCGGCGCAGCGACTCCGGTGAGCCGAAGCCGGTGCGCCGGGCGACCGTGGCCATGGGGTCGTCGCTGCCTTCGAGCATCACCTGGGCGGCTTCCATGCGGACCTGCTCGACGTAGCGGGCAGGGGTCATGGCCATCTCGTCGTGGAACAGGCGCGTCATGTGCCGGGTACTCACGCCCGCCCGGCGCGCCATGGTGGCGAGGGTGTGCTCGGCGGACGGGTCCTCGGCGACCGCGTCCAGGACCCGGCGCAGCATCTCCTGTCGCGGGCGCGGGCTGTGCGTGCGGACACTGAACTGTGACTGGCCTCCCGGCCGCTGCATGAAGACGACCATGTCCTTGGCGACGGCGCGGGCGACGTCGGCACCGAGGTGCTCCTCGACCAGGGCGAGCGAGAGGTCGATGCCCGAACTGACGCCCGCGGAGGTCATGATGTGGCCGTCGCGGACGAACAGGGCGTCGGCCTCGACGGTCACCTGCGGGTAGCGCAGGGCGAGCCGGTCGGCGAAGCGCCAGTGCGTGGTCGCTCTGCGTCCGTCGAGCAGTCCGGCGGCGGCGAGCAGGAAGGCGCCGGTGCAGATGGACGCGGTCAGGCGGCTGTGGGAGTCGAGTGCTCTGACGGCGTCCAGTACGGCGTCGTCCTTGACGAGCGAGGGCCACTCGGGGCCGCCGGGGATGATGACGACGTCGCTCACGTCGTCCATCTGCGCGGCGACCTGGTCGACGTGGAGCCCGGTGCCGGCCGAGGTGACCACGTCGGCACCGTCCGGGGAGACCATGCGTACGCGGTAGCGGCCGCCGAAATCGTTGGCCGACGCGAAGACCTCGATCGGGCCGGCGACGTCGAGCAGGCGTACGCCCGGGAAGACAAGAACGGTCACCAGCAGCGGCTTCCTGCCGGACGGCCTGTCCTTCATCGCACGCCTCCTGACCGGACGGACTCACCGAGGGTAAACTCCATGGTTTTGATCATCAAACCCACATGGGCAGTCGGTCGACCTGGCGACTCGCCGCGGGCAGGACGCACGGGAAATCACCCACCTCCGACGACCGGGCGATCGGCTGTGGTCGCCTCACGCTCTGCTCTCCTCGTCCCGGCGAATCGGTGGCGTCGTGCCGACGCGGCTCGTCGTGAATCCGAACGGCCGGCGCGGGTGCCCGATGTCCTGGTGTGAGGGCGTTGTGTCGCGTGCGGTGCTGTGGCGGGATCCGCGGTCCGCCATAGGTTCGAAGCCGCCAACATGCCGTCGGTCCCGGCCGCGCGCCGCTCGGTGCAGGCCGGGCCGCCGGCCGGTCACCGTCGCAGAACGTCGGCGGTGAAGAGACCGACCCCAGAAGAGGCACCACGTCGTGGCACCCCACTCCAGTACCGGCCGAGCGGTCCCGTCCCAGGGCGGCCCGGCTTCGAGACCGTCCGTACACGCCCGTGACCGGCCGGTCGAGGCGCACGACAGAGGCAGGGGCCGGCTCGCTCCCAGCTGGTTCGCGGCCGTCATGGGCAGCGGGATCGTCGCCGTGGCGGCCGCTACGCTGCCGCGCGGCTTTCCGGGGCTCGGCGTGGCTGCCACAGTGGTCTGGGCCGGCACCGCCCTGCTGCTGATCGTGCTGGTGGCCGCGTACCTCGGGCAGCGGCTGCTGCGCGTGCATGCCGGTGATCCGGTGCTGGCCCAGTTCTTCGGGGCGCCGCCGATCGCGCTGCTCACCGTCGGGGCGGCGACGCTGCTGCTGGGCGGGCGGGTGATCGGGCAGCGTGCGGCACTCTGCGCGGACCTGGTGTTGTGGTCCGCCGGGACGGTGCTCGGTCTCGTCACCGCCTGCACCGTTCCGTATCTGATGGTCACGCGGCACCGTTTTGCGCCGGACGCCGCGTTCGGCGGCTGGCTGCTGCCCGTGGTGCCCCCGATGGTCTCCGCAGCGACGGGTGCGCTGCTCATCCCGTGGGTGCCGGCCGGGCAGGTGCGGCTGGCCATGTTGCTGGGCTGCTACGCCATGCTCGGACTCGGGCTGATCGCGGTCGTGCTGGTCCTGGCCATGGTCTACAGCCGCCTCGTGCATCACGACGCTCCCAGCGGTGCGTCGGTGCCCACGGTGTGGATCGGCGTGGGGGCGCTGGACCAGGCGGTGACGGCGCTGGGTGCGCTGGCCACGGCGGCGCCGAGCGCGCTGCCCGCCCCGTACGCGCGCGGGTGTGCGGTCCTGGCGTTGCTGGGAGGGCTCGGCATCTGGGGCTTCGCCCTGCTGTGGCTGGTGCTCGCCACGGCGCTGACCGTGCGGGAGATCCGCACGGGCTTGCCCTTCGCACCCACCTGGTGGTCCTTCATCTTCCCCCTCGGGGCCTGTGTCACCGGCACCAGCGCTCTTGCTTCCCGTACCGGATCGCAGCTGTTCGTCTGGGGCGCCGTCGTCCTGTATGCCCTGCTCGTCGCCGCGTGGGCGGTGGTCGCCTGGCACTCTCTGCGCCACGTCGGCGGCGTCCGGCGCGAGCGCGCCCGACGATGACCGATCCGCGCCCGACGATGACCGATCCCGGAAGCGGCCTGCCGTGACACGGGGCGCGGCGTCCGGCCGAACCCACCGTGGTCCCTCGCAGGGCCGGTGGGTTCGCGCCGACGGTGTGCCTGGAGCAGCGTCCGGGCGGACGAGGGGCCCTGCTCTCAGCGCGGGGCGCCTGCCCCGGATCGGCGGCGGGTCCCCGCGCGGCCGCTGAGCGGGGCCGCGGCCAGGCGGCCCACCATGGCGGCGAACACGACGGCCCAGACCGCTGCGGCGATCCAGATCTCCCAGCGGCCCGTGGCCGTCATCCACCCGGTTCCGGTCGCGCGTCCCAGCTCGTGCGTGGCGACCGCGTACATGCCGACCGGGAAGACGATGTTCCACCAGCCGAGCTCATAGCGCAGCGGAACGCGGCGCACCAGGTGCCGCCATGCGTCCAGGGCCAGCAGGAGCGGGATCAGCCGGCTGGAGAACGACCACAGGACGACGGACGACCCGGCGATGAGCTGATGAGACAGCAGCGCGCCGCCCGGTGGGAGCGCGATCAGCCGCACCCCCGGCGAGGACGGCGATCGCTGCCGCACCCATGAAGATCCAGACCGATGTCATGAGGCCTTCGGGCTGTATCGGCCGTGCCAGCAGCCTGGCCAGCACGATCGTGGCGACCAGCAGGTACTGCACGAGTCCGATGGCCCAACAGACCACCGCCAGCACCGGCAGGACCTGACTCGAGGTCACCCGGGCCAGTGAAGCCGCCGCGAGCGCCACGGACTCGGATCCCACCGCCCACAGGAACCAGGTGCCGTTCACCTGGTCGAACGACGGGCCCCGCTTCAGCGAGGTGATGAGCGCGAGGGGAATGCCGTAGTCCAGCACCAGCCACCCCAACGCCCCGAACGCCAGGAACGCCCCGGCCACGGCGGTGTGGCCCTGCGGCACGAAGCGCGCGGCCAGCACGTTGGAGGAGATGGCGAGGGTGAGGAAGGCGAAGGCGCGCGGCTCGAGGAGATCTGCGACGAACCGTCGGCGATGGCACAGCAGCCGCCGGACGTAGGCGGGCACCAGCACCGCGAATCCGGCCAGGGCCACCCCGAGCAGCGCGGCGGATGCGGTGCCCGCGCCGTTGACCGGCTGGGCCCGGCGCAAGCCGCGTCCTTCAGGGCGGGGTAGGCCGGAACGGTTTGCAGGGCGAGGCTGTCCTGGCCGGTGTTGTCAGTGCCGGGCCGTAGGTTGATCTCATGCAGCTTCGGTACAACTTCCGTGTGTATCCCGAGCCCGCGCAGCGTGATGCGTTGGCCAGGGCGTTCGGGTGTGCCCGCGTGGTCTTCAACGACGGTCTTCGGGCCCGTCGGGATGCACATGCGGCGGGGCTGGCGTATATCAAGGACACCGACCTTCAAAAGCAGGTCATTACTGCGGCCAAGCGCACCGGGGAGCGTGTGTGGCTGTCCGAGGTGTCGTCGGTGGTGCTGGTGCAGTCCTTGCGGGACCTGCATACCGCCTACCGTAACTTCTTCTCCTGTGTCACCGGCAGGCGCAAGGGCTCGAGGGTTGCGCCGCCCCGGTTCAAGTCCAGGCGGGACTACCGGCAGTCGATCCGGCTCACCGCCAACGGGTTCTGTCTGCGCGGCAACAGCCGCCTGTACGTGGCGAAGGTCGGGGACCTGCGGGTGCGCTGGTCGCGCCCGCTTCCGGCCGTGCCTACCTCGGTCACGGTCACGATGGACGCGGCCGGCCGGTACTGGGCATCGTTCGTCGTGGACACCGACCCGGAGTTCCTGCCCCAGACCCACGCCGAGACCGGTGTCGATCTCGGCCTGTCCGCGTTCGCGGTCCTCTCCGACGGACAGAAGATCGCTTCCCCCCGCTTCCTGCGCCGCGCCGAGAAGAAGCTCAAGCGGTTGCAGAAGGACTTGAGCCGTAAGGCGAAGGGGTCGAAGAACCGGGCCAAGGCCCGTATCAAGGTCGCGCGTCAGCACGCCCGTGCGGCGGACCGGCGCCGGGACTGGCACCACAAGACATCCACGAAGATCATCCGCGAGACCCAAGCGGTGTATGTGGAGGACCTTGCGGTGTCCGGTCTCGCGCGCACCCGGCTCGCCAAGTCCGTGCACGACGCTGGATGGTCCGCGTTCGTGAACATGCTGGAGTACAAGGCCGCCAGGCACGGCCGATACTTCGGCAGGATCGGACGCTTCGAGCCCACCTCTCAGGTGTGCTCGGCCTGCGGGATCAAGGACGGCCCCAAGCCCCTGCACGTGCGCGAGTGGACCTGTCAGGCGTGCGGGACCGTCCACGACCGCGACGTCAACGCCGCACGCAACATCCTGGCCGCCGGACGGGCGGACAGGCTAAACGCCTGTGGAGCGCGGGTAAGACGGGCACACGTGCCCGCACAGCGCGGTGAAGCAGGAAGCCACCAGAAGGGCCAGACGGCCCAGGCTGGAATCCCCGTCTTTTAGGGCGGGGAGCACGTCAATTCTTGTCCTGATCCGAGGGTTAAGGGTTCCCTGTCCGCTCGGCCTGCCATCGGCGCCGCATGGAACGTGGTTCGGACCATGTGCCCGCCGGCCCGCGGCCGGAGAACCCACCATCGGGGACGGAACATGATCGACGGCGGTCCGTTGGACATCACACAGCGGCCTCTGCCCATCCTGCGGGGCCTGGGAATCCTGCACGGCGAGTTGCGGAGTCTGTACGATCTGTCACTTCACGACTACCTGATCCTCGGTGTTCTCGCCGAGGCCGAGGGTCGGCCCGTACGCGTGGCCGGACTGGCCGATTCCCTCGGGGAGTCCGGGACCCGGATGTCCTTCCTCCTCAAAGGCCTGCAAGCGGCCGGCCTGATCGAACGCCATCGCCGTGACGGGGATCGCAGGACGGTCGAGGTCGCCCTGACCGACGCGGGACGTGCCAGGTTCGCCGACGCCGAGAGCACCGCGCGCGCATGGCTGAGTCGGCATCTCACTCCGTGACGTCTCCCGCCCCGGGGTCGGCGGCCGGTCGCCGCCGGTGCACCCCGACGGTGGCCCGGTCGACGTCGGTCCAGGAGCGTCGCGGGGACGGCCCCGGCAGCTCGGCCACCGCGGGTTCAGCCGCCATGCAGTAGTAACTGACCTGCGAGTTGCAGGGTCCGCAGAAACCTCGTTGTCTTCGCCGGCCTTGCCGCAGACGGCATCCTGGCACCCGCGCCGTCGGCTGCGGACAGCGGAGATCGACGGTCATGGCTATGGCGTCCCGGCCAGGGCGGACGGCGAGCAGGCGGAGGGGACTGACCTCGCTCGGTCTGACCTGCGCGAGGGTTCTTGGCGCGCGATCAGGCGTACGGAGCGCCGCTGTCCGCTGCCAGGCGGGTGAGCCACTCGCGCAGCAGGTGCTGCTCGGCGTCGCTCAGGACATCGCCATCGTCAGGGAGGGCGGCGCGCAGGGCGCGGGCCGCCGCGGCGGGGCCGGTCTCCGCGGCGGGGACCGTCGGCTCGGCGCGGGTGACGGCGGCGACCATGGACTCGCGGAGGATGGTCAGCAGTGCCGGATTGCGGCGTTCGGCGGGGGTGGAGTGCCAGGTGGTGACCGCGCCCTGGCCGGTTGCCTGGATGATCTGGGCGGCCAGATCCTCGTCGACCCGCAGCCACCCCCCGGCCGCCAGCCGGCGTACCCGCCCATGGAGGATCTCCAGGCCGGCGCGGTGTGCTGCGTCCGATGACCGGCCGGTGGCCCGGTTCATCACCGCGAACAGCTCCGGGCGCGAGACCCCGAACTCCACCACCATGTCCCAGCCGTGGCGCAGTTCCTCCACCGGGTCCTGCGGGTCGGGGTCGAGCTGCGCGCGCTTGCTCCGAAGGAACTGGGCGTAGCCGTGCTCGGCGACCGCCTCCAGCAGTCCTTCCTTGTCGCCGAAGAGGCGGTAGATCGCCGGGGGCTGCATCCCGGCCGCGGCGGCGACCGCGCGGGTGCTCACCGCGTCGGGGCCGCCGCTCTCCAGTAGCTCGACCGCTGCCTCGACGATGCGGCGACGAGGGCTGTCGGATGTCTCACGCGTAGCCATGTATCGATGATATCGAAGGTTGCTTCCATCGTTATTTCCAGTGTTACGGTTGAAATGATTCCACTGGAAACAGCGTCGGGGGAACCCAATGATCATCGTGACCGGAGCCACCGGAAAGCTCGGCCGCCGTACCGTCGAGCGCCTCTTGGAGCGCGTCCCCGCCGACCGCGTCGGCGTCAGCGTCCGCGACCCGCGCAAGGCCCAGGACCTCGCCGACCGCGGCGTCCGTGTCCGGCAGGGCAGCTTCGACGACCCCGCCTCGCTCGTGCACGCTTTCGAGGGTGCCGAGCAGCTGCTCCTCGTCTCCCTCGACCGCACGGGCCAGGAGTGCGTCACCGGCCACCGCGCCGCCATCGACGCCGCCGTGCGGGCCGGCGTCGGCCGCATCCTCTACACCAGCCAGATGGGCGCCGCCCACGACTCCCGCTTCCAGGCCTGCCGCGACCACGCCCGGACCGAGGACCTGCTGCGCGCCACCGGCCTGCCCTGGACCGCGCTGCGCAACGGCTTCTATGCCTCCAGCGCCCTGCAGTTCCTGGAGTCCGCCCGCCACACCGGCGACATCGCCCTCCCCGCCGACGGCCCCGTCGCCTGGACCGGTCACGACGACCTCGCCGATGCCACCGCCGCGATCCTCACCGAGAAGGCCCGCTTCGAGGGGCCCACCCCGCCGCTCACCGGCCCGGCGGCGCTCGACTTCGACACCGTCGCCGAGATCGCCTCCCGGGCCACCGGACGGCCCTTCACCCGCACCGTCGTCCCCGACGACGCCTTCCGCGAGCAGGCCCTGGCGCACGGCGCCCCCGCCCCGATCGCCGACCTGCTGCTGAGCATCTTCGCCGCGGCCCGCGACGGCGAGTTCGCCGCTGTCGACTCGACGCTGGCCGAGCTGATCGAGCGGAAGCCCGCCACCTTCCTCTCCCAGTTGGAGCGCGCCTGGGCCGAATAGATCCGATCCATGGGGGCGCCCGGACGGCGTGGACCCACAAGAACGCACCCGGCGAACTCGCCGTCATCACTGAGCCAGGGCTGGAGCCCGACCCGCGACTGCTCTCCCGGACGATGGTTCGTGGGAGACCGCCGGCCGTTCGGCCGGCAGCCACGCCGCGTGGGCAGGGCCGCCGGCTGCGGTCCCACCCATGCGGTGCTGTCCCGGGTGACCTCCCCGGGAGTGACGTCAGCGCAGGCCGAAGGCCCGGGTGATCGTCTGCGAGACGGTGTTGCCCGCGCTGTCCCGGGCGCCGACCCGGAGGGTGACGAAGTCGGCGGACCGTGGCGCGCGCAGGTTCGTCCGCCATCCGTCGTCGCACCGGCTCAGGTCGGTCCGCTGCCAGGTCGCACCGTCGTCGTACGACACCTCGACGGTCGGCCTCCCGATGGTGGCAGTGGTGCCCGGCAGGTGCGAGGCGGTCACCGTCAGGCCGGCGTGCCGGTCGGCACGGCCGGACTTGTCGGTGTCCACGCCGTAGTCGAGCTGGATGAGCGGCAGGGACACCACCGCATCGCTGCCGGTGACCGCGGAGGTGAAGTCCCACTCGGTCAGCGTGTGCGTCGAGTACGGGCCGGCCCAGGTGCCGCGGTCGTTGTCGAGGACCAGCCGGTAGGGCAGGCGCTCGGCGCCGAGGCCGGGAACCTGCAGGTACTCGGCGTTGCCCCAGTCGAGCTGCTGGTCGCCCTGGTAGAGCGACATCCAGTCCTTGACGTCGAAGTTCGCGTTGGCCTCGCCGACATGGCCGGACCCCGAGTCACCCCAGCCGGGCGCAGTGATGTACATCGTGTCGAGGTAGCGGACCGGCTGGTAGTTGATCGGGCCCATACGCGGCCGCTGGATCGGGCCGAACCAGCTGACCTTGCCGGTCTTGCGCGCCGGGTAGTTCAGCGGGGCGATCGAGTGCTGCCCGGTCTCGCCCTGGATGAAGGCGTCGTCAAGCCACGTGGTGCCGGCGGAGACCCAGTCGGTGCGCTCGCCCTGGGCGGGAGCGGTGAGCTGGTTGCCGACAGCCCAGCCGCGCCAGACGTCCGGACGGAACTCCATGGCCTTGCCCTGCCGGTAGTTCCGGAAGGAGACGTTCACCCGGCCGAGGTCCTTGGACTCCTCACGCCAGGTCGGGTCCGCCGGAACGGCGCCCGTCCAGTGGTGCACGACGTCGTAGACATAGTCGGTCGTGGGGTGCGAGGTGACCTTCAGCGAGACCGCGCCGTTGCGGAGTCGGCCGAGCAGGTCGGCGCCCTGGTCGGCGTTGAGCGTCGCCACCGTCACCGGGGCCGGGCTCGCCGGGCTCCAGGGGTTCTCGTCCCAGGGTTGCAGGCGGCCGACGCCGTCGTTGACGACCAGCAGCAGCCGGGCGCCGGCGGCCGCGGCGGCCTCCGCCTGGGCCTTGACCCCTCCCGTTCCGGCGCCGCGCACCACGACCGCCTTGCCGCGCACGTTCTGCCGCGCGAGCTCCTCGGTCGTGCCGTAACCGGCGAAGACCGCCGTCATGTTGCGGGTACCGGCGGGCAGCGGCGTGGCCGCGCGCTTGACCAGCGGGTCGTTGAAGGTCGTCGACTTCGTGCTCACGGTCAGCGCGGGCTGCTCGAGGCGGAAGCGGGCGCCGGCCTCGAACTCGCCGTCGGTGACCTTCTTGCCGGTCGGGAGCGCCCAGACGCTGTCGTACGACGGGTCCGGCAGCATCGACGTCTCCACCAGACTGTCGGTGAAGGACCGGTGGGCGTCCAGGCGCGGTGCGACGGCGGTGGCCTGCTGCGGCACGCGCGCCAGGATCCGGCGCGCCTTGCGGCCGTCCAGGGTGACGGTACGGTCCTGGTCCAGCTTCACGTCGTTGAAGGCGAGCAGCACCATGCCGCGCGAGTGCGGGCCTTCGGCGCCCTGCACGTCACCGGTGAGCCAGCCGCTGTAGCTGCCGACGGGCAGTCGTACCGTGCCGGTGCCGGACGCGTCGAGGTCCATCACCGTGAAGAGGTGCTCGGCGCTCAGGACGACCCGGCCCTCCATCGGCCTGCCCGAACGGTCCTTGGCGACCACGGTCAGGTTCTGCCGCTGGCCTTCGCGGGCCGCACCGATCAGAGTCCGGGCGCGGACCGCTCCGCTGCCGTCGGTACCAGTGATCATGGCGCTGACCGACTGGTCGCCGCCCAGCTTGTCCAGATCCGCCGTCAGGGTGACCGTGGCGGTGCCGTGGGCGGGCACGGTGACATCGTCGGCGGAGAGGCTGAACAACCCCGCCGGGACGGTGCCGTCGACCGCCAGCTTGAGGTCGGCCGATGCGTCGCCGACGTTGGTGTACGTCACCGTCCGGACGTCGGTCTGGCCCGGCTTCGGCGGCCACGTGTGGAAGCCGGAGTAGGCGCTCGTCGTGGCGAAGACCGTGGCGTGCACCGCCGCCGGCGCGTCGAGCCGGCCGGCGCCCGCCTGGTACGGGGTGTACGCCGGGGTCGCCCTGGCACTGCTGACCAGTGCCTCCTTGAGCTGGGTGCCCGTCCAGTCGGGGTGCGCAGAAGCGAGGAGCGCGGCGGCACCGGCGACGTGCGGCGTCGCCATCGACGTACCGCTCATCGTGGTGTAGTAGCCGGAGCCGCGCTTGTAGTGCGAACGCGCCGCGACGATGTCGACGCCGGGAGCGGTGATCTCCGGCTTCAGCCCGGCGTCGCCGTCACGCGGGCCCTGGCTGGAGAAGTCGGCGAGCGTGTCGGTGGAGTCGACGGCGCCGACGGTCAGCGCGGAGTCCGCGGCACCGGGGCTGCTGATGGAGTGCGGGCCGCCGTTGCCCGCCGCGATCACGAACAACGCGCCCGTGTCCCGGCTGAGTTCGTCGACAGCCTGGCTCATCGGGTCGGTCTTGTCACCGCTGCCGCCCAGACTCATGCTGATGATCCTGGCCTTCTGGTCGCGGGCGGCCCACTCCATGCCCGCGATGATCCAGGATTCCTGGCCGCTGCCCTCGGAGTTGAGCACCTTGCCGACGGCCAGCCGGGCGCCGGAGGCGACACCCCGCTCCTTGCCGTCGGAGGCACTGCCCGTGCCGACGATGGTCGAGGCGACGTGTGTGCCGTGGCCGTTGTAGTCGGCGATGTCGTCCTCGCCGGGTACGAAGCTGGCGCTGTCGGACACCTGCCCGACCAGGTCCGGGTGTTCGGTGTCCGCGCCGCTGTCGAGCATCGCGACCTTCACGCCCTGGCCGGTGTCACCCTCCGCCCACACCTTGTCCGCGCCGATCTGCGCGGTGGAGTCGGCCAGGTCGGCCTTGACCTTGCCGTCGAGCCACACCTTGGCGACGCCGCCCGCGAAGGACGGCTTCGCGGACCAGGCCGCCGCGCCGGAACCTCCGGTGAGCGAGGACCAGAACTCCGATGCCTGCTCGTGGTTCTGCGCGAGGGCCGCGCCCTGGATGCTGTCCAGGCGGCGGACGTCGGTCGAGCCGGCCATCTTCGTCCGGGTGCGGGCCTCGGCGGCAGCTCCGGTGTAGCGCACGATCAGCGGCAGCCGGGAGCTGTGGGCGTCGTCGTAGCCCTCGGCGATCAGCCGCGTCACGTTGAAGAGCTGCTTGTCGAGCTTGCCGGCGCTCACGTACGGCAGGGCGGCGTCGGGGTAGACGTAGGTGGCGCCGTCCACGACAGCGCGATGGAAGCCGGTGGTGGCTCCGCTCGCGGCCTGGAAGGAGCGCACGACGGTGCCGTCGGCGGCGGTCCCGATGGTGACCTTGTCACCCGTGATCAGGGTGACGGTGTGCGTGCCGGCATCGCCGGGGGTTCGGTGTCCGGCGTCGTTGTGCGACACCTCACCGGTGGAGTGCACGGACACAGCGGCGGTCGCTGGTATGACGCCGAGTGTGAGCACGGCCGCCACGGCGAGGGCGATCGGCCCGGGCCGGGGGATGGGAACCTTGGGCAAGGAAGACTCCTGATTCGCGGCGAAGAGCGAAAGATCACTGGATCCTCCGGGCCTCCACCGCCGTCGTTCAAGGGGTCGCACATGTCGCTGTAGTGCCATGGCACAGTTACGCCAAGCGCAGACGGAGTCGTCGGTCACCGCGCGTCTGGGGGCGGCGGACCGCCCCATTCGGCGTGTCGAGGGACGGAGCAACGGGCCCGTGGGGCACCCCGGTCGGCGACTCCGCGCATGTCCCCGCCGGGGCGGACGTCAGGTGCGGCGGGCCCGCGCTCTCACGTCATCGATGCGCCTGGGACCGGATGCGCCCTCGCCTCGCTCATCGCGGCCCCCTGGCCGGAGCATGCGGACGAGGAACTGCCCATCCCGCACCTCACGTTGATGCGGCTGAAGCTTGAGCGTCTGCCGGGCGACCGGGACCCGGAACCCGTCCGGCCCTGGACCTCGCAAGACCGGCGCGAGCGCCGAACCCATCCGCCCAGGCCCCGAACGACACCATCCGGGGAGTGGCTCGTTCGGTTCGTCCATGGGCCGCCGACTTGGTCACCTTGCCCCCATTGTGCGTTATGGGGCTTGGCGTAAAGGTGACTTGACGCCTGGTGGACAGGGCAAATTGCTGACCTCGGCACTTGACGGCACCACGCTGTCCTCCCATGAGAGACATGAACAACAGGTGGAGCCGCGGGATCCGCGCTCCCCGGCCCCGGCATACGGCGGCAGCCGCCGCCCTCGTGGCGCTCGTGGCCGGTCTGACCGCCGTCCCCGGCGCCGCTCAGGAGCTCGGCCCGCACACAGGGCGAACGGAAGCCACCGCGCAGACCGCGGCGGCCCGGTCGCCGATCACCTCCCGGCATCAGCTCACCCTGATCACCGGCGACCGCGTCACGCTGGAGACGGACGCCTCGGGCAGGCAGAGCGTGTCGGTCGAGCCCGCCGCGGGCCGCGAACGCATCGCGTTCATCAAGCGCCAGACCGGTCGCGACTGGACGGTCATACCCGCCGACACGCTCCCACTGCTCGCAACGGGCCGCCTCGACAAGGCGCTGTTCAACGTCTCCGCCCTGGTCCGGGGCAAGTACGCGCAGCGGTCGAGCCTGCCGCTGATCGTCGAGTACGCCGGGGACGCGGGCACCGCCCGGCGACAGCTGACCGCCGCCGGAGCCGACACCGTCCGCCCCATTGGCGGGACCCCCTTCGCGACCCTCGGCGAACACCGTGCGGACGCCGCCGGGTTCTGGAAGGGCATCGCCCCCGGCCGGGCGGACGCCAGGTCCTTCGGGGCGGGTGTGCGCCGGATCTGGCTGGACGGCCACTCCAGGATCCAGCTCGACAGCACGGTGCCGCGCATCGGCGCCCCGCACGCCTGGGAGAAGGGCTACACCGGCACCGGCGTCAAGGTCGCCGTGCTCGACACCGGTTACGACCCCGGCCACCCGGACCTCAAGGGCCTCGTCACCGAGTCCGCGAACTTCACCACCGAGCCGAACACCGACGACCTGAACGGTCACGGCACCCATGTGACCTCCACGGTGGCCGGCTCGGGCGCGGCCTCCGACGGCACGTACAAGGGTGTGGCACCCGGTGTGCAGATCCTGTCCGGCAAGGTGTGCACCGCGGACGGCAACTGCGACAACTCGAACATCGTCGAGGGACTGGCCTGGGCCGCCCAGCACGGCGCCAAGGTGATCAACCTCAGTCTGGGCGACACGGACACACCGGAGACCGACGCCCTGGAGGCCATGGTCGACACCGTGACCCGTGACTACGGCACGCTGGTCGTGGCCGCGGCCGGCAACAGCGGTCCCGGCAAGGTCTCCTCGCCCGCCTCCGACGACCGGGCGCTGGCCGTCGGCGCGGCCGAGGAGGACGACGACGTCGCCGTCTTCAGCTCGGTCGGCCCGCGGGTGGGCGACTCCGGCCTCAAGCCGGACATCATCGCCCCCGGCGTCAATGTCGTCGCCGCGCGGGCGGGCGGCACCACCGCCGACGACGGCTATGTCGCCATGAGCGGCACGTCCATGGCCACACCCCATGTGACCGGAGCCGCCGCCATCCTGTTCCAGCAGCACCCCGACTGGACCGCGGAGCAGGTCAAGCGCCAGCTGATGCAGTCGGCGACCGGCGCCAAGGAGCACGGCGCCTACCTCCAGGGCGCCGGACGCGTCGACGTCGCCCGGGCGGTCGACCAGGACGTCACCGCCGACACCACCGCACTGGACTTCGGGCTGATCCGCTGGACGGACGGCACGCGTCCCCCGGTGACCAAGACCATCACCTACCGCAACCCGGGCGCCGAGCCGGTCACCCTGCAGCTGAAGGACAACCCGAGCAGCGGGAAGAAGGACGTGCCCGCTCCCGCCGGCCTGTTCCGGCTCAGCGCCGATGCGGTCACCGTGCCCGCGCACGGAACGGCGGCCGTCACCCTCACTGCGACCCCGGAGGCGACCACCACGTACGCCGCCTACAGCGGTGTGGTCAGCGCGAGCACCGTGGACGGGCGGGTGTCGGTGCGCGTCCCGTTCGGCATGGACGTCGAGCAGCCGTCGTACGACCTGCGCATCGACATGAAGAGCCGCACGGGCGCGGCCCCCGACAACGCCTACCTGCTGGTCGAGTCGGCCGACGGCAAGGCGTACGAGGTCGAGGCGCTCGGCAGGAACAGCACGGTGGTGCGACTGCCGAAGGACACCTACTCGGTGAGCGGCTTCTTCTTCGACGCCTCCTTCACCGAAGGCGTCATCGTCGGCGTGCCGAAGGTCGTGATGAGCGCCGACCGGCAGGTGACTGTCGACGCCCGCAAGGCGAAGCCGGTCACGGTGTCGGCGCCGAGCCGCTCCGCGCGCATCATGTCGGCCGAGATCGGCACGATCAGCATGGCCGACGAGCTGCTCTCGGTCACCATGTACAACGCGATCGGCACCGACCACATCGACGGCGTGTACGCGGTGCCGACGGCCTCGTACAAGGACTCGAAGTTCACGTACCTCGTCACCAGTGTCTGGGGCGACCCGGCCGGCCCGGACGGGAACCCCGCCTCGGTCTACTACCTCACGCGACCGGTGCACGGCGCCATCCCGGCGGACCCCGCCTACAACCCCCGCAGGTCGGAACTGGCCAGGGTGAACACCACGTTCGCCGCCACCACGCCGGGCACCACGGCCATGCGCCTCGTGTGGACGTACGTCGGCAACGTGCGCTTCAGCGGAAGGGCGATGGAGGGTATTCCGGTCCCGGCCCGGCGCGTCGACTACTTCTCGGCGGCCGACGGCCTGCGCTGGCAGACGGCCTTCGACCAGAACAACATCTTCGACCCGAACTCGCACGGACAGAGCTACCTGGGCGACCTGCACGGCTACCGGGCCGGCTCCCAGGTCGAGGAGCGCTGGAACGGCGGGATCCAGGCCGTGGGCCTCTCGTCCCAGATGGCCGCCTTCCGCGAGGGCGACACGATGTACCGGCCCTTCCAGTCGGCGGCGAACGGCAACCTCGACCTGGTGGCCGACACCACGTCCGGCCTGCCCGAGGTGAAGCTGTGGCGCAACGGCGAACTGGTCTCCCAGGACTGGAGCATGAGCGACGTCCCGGCCGACGCCACCCCCGCCGACTACCGACTGACGGCCCGGACCGACCGTGACACCGCGCCCAGCTCCGTCTCCACGAGCGTGCGAGCCGAATGGCGGTTCCGGTCGCAGACCACGGCGACCCGGCAGTTCCTGCCGCTGTACGCGGTCCGTATGTCGCCGAAGCTGGACGAGTGGAACCGGGCCGAGGCCGGCCGCACGCTCGACATCCCGGTCCTGATCCAGCGGACGCCGGGCGCTCCGGCGTCGCCCATCCGCGTCTTCACCACCGAGGTCTCCTTCGACGAGGGGAAGACCTGGCAGTCGGTGCGGGTCAAGGGCTCCGGCATGGAGCGCACCGTGACCGTGGAGCATCCGCGCCGCACCGCGGGCGGCTCGGTCAGCCTGCGCGTCCACGTCGAGGACGCGGCGGGCAACTCCTTCAAGGAGACCGTCATCAAGGGCTACCTGCTCAGTTAGCCGCCTTCGCGGAGTAGCCACGTCCTTGAGCCACCGCCTCCGCAAGGAGCACGGCTCGGCCGCAGTGGCCGGACGAACAGGGACAGGGCCCGCCGGACACGTCCGGTGGGCCCTGTTCGTGTGCGTCGCGGGGTCCGCCGTGCTCAGAGCCAGTCGCGGCGGGCCGCGTGCCAGCCCAGCTGCATACGGGTCGCGACGCCCGCCAGGCTCATCAGTCCCTGGATGCGACGCTGGACGGTGCGCTTGCTGATCCGTAGCTGTCCGGCTATCGCGTCGTCCGTCATGCCGGCGACCATCAGGGAGAGCAGGTGCCGGTCCTCCCCGACCGGCGAGGCTGCATCCGCGGGGCCGGCGCCGCCGATCTGGCCCTCCTCGGTCACCCGGAGCGGGGCACCGACCTCCCAGTGGTGTTCGAACAGGGCGATGAGCGCGTCCAGCAGGCTGCTCTCCCGCACCACCGCGGCCCGCAGTTCCCGGGGGTTGCTGGACGTGGCCGAGGTGGCCAGCGGCAGGATGGCCACCGAGCGGTCGGCGATCGCCATCCGCAGCGGCAGCAGAGGCACCGCCCGGGACACCTCGCCGGCGCACACACCCTTGACGACGTAGTCCACGGAGTCGGGGTCGTCGAAGTACGCCTGCTCGTACAGGGCCCTGTAGAGCACGCCCCGGTCCAGGGCGTCGAATTCTTCCTGATTGCTCTCCGGGGACATGGCCACGTACTGGGCCTTCACGAACCACATCATCTCGCGGTCGGCACCGTGCTGGAGCTGGCGCAGATGCTGGCGCAGTGCCGCCGCGCCGGTGATGATCTCGACGGTCTCGCCCGTGCTCCGGGCCCATGCGCTGCGGCGGTGTGTCTCCGCAAGTTCGTAGACCGCGGCCCGGGTCTGTTCCAGGGCGTCGAAGTGGCGTTGGAGCCGGGGCATGAGGGCCACCTGCGGAGGCACGGCCGTGAACCATTCGGGATTGTCCTCGACCGCCGACGCCAGCCCCTTGTGCTCCAGCGCGCGCAGCAGAAGCAGCGCGGTCACGACGTCGAGGTCCGAGCGGCCGGAGATCTCCTCGGCGGACGCCGTCCCGGCGGCGACCAGCAGGCGGTACACCTCGCTCTCGTCGGCCGTCAGGCCCACCGTCTCCAGCATGCAGCTACCTTTCTCACCGTCGGGACCGTCTTCGCCGGGGTTCCCGTGCGGATGGCGGTTCCCGGAGGGACAACGCCGTCCGCCCGGCGCATGATTCCACCAGCCTCGGCGACCGGACACCACGACGGTTGTCGTCGGTGATCCGGTCATCCGGCGCAGGTACCACTGGCCGCGGGTCTCGCCCTTGATCGACCGGCGCTCGAAGACCTGCACGCCCTCGGGGAAGGGCCCGCACATGATCACCGAGTGGGACCAGATGGTTGCTGACCTTCCGGTCGGGGATCGCGGGTCACCTTGTGGCGGCGGATGCGGCTGATCGTCGTCCGGGAAAGACCGACCCGGACCCCGCCGGCGAGGAGCTCACCGCGTCGATCGAGAAGAGCCGGATGCGACGTGACGGGATGGCCTGGGAGAAGAAGGACGAGGTACGCGTCGCCGTACCGGTCGCCGATCCCCTGCGGGAGGGGCGGCTGTAGGACCCGGAGCGCAGGTCGTCTGCGTTTCCGGGACCGTTTCCGCAAAGTTTCCCGTGCGTGATGCGCGTCACGTACGGATCTTCGGCCAGGCAGTACGCTGAGCACATGCTTGCGCTCGTTCGACGCCGCCACGTGGACTACGTCCGCGTCACCAGCATGGGCTGTCGACGCTTCCTCTGAGCCGTCCGGCCTCTCTGCGCGGTCTCGCGCTTCTGCGTTTTCTGCGGTTCACAGCCGCCTGCGCTTTCTCCTCTCCGTCCACCCGGCACCCCTGCGCCAGCTCACCCATGGCGGGCGCGCGGGACCCCGTACACCCGCGGATGCACCATGACGAACGTGACCCGGACGACTGCGACGCCGTCGTACCGGCAATTGCCGATCATCGATCTCTCCGCCGCCGACCGAGGGCCGCAGGCCCGGGCGCTGTTGCACAGCCACTTGCGCAGTGCCGCCCACGACGTGGGCTTCTTCCAGCTCGTGGGGCATGGGGTGAGCGAGGAGGAGACCGAGGGCCTGCTCTCCGCCATGCGGCGGTTCTTCGCCCTGACGGAGGCCGAGCGGCTCGCGATCGACAATGTGAACTCGCCGCACTTCCGGGGGTACACAAGGACTGGTGACGAGCGGACCGGCGGGCGGCAGGACTGGCGCGATCAGCTCGACATCGGGGCCGAGCGGCCCGCGCGGGTGCCGAGGCCCGGCGAACCGGCGTACTGGTGGCTGGAGGGGCCCAATCAGTGGCCGGCCGGGCTTCCCGAGCTGCGGGTGGCCGCCCTGCGGTGGATGGAGCGGCTCAGTGATGTCGCCGAGAAGCTGCTGCACGAACTGCTCGCCTCGATCGGGGCGCCCGCCGACTTCTACGACTCGGTCTTCGGGGAGCGGGCACATCCGCATCTGAAGCTGGTGCGGTATCCGGGGAATGCGGGGAACGGGGCCGAACAGGGGGTGGGAGCCCACAAGGACTACGGATTCCTGACCTTGCTGCTTCAGGACCAGGTGGGTGGGCTTCAGGTGCAGCGGGAGGACGGGCTGTTCCACGATGTGCCGCCGCTGCCCGGTGCCTTCGTCGTGAATCTCGGGGAGTTGCTGGAGGTGGCCACCAACGGATATCTCGTCGCCACCAATCACCGGGTGGTGTCGCCGCCCAGCGCCGTCGAGCGGTTCTCCGTGCCGTTCTTCTACAACCCTCGGCTGGACGCGCGCGTGGAGCCGCTGCCCTTCCCGCACGCCTCCGCCGCCCCCGGCGTGACCGACGATCCGGCCAACCCTCTGTTCGCCGAGTACGGGTTCAACGAGCTGAAGGGCAAGCTGCGGGCGCATCCGCTTGTCGCGGAGCGGCATCACGCGGAGCTGCTCAGCCCCGCGTGATGCCGCTCGTCCTCACCTGGTGGGCGACGTCCTGAGCGAAACCCCGGTGCGCGATGTCCCCTTGACCTGCTGCTTGGGCTGAAGCCCGTGGACTCTGGCCTTCTGCGCCGGATGCCGTGCCGCTACGCGGTACGGCATCCGGCGCAGAATCCGTGGCTTCCTTCAACGCCCTCTCAGACTGCCGCTGCCAGCTCCACTGCCGACACCACGTCGGCCCGGGTCGGCGCGCCGGAGGCGCGGCGAACCACACGACCGGTGCGGTCGAGGACGAGTACCGTCGGTGTCCGCATGACTTCGAAGCGGCGGACCAGTTCGAGCCGTGTCTCGGCGTCGATCTCCACGTGGCGTACACCGGGAGTTCCGTCAGCCACACCGGCCAGCAGACGGCGGGTACCGGGGCAGGTGGCACAGAGGGCCGTCGAGAACTGCACCAGCGTCGCCCGCTCGCCGAGCGTCACGCCCAACTCGCCGGAGGACAAGCGCAGTACGTCGCCTTGGGCCGTGTCGCGCAGCCTGCCGTCGCGTCGGACCCGTACCAGCCCGAAGACGGTTGCGGCCACCAGGACGACGGCGGCCACGAGAAGCCCCGTCGGATCGCTCACGGCCGCCTCACCCATGTCCCAGTCGGGTGCGGCTACGGACCGTGAGCAGGTAGAGCTCGCAGCCCAGGCAGTAGCCGAAGGCGGCATTCAGGAAGGCCGCGGTGAGCGCCGCCGCACTCGCCGCGATGCCGAGCCAGGTCGCGCCGGAGAGGTAACCGACCATCCCGATGGCGGCGAAGGCCAGGCCGACGGCCTGTGCGAACCGTGGCGGCCGTGCGTCCTCGAACTCCTGCGGCGGCCCGAGACGAGGACGCACCAGGCGGCTGTAGAGCCAGCCGTACGGGGACCAGCGCAGCCCCAGGATGGCACCGAGGGCGAAGACGACGGCCTGCGCCGCGAGCAGGGTGCCGCTGCCGGTGGCCAGTACCAGGAGGAGGACGAGGCTGGTGAGTACGGCGGCGAAGCGTTGGCCACGCGGGTCGACTCTGACAGGTGTTCCAGGCGTGCGGTCGGGCATGACGAGCTCCGGGATCTTTCGAATGGGGACGATGTGAATCGGCGCGTGGTCAGCGACACGCGGCGGACCACACCCGGCCGAAGTCGATGTGGGCCCTGATCACCAGGCACGTCCCGGAGTGCATGCCGGTATTGCAACAGCCACCACTGCCGTGGTCAATCAGTGCTCACCTGTCGGACACGAGCAGCCGCTGACGGCCCATCGCGCAACAGGTCGGCCAAGGGGGTCGTGCTCGGCCTCACCCTCGGCGAGCATTCCGACGAACTGCGGCAGGCCCCGCTGAACCGGTGGACGTGTCCACGATCCCTTCGTGCCGGGTTACGCAGTCGGTGCAGTGGCGGGTCAGACCCGGCCATGACCGGTGGGTGACCGGTCACAGCCAGGCACCGACATCATCCGAAGTAGTTGTCGAACGTCCGCTGGAACTCTCCGCCCGCGAAGCGGTCCCAGTTGATCGACCACGTCATCAGGCCGCGCAGGGCGGGCCAGGTGCCGTGCGGCGTGTACGAGCCGCAGTTGGTCCTCTTCGTCAGGCAGTCCAGGGCCTTGGTGACCTCGGCCGGGGCGACGTAGCCGTTGCCCGCGTTGGTGGACGCCGGCATGCCGATCGCGATCTGGTCCGGGCGCAGCGCCGGGAAGACGTTGTTGGCGTTGCCGGCCACCGGGAAGCCCGAGAGCAGCATGTCGGTCATGGCGATGTGGAAGTCCGCGCCGCCCATGGAGTGGTACTGGTTGTCGAGGCCCATGATGGGTCCCGAGTTGTAGTCCTGGACGTGCAGCAGCGTCAGGTCGTCGCGCAGGGCGTAGATCACCGGAAGGTAGGCCCCGCACCGCGGGTCCTGACCGCCCCACTGGCCCGTGCCGTAGAACTGGTAGCCCATCTGCACGAAGAAGGTCTCGGGCGCCATGCTCAGGACGAACTTGGAGCCGTACTTGGCCTTCAGGGTCTTCAGCGCCGAGATGAGGTTCACGATCGTCGGCGTCTTCGGGTTCTTGAAGTCCGTGTCGTCGGTGTTCAGCGACAGGGAGTGGCCCTCGAAGTCGACGTCCAGGCCGTCGAGGCCGTACTCGTCGATGATCTTCGAGACGGACGAGACGAAGGTGTCGCGGGCTGCCGTCGTGGTCAGCTGGACCTGTCCGTTCTGTCCGCCGATGGAGATGAGCACCTTCTTGCCGGCCGCCTGCTTGGCCTTGACGGCTGCCTTGAAGTCGGCGTCGCTCTCGACGTTCGGGCATTCGGTGACCGGGCAGCGGGTGAAGCGGATGTCGCCGGAGGTGGTGGAGGTGGGCTCACCGAAGGCCAGGTCGATGACGTCCCAGCTGTCGGGGACGTCGGTCATGCGCGTGTAGCCGGCGCCGTTGGCGAAGCTCGCGTGGAGGTAGCCGACCAGAGCATGGGTGGGCAGGTCGGTGGATCCTCCGCCGCCCGATCCCGCGGTCGTCGTCGCCGTCACCGCCGTCGACTTCGCCGACTCGCCGGCGTTGTTCACGCCGGCGACCTGGAACGTGTACGCGGTGGCGGCGGCCAGGCCGGTCACGGTGGCCGAAGTGCCGTTCACCGTCTGCACCTTGACGCCGTCGCGGTAGACCGCGTAACTCGTCGCGCCACTTGCCGCCGACCAGGACAGCGCGACGCTGGAGGACGTGGTGGCGCCGGCCGTGAGACCGGTCGGCACGGCGGGCGGCTGGCCGGCCGGGGCGCCCGGGCCGAAGACGGAGACGTCGTCGGCGTAGTACGCGCCGGTGTTGTACCAGCCGTGGGTGTAGATCGTCACCTGGGTGGTGGACGCGCCGGTGCGGAACGTCGTCGTGAGCTGCTGCCAGTCGGAGGCGGCCTGGGTCCACGTGGAGACGTCGGTGGTGCCGGTGCCGCTCGCGCCGAGGTAGACGTAGGACCCGCGGACGTAACCGGACAGTGTGTACTGGGAGTTCGGCTGTACGGTCACCGTCTGCGAGCACTGCGCGTAGTCATTGCCGGCCGGGGTCGCCTGGAGTGCCGAGGCACCGGTGCGGACGGGGCTGGTGACCGTCTTGCCGGCTGTGCAGCTCCAGCCGTCGAGGCCTGCCTCGAAGCCGCCGTTGCGGATGAGTTCGGCGTCGGCGGCCTGTGCGGTCGGCGTGAGTGCGGCGATACCGGACGCGGCCAGTGCCGCAGTTGTCAGCAGGGCGAGGACAGGTCTGGGGCGGTCCACAAGTGCCTCCGGGTGGGGGGTGGTTGAACTGCGGAGCGCGCTTAATTTGGTCCAGACCAATTCGTTTGTCAAGGCCCGCGGCGGGCAGTCTCTGCCCCCGTCCAGCCCTCACTTCTCCCAGGGCGACTCTCCGAAGGATCACGTGCTGTGGGGCGCCCCGCTGGTCACCTCGGGAGCTGTCGGTCCGCTCCGGAACCAGTGGGGGCGCCGCTGCCGAGAGCCCACGACTCGATGTCGCGATAATGGATCGGCCCGCGGCTGCGGCCGGCATTGCTGCCGACCAGGTGCAGGCGTTCGGCAGGCCAGGGCAGACCGGTGAATTCGGCCAGCCCCTCAGCGATCTCTCCCGCCGACGACCGATCTCCTCGGCGGGCGCGCGCCAGCGTCAGATGGGGGCGCAAGGGCCGCTCCTCGAAGACGATCCCGCAGTTCTTGACCGCGGTACGCACATCGTCGGCGAGCACGTGCAGCGCATCGAGGTCTCCGTCGACTCCGCTCCACAGCACCCGGTCGTCGAAGTTTCCGCTGCCGCGCAGGGACAGGGGGATCGGCTGTCGCCCGGCAGCGAGGTCGGCGAGCGGCGCTTGCAGCTTCAGCGCCGTCGTGGGCGGCAGCTCTCCGAGGAACGCCAGAGTGATGTGCCAGTCCTCCACCCGGTTCCATCGCATGTGCGGATGCGTGCCGTAGGCGGAGTGCAGTTCCCGGGCCAGTTCCTCCTTGGCGTGGTCGGGCGGCGCGAGGGCGATGAACACGCGAACGGCGGCGGGTCGGGTCTGATCGGTCACAACGCAATTCCTGTCGCGGACGGCGGGTCGCTTTCCACGGACGATACGAGTGCGGAGGACCCGGAGCCTCGGCGCGGGTCGGTCGCGGCGGCCGTGCCGGCCACCGCCTGCGGCCGGCCCCTCGCGCAGACGGACAACCTCGGGCACACCGTCGCGTACGTATGTCGGCGTCAGCAGGGTCGGGCCTACCGGCTGAGTCGGACAAGTAAGTCAAGCCTTACCTTTGGGGAGATCCGGCTGCATAGTGGAGGGCCGAGTCGAGAGGATGGCCGCCGTTGTCGCAGTTCAATGAGAGTGCCGCAAGTCAGATCGAAGTGGAGCAGGCACATGTGGCCGCCATGTACGCGCTGCTCGACGAGCGCGAGGCGGATGTACGGGCCGAGCTGACGAACGTGGTGGGATCGTCGGCCGACAGCGCGGGCGAGGTGTACGCGCGCGATGTGGCCGCACAGCGACTGGCGCGGGAGCTTCGCCGGCTCGAGGATGCCGAGGAAGGACTGGTGTTCGGCCGGATCGACGGCGCGGACGGAACAAGTCTGCACGTCGGGCGCCTCGGCCTGCACCTGGCCGACCGGGACCTGCCCCTGCTCGTCGACTGGCGGGCAGACGCGGCGCGGTCCTTCTACACGGCGACGACCATCCACCCGATGGGTCTGCGGCGGCGCCGTCACCTGAGGACCGAGAAGCGTGCGGTACGGGCGGTGAGCGACGAGCTGCTGGACGGATCCGCACCTGCGGCCGACGACATCGTCGGTGACGGGCCGTTGACGGAGGCGCTGGAGGCGCGGCGCACGGGGCGGATGCGTGCTGCGGTGGCGACGCTTCAGGCGGAGCAGGACGCGATCGTCCGATCGCCGCATCAGGGGGTGACGGTGGTGCAGGGCGGACCCGGCACGGGCAAGACCGTCGTCGCACTGCACCGTGCGGCCTTCGTTCTCTACGCGTTTCCGCGGATCGCCGGTCGCGGGGTCCTGGTGCTCGGACCGAACGCACGGTTCCTCGACTACGTCTCCCAGGTGCTTCCCTCGCTCGGCGAGAACGACGTCGTCCTGGCGACGTGCGAGGAGCTGGCCGAGACGGTTCTGGAGACGATGGAGCCGTGCGATGTCGCCCGGCTCAAGGGGACTTCTCCGCTGGCCGAGGCGCTGGCGGGCCTGGTGCACGCACGGCAGGCACCCTCGCGCGGCGCGTTCGCGGTCCGAGTGGGGCAGGAGTGGGTCCGTCTGACGAGCACCGAAGTCGCGACGGCGAGGGCAGCGGCGGTGGCGAGCGGCTCGGTGCACAACCGGGCGCGGGAAGTGTTCAAGGAACATCTGGTCGACGCGGTGGCGGCCACGCTGAAGCGCGGCACGATAGAGGCCCTCGAGAACATCGACGCCGAGATCGCCGGAAGTACGGGCCTGGATCTCGACGCCGCAGCCGCGGCCGACCTATTGGCGCTCGGCTTCGACGGCGACCCCCCGTCCGCGGCTGCGGCCGAGGCCGAGGCGTTCGACGCAGAGGCCCTGCGGGACAATCTCATGGGAGACGCGCACGTCGACCACGCGGTGGAATCGCTGTGGCCACGGCTGACCTCCGAAGCAGTCGTGCGGGCCCTGCTGACCGAGGCCGACACGCTGGCCACGCACCTGCCCTCACTCACCGACGACGAGCGTTTGCGCCTGCTGCGCCCTGCCGACGCGCCGTGGACCGACGCCGATGGCCCACTGCTGGACGAGGCGACCGACCTGGTGGACGGGCCGCCGGAGCGGACGTTCGGACACGTCGTCGTGGACGAGGCCCAGGAACTGACCGCCATGCAATGGCGGATGGTGATGCGCCGGTGTCCGGCCAGGTCCATGACGCTGGTGGGAGACTTCGCCCAGGCCGGCCCCGCAACGGCAGTCGGCGACTGGTCGCAGGCGCTGGGCCCGCACATCGGCGGTCGATTCGCCCTGCACACGCTGACCGTCAGCTACCGCACCACCGAGGAGATCCTGGCGACCACGCACGACTTGCTCGCCCGGATCGCCCCGGGACAGACTCCCAGCCGGTCGATCCGCCACGGCGACCGTCCTCGCGCCCTCACCGCATCCCCGCACAGTCTCGCCACCACGGTGACCGGCGAACTGCGCGCGCAGGCCGCAGCACACCCGGATGACCTGCTGGCGCTGATCTGCGCCGATGCCCGGGTCGCGGACATGGCATCCGCCGGTGTCGCCCGATGGGCACGCCTCGTGCCGGCGTCCGAGGCCCGAGGCCTGGAGTTCGACGCAACCGTCGTCGTCGATCCGGAGGAGATCGCCACGGCCCGCCCCAGCGGCGAGCGCGACTTGTACGTCGCTCTCACCCGTGCGACCAAGAGACTGTGCACGATCACCGTCGACGTTCCGCCACAGTACGCCTCATGACCCTTCGGGGCAGGCGCAGTTGATGCGGTGCCGGTTGTCTTAGTACCAGTGGTGGGTCTGCCAGAAGTCCCAGGCCTGGGCGGGGCTGCCGTAGCGGGAGTTCATGTAGTCCAGGCCCCACTTGATCTGGGTGGCGGGGTTGGTCTTCCAGTCGGAGCCGGCGGTGGCCATCTTCGAGCCGGGCAGGGCCTGGACGAGGCCGTAGGCGCCGGAGGAGGAGTTGGTGGCGGTGTGGTTCCAGCCGCTCTCGTGGGTGACGATCTGGTTGAAGGCGTTGTACTGGGCCGTGTCCGGGATCATCCGGTGGGCGATCGCCTGGGCGGAGGAGGCGGACGTCGTGGCGGCCTGGGCCGGGGCCGCGGCGAGGGCCATTCCGGCGGTGGCGGCGGCCACGGCGACGACGGAGAGGGCCTTCTTCGGGCTGGCGATGCGGCGGATGGCGGAGACGGACACAGAGAACCTCGTTCTTCGGGGACAGGGGGTCGCTCGCTCGCCGGATCCGGGTGGTGCGGGTGGTGCGTGGGTCCTGGCATGCGGAGGCACCGTGACCCCTGGGGGGCCGTGGTGCCTGGCGACGTCCTCAAGACAACCAGCCCCGACCGGTGTCCGCAGTGACCCCTTTTACTAGTTGTGGCCGCATTGGGGTGTTTGCTGGTCTGTGTGAGCTGGCTCTCAATCCGCAGGTCAAGGCATGTGTGTGTGCCTAAACATGCCCGCTTTCGTCCACTATCGCGGGTAGTGAGTGACGTGCGTCATGTGGGGTGCTTCACCGGTTCCGCGACGCTGTGTGCGCGGGGATGCACGGTGCGAGTCTCGGAGGCGAGTTCGCAGAGGATGCAGTCCGATGCGGGTCGGCGTAGGCGAGCGCCGCCTGTAGGGCATGGCGAGATCGCGCCTCGCACCGTACGCGGCCGATCGGCCGCGCCGGAGGAGTGCGGGAGGGTCGGTTCACTCCGAGGTGGCGAGCCGCTCCAGCCATTCGCGCAGCAGGACCGTCTCGGTGGAGCCGAGGGCGGTGGGCCGGTCGCCGAGCGCGGCGTTCAGGGCGAGGGCGTGGACGGGCACGGCGTCGCCGGAGGCCGGCGCGGCCGGCCGGGCTTCGGTGGTCACGGAGGCCAGGACGGTGTCGCGCACCCGGACGGACAGGCCGCGGTCGCGGGCGTCGGCGGGGGAGGAGATCAGTGCGAGGGTGACGCCGGCGGAGGTGGCCTGGATGGTCTGGGCTGCCGCGTCGACGGGGATGCGCAGGCGTCCCGCGCGGGCGGTGCGCTCGAGCATGGCGCGCAGCAGCGCGTAGGCGTCCTCGGCGGCGGCCGGGCGGTGGCCGGGCCGGACGGTGCCGTACATCAGGACGTAGAAGGCCGGGTGGGTCAGGCCGAAGTCGACGTGCATGTCCCAGCCGCGCCGCAGGTCCTCCACCGGGTCCTCGGTCGGTGCAAGCGAGTGCTTCTCGGCCAGGTAGCGCTCGAAGCCGTAGCCGGCCACGGCGTCCAGCAGTCCGTCCTTGTCGCCGAAGACCCGGTACAGGGTGGGGGCCTGTACTCCGGCGGCGGCGCAGACGGCCCTGGTGGACAGCGCCTCGCTGCCGCCCTCGGCCAGCAGGCGGGCGGCCGCCCGGAGGATGCGCTCGCGGGTCTCCGGAGATTTTTCTGCGCTCATGGAATCAACGCTACCGGACAGGCGTTAGCATCGATGTAGCAACGCTAACGACATCGCGTTAGCGTCGATTCGATGAGAAGGAACGGCTCTCCGTGAACCACCGAACCCTTGGCACCACCGGTCCCCGCGTCTCGTCCCTCGGCCTCGGTCTGATGGGCATGTCCGACCTGTACGGACCCGCCGACGAGTCGGAGTCCATCGCGACGATCCACGCCGCCCTGGACGCCGGCCTCACCCTGCTGGACACCGGCGACTTCTACGGCATGGGCCACAACGAGCTGCTGCTGCGCGACGCCCTGCGCGGACGCAACCGCGACAGCGCCGTCATCAGCGTCAAATTCGGCGCCCTGCGCGACGCCGACGGCGGCTGGAGCGGTTACGACGGCCGCCCCGAGGCGGTGAAGAACTTCCTCGCCTACTCCCTGCGCCGCCTGGGCACGGACCACATCGACATCTACCGTCCCTCCCGCCTGGACCCGAACGTGCCGATCGAGGAGACCGTCGGTGCCATCGCCGAGATGGTCCAGGCCGGCCACGTCCGCCACATCGGACTGTCCGAGGTGGGCGTCGAGACCTTGCGTCGCGCCCAGGCCGTCCACCCCATCGCCGACCTGCAGATCGAGTACTCCCTGCTCTCCCGCGGCATCGAGGAGACCATCCTGCCCACCGCCCGCGAGCTGGGCATCGGCATCACGGCCTACGGCGTGCTCTCCCGTGGCCTGCTCTCCGGCCACTGGACCCGGGACCGTGAACTCGGCGCCCAGGACTTCCGTGGCATCAGCCCCCGTTTCCAGGGCGAGAACCTCGACCGCAACCTGACCCTGGTCGAGGCCCTCCGAAAGATCGCCGCGGACAAGGGGGCCGGCGTCGCCCAGATCGCCATCGCCTGGGTGGCCGCCCAGGGCAGCGACATCGTGCCGCTGGTCGGCGCCCGCCGCCGCGAACGCCTCGTCGAAGCCCTCGGCGCCCAGGCCGTCACGCTCACCACGGACGACCTCGCCGCCATCGAGCAGGCCGTCCCGGCCGACGCCGCGGCCGGAACCCGCTACGCGGCGCCGCTGATGGACCACCTCGACAGCGAGCGCTGAGGCGCCACGCCCATCTGCGGAAGGGTTGGGGCCCGACCGGCCCCGGCCCGCACACAATGAGTCCACGAGAGGAGACCGCCCGCCCGGCGGCGCGCAGCAGGACGGCCACGCTCACGCCACCCTCTGCCACACGCCGCACCACGGCACACCACGCCGCCACCGGCAAGGGACCGCGGCGCCGGTCGGACGCCCGACCGGGTCAGCCCGTCGCCACGGGGGAGCGCCGGCCGCCGAGTCGACCCGTCACCAGGCGTTGACGACCGGCGCGCCGGGCTCGTACAGCCGCCAGGCCTTCTCGAGGCGCGCGAGCCGGCCGGCGGCGGCGATGCCGTACAGGGAGGTGACCTTGCCGTCGCCGACCTCGAATGCCACCGCGCCCACGACCCGGTCCTCGATCACGGCGACGACGGCCGGGGAGCCGTTGACCAGCGCGATGTGGAGGGCGGGGGAACCGCCGGCCAGCCGCCGCTTCGCCGGGGTGGGTTTGAAGCCGGCCCGCACGTAGGAGGCGACGCGCTCACGCGTGATGAACCGCAGCAGCCGCCTGCTCAGTCCGGCGCCGTCCGAGACCGCCGTCACGTCGTCGGTGAGCAGCGCCACCAGCCGCTCGGTGCGCCCCGACATGGCGGCGGCGAGGAACTCCTCGACGACCCGGCGCGCGGACGCGGGGTCGGTCTGTGTGCCGCGGCGACGCTCCGCGGCGACCCGGACGCGGGCGCGGTGGAGATGCTGCTGGCTCGCGGGCTCGGTGATGTCGAGGATCCCGGCGATCTCGGAGTGGCTGTAGGAGAAGGCCTCGCGCAGGACGTAGACGGCCCGCTCGACCGGTGAGAGGCGCTCCATGAGGGTCAGTACCGCCAAGGACACCGATTCGCGCTGCTCGAAGGTGTCGGCCGGGCCGAGCATGGGGTCGCCCTCGAGGAGCGGCTCGGGCAGCCACGCGCCGGCCGTGCGCTCGTGGCGTGCGTGCGCCGACCGGAGCCGGTCGAGGCAGAGATTGGTGAGGGCCTTGGTCAGCCACGCCTGCGGCACCTCGACCCTGTCTCGGTCGGCGGCCTGCCAGCGCAGGAACGTGTCCTGCACGGCGTCCTCGGCATCGGCCGCCGAGCCGAGCAGACGGTACGCGAGCGAGGCCAGCCGGCCCCGGCCGGCCTCGAACACGTCGGTGGCTGCACTGTCCATGCGGGACAACCTACGCGGACGCCCTCGCACCGGCCCGATCGGGCGTGGTGGCCAGGCGGTGCCTGCGCTTCGGCATGCCGAAGGTGGGGTGCGCGATGCTCCACCCGGCCCCGTGGAGGATGCCCGACTTGAGCCGCGCGGCGCTCGGGCCGCCCAGGTACCAGGACTTGGACCGGGCGTCCCCGTCCACCATCTGGAAGATCGCGTCCCGCCGTCCGAGGCTGATGTGGTTGCCGTAGTACTTCAGCCCGGTCGTCGGGACCTTGGTGCCCGACAGGCGCGCGATGATCGCCGCTGTCGCCTGCATGGCGGTGAAGCCCGCCGAGGCGCAGGACATCGGCAGCGGCCGGCCGTTGTCCCCGATCGCGTAGGCGCAGTCACCGGCGGCGTAGACGTCCGGGTGCGAGAGCGAGCGCATGGTGCGGTCGACGACGATCTGACCGGTCCCGGCGACCTCCAGGCCGCTCGCGGCCGCGAGGGGATGTACGGCGAACCCGGCCGCCCACACGGTCACGTCGGCCGGGACGGACGCGTCGGCGGCGATCGCCCGGGCCGGCTCGACCGCGTCGATCGCCGTGTGTTCGTGGACGGTGATGCCGAGCCGGTCGAAGGCCTGGCGCAGGTGGCGGCGGGCCTTGGGGGAGAGCCAGGCGCCCAGCGCGCCGCGGGCGGCGAGCGCGACCGAGAGGTCGGGCCGCGACTCGGCGAACTCGGTGGCGGTCTCGATACCGGTCAGCCCCTCACCGACGACCAGCACCGTGCCGCCCTCGCCCAGCCCCGCCAAGCGCTCACGCAGACGCAGCGCCGAGGACCGGCTGGTCACATCGAAGGCGTGCTCCGCCACACCGGGAACGCCCTGGTGGGCGACGGAGCTGCCCAGCGTGTAGAGCAGCGTGTCGTACGCGAGTTCGCCGCTCTCGCCGTCCTCGCCGGTCACGGCGACGGTCCGGCCCGCGGGGTCGACACCGGTGACGCGTGCCAGGCGCAGCCGCACGCCGGTACCGGCGAATACGTCGGCGAGCCCGCGGAAGGCGATGTCCCGGCCGCTCGCGAGCTGGTGCAGCCGCATCCGCTCGACGAAGTCGGGCTCGGCGTTGACGACGGTGATCTCGAAGTCGGCGGGGGAGAGCCGCCGGGCCAGGTTCCCGGCAGCGTAGGCTCCGGCGTACCCGGCGCCGAGTACGACGATGCGGTGCTTCATGGCGATGCTCCTGTCTCGTTCGCGTGCCCCTTGAACGAGACGGCGCCCCGATTGCTGACAGAAGCCGAGTGTGACGCCGGTCACCGGAGGCTCAGCAGCGGCTGAGCCTCCGGCAGACGCTCGGGCCCCGGCGGGCGGACGGGTCAGCGCAGCCCGGCGAAGAGGTCGTTCTCGGGCACGGCCGCGCCGGTGGTGTCCTGGACGCGTACGAAGGTCTCGACACCCATCAGCTCGGTGAACCTCTGCCGGCCCATCTTGAGGAAGAAGATGTTCTCGCCCTGGCTGGCGTGCGCGGCCAGCGCGTCGAACTTCTGAGCGCCGAAAGCTGAGGTGTCCACCCAGGTGGTGATCTCCTCGTCGGGGAGCCCGATCTCGGCCATCGCGGCGGCCTCGGCGGGATCCGGCTCCTGCCAGTCCGCACCGAACTCGCGCATGGTCTCCCCGAACCGCTGCATCATCGAGCGGGGCGCAGTCGTCCAGTACACCTTCGGCGTCGGCGAGGTCATCGCGAGCGCCGCCATCGTGATGCGGTTGGCCTGGATGTGGTCGGGGTGGCCGTAGAAGCCGTTCTCGTCGTAGGTGACGACCACATCGGGCCGATAGCGCCGCAAGAGTTCCGCGAGCCGGGCGGCGCCCTCCTCGACGGGCGTCCGCCAGAAGGATCCGGGGGCGTCATTGTTCGGCCAGCCCATCATCCCGGAGTCGGCGTAGTCGAGTGTCTCCAGATGACTGACCTTCAGGACTTCGCAGCTCGCCTCGAGTTCACGACGTCGCATCAAGGCGACGGCCGCCGGATCGTGCCCGGGCTCGCCCGGCTTGACACCCCCCGGTCCGTCGCCGCAACCGCCGTCGGTACACGTCACCAGGACCGTGCGGATGCCCTCCGCCGCGTAGCGCGCGAGGACACCTCCCGTCCCCGTGGCCTCGTCGTCGGGGTGAGCGTGTACCGCCATGAGCGTCAAAGGCCGGTCAGTCATGAACAAGTCCTCCGGTGTGAAAAGGCTTCTGTCCGAACTCGGGGCGGACGGACGGGTGGCCGCCCCGGCATCGGGTGGCCGGACGCGCCCGGCCCGAGGACCCGGGACAGCCTCCGGCGCACGCCCTTCCGGTGTCTCTGTGCCTTGCCCGCGCGGCCCCGCTCCCTCGACCGGTGCAACAGCGTCGGCCGGACCGGCTGTTCCCGCCGTGCCCGAGAAGATCTCTGGACGGTCGAGTCCGACGATGCCGGAGACCCGGCTGACACGCTCGGGGACGGCGGCCGGGGCGACGCCGGCGTGGGCCTGGCGGGCGATGTTGCGCCAGGCGATCAGGACGGTGATACCGCCGGAGTCGCAGCAGGTGATGCCGTCGAGGTCGATGACGACGGCACGGCGGGCCCGCCGTCGGCCGGGCGGGCGCACGCCGGTGGTTGTCACCCTCGTGCGCCCGGCGTGACTTCATGCCGAAGCAGGCCGCAAAGCCTCCGGATCCGAGCGGAAGGTCTGGCGCAGCTCGCCCAGACCCTCGATTCGGCTGACCAGGATGTCGTCGGGGCCGAGGAAGCGCTGCGGCACCCGACGGTTGCCGACGCCCGAAGGCGTTCCCGTGAAGATGAGGTCGCCCGGGTGGAGCGGGCAGACCGCGCTGATGAACTCGATCAGCCGGGGAACCGAGAAGATCATCTCGCTGGTCCGGGCGCCCTGGACGCTCTCGCCGTTGAGCAGGCACTCGATGGCCAGATCGTCACGGTCGGCGAGCTCGTCCGGGGTGACCAGGGCAGGTCCGGTCGGGCCGAAGCCGGGATAGGACTTGCCCAAGGAGAACTGGGCCGGCTTGCCGGTCAGCTGCAGCCGCCGTTCGGACAGGTCCTGGCCCACGGTCAGGCCGGCGACGACCTCCCATGCCTCGGCGGCCGGGACACGGTGGCAGGCTCGGCCGATCACGGCCACCATCTCCAGCTCCCAGTCGACGTTGCCGTCGGGCAGTTCGACCTCGGCGTGGGGGCCCGTTATGCACGAGGGGAACTTGGTGAAGAGCAGCGGGATCTCGGGAGCGACGTAGCCCGCCTCGGCCGCGTGCGGCCGGTAGTTCAACGCGACGGCGAACACCTGCCGGGGACGGGGGACGGGCGCGTTCAGGTCGGTTTCGCGGTAGGGCGTCGCGGCGGGCAGTTCTGCCTGCCCGGCCCAGGCTACGAACTCGTCCCATTCGGCGAGGAGTTGCATCGGGTCGGAGCCGAAGCGGCCGTGGGAGGCGGTGGCGATGTCGACCGCCCCGTCCCCGACGAGCAGGACGGCGCGGTCGGCCAGCGTGGCGAGTCGCATCTGTTCTCCTCAGTTCGTCGGGCCGTAGAGGTCGATCGAGTACGGTTCGCTGTCGTGCGCGTCCTTCCAGGCGATCACCGGATTGCGCAGGGTGCCGATCCCTTCGATCTCGGCTTCGATCCGGTCGCCTGGTCGGAGGTAGAAGTCGAAGGGGTTGGGCTGCACCGCCGCGACCCCCGAGATCGTTCCGGTGGTGACGATGTCGCCGGCGCTGTAGCCCTGCGCCGAGTGGTAGGCCACCAGGTGCGGGATGGAGATCACCATCTGCCGTGTGTTGCCGGCCTGCCGCCGCTCGCCGTTGACGCGCAGCTCCATGGCGAGTGCCTGCGGGTTCGGCACCTCGTCCTTGGTGACGATCCACGGGCCGATGGGGCAGAAGGTGTCGATCGCCTTGGAGAAGGAGAAGACGCCGGACTGCATCTCGCGGCGTTGGATGTCGCGGGCGGTGATGTCGTTGAAAACGGTGTAGCCGGCGATGTAGTCCTCGGCTTCCTCCGGGCCGAAGAACTTGCCGCTCCTGCCGATCACGATTGCCAGCTCGAGCTCGTAGTCGAGCTCCTCGGTGAGTCCTTCGGGGTAGACGACCGCCTCGTCGGGGCCGATGATCGCGTCGACGTTCTGGAAGAAGACGATGCCCTTGTGTACCGGGTGCGACCAGTCGACGGCGGTCAATTCGTCGTGGTGGTCGGTGAAGTTGCCGGCCGTGTGGAAGAACTTCTTCGGCACGATCGGGGCCCGCAGGCGTACGTCCGCGAGGGCGAAGCGCCGGCCGGTCTCGCTGACCTCGCCGCCGCGCTCGAAGTAGTCGCGCATCGACGGAACGTCGAGTTCCACCACGTCATCGCGGTCGAGGCGGCCGACCTGGCCGTTGTCGAAGGTCACGAGTTTCATGCGGGGTCTCCTGGTTGTCCGACGCGGAAGACGCGCAGCTGAAGCGCGAGCGTCGCGTAGTAGCCCACCAGGGTGGTGAGCTCCACCACCGCCTCCATGCCGTTCAATGAAACGGCACGGCCGAAGAGTGCGTCGTCGACGTCGCCGCTCGCCACCAGCGCCGTCACGAGGTCGGCCGCGGCCGCTTCCGCCGGGTCGCTCAGCTCCGGTGCCGTGCCGGAGCGGATGGCGACGAGCTGGGCATCGCACAGGCCGACCGCTCGGCCGATCGGCTCGTGCGCGTACCGCTCGAAGGCGCAGTCCCAGTGCGCCGCGACGATCAGGACGGCCGTCTCGCGAACGCGGTCGCTCAGTGTGGAGCGATACCTGAGGGCCGATCCGAGTTCCTGCAAAGCGGATCCGACGGCCGGGGCGTGCAGCATCGCGTTGAACGGTCCGTTCAGGCGGCCTTCGCCGTCCGTGAGGGAGAAGAACTGCGGACCGTTCGCTCGGGGGCCGCCCGCAATGGTGTCGTAGAGGACACGTTGTGCGGGGTCCAGTTCATGGGGTGTGAGGCGGGGGAGGCGGGTCATGACCCCACCGTGCGGCGGACGCCGGGCCGTGGCGACGGGCATGCCGGGCAATGGCATGCCGGTCCCGAGGTGTGCCGGTGAATGAAACACCCGTAGTGCGCGTCACCCGGGCCGCCTTGGATGCTCGGCATGACGGATTGGCTCGGACTTCGTGATCGCGCTGCTCTCGTCGCCGGTGCCGGTGGCATCGGCGCGGCGGCCGCGCTGGCCCTCGCCCGACAGGGCGCGCGCGTGATGGTGGCGGATGTCGACGAGGAACGGCTGGCCAAACTGACGGAGCAGGCCGCCGAACTCGGCGTGAACCTCGACACGAGGGTCGCCGACCTCACCGACGCCGAGGACGCCCGCAAGGCCGTCGCCGGTGCCGCCGCAGCGCTGGGAGGCCTCGACGTCTTCCTCCACGCCGTCGGGATGAACGACCGGCGGCCCGCTCTGGAGACGCCCGACGAGGTCTGGCAGCGGATCATCGACGTGAACCTCAAGAGCGCGGTCTGGACGGCACAAGCGGCGGGCGCGCTGATGGTCGACGCCGGATACGGCCGGATCGTGTTCGTCTCGTCCGTCTCCGGTCTGCTCGCCCACGCCCATCACGCGCCGTACGCCGCGACCAAGGGCGGCGTCAACCAGCTCTGCCGGGTCATGGCCCGTGAATGGGCACCCCACGGGGTCACGGTCAACGCGATCGCGCCCGGCTACACCGAGACCGACCTGACACGCGCCTACCTGGACCGGCCCGGCATGCGGGAATCCATGGTCGGCCTGGTGCCGGCCGGCCGACTCGGCACGGCCGACGACCTGGTCGGACCGCTCCTCTTCCTCAGCTCCGCCCGGTCCGCGTTCGTGACGGGTCACGTCATGTACGTCGACGGCGGCCGCACCCTTGTCTGAAAGGCAGCACTTCTCATGACTTCCCCCCAGCGATTCGCCGACAGGGTCGTTCTGGTCACGGGCGCCGGCACGGGTCTCGGTGCCGAGATCGCTGTCCGTGCCGCACAAGAGGGCGCCGACGTCGCGATCCACTACCGCAGCTCCGAGGCCGGGGCCCGCCGCACCGCGGAACGGGTCGAGGCGGAAGGGCGCAAGGCCTTTCTGGTCAGGGCCGACATCGTCGAGTGGGCCCAGATCAAGCGCATGGCCGACGAGGTGTGGAACCACTTCGGCCGCCTCGATGTCGCCGTCAACAACGTGGGCGACATGGCCAGCGAGCAGATGTCCTGGCGGGAGATCACCGAAGAGGCCGTCGACCACACTCTGGCCGTCGACCTCAAGGGCACCCTGATGTGCACCCACGAATTCGGCTCACGCATGCTTGAGCAGCCCGAAGGGGGCGCGATCGTCAACGTGGGCTCGACCGTCGTGGTGCGCGGCAGCGCCCGCGCACCCCAGTACGCGGCCGCCAAGTACGGCGTCCTGGGCATCACCAAGTCCTACGCACAGGCGTTTGCGCCCAAGGTCCGGGTGAACACCTTCGCGCCGGGCTTCATGGAGACGGAGCGGATGCTCAGCAGGGAGGACTACAAGAAAGGCCGGGGAGACACGCTGCGGGAAATGACACCGATGCGCCACATCCCCAAGCCCGAGGAGATCGCCGGCGCGGCGCTCTTCCTCGCGACACCCGACGCCACCCACATCACCGGCAGCTACTTCGTGGCCGACGGCGGCTACAACATGATCGGAGCCTGACATGTCTGCCCAGCGCGTCCTCTTCGTCAACGGTGCTGTCTTCGACGGATCGGGAGAACCGGCGTTCACCGCCGACGTGGTGGTCGACGGCGACACGATCCAAGCCGTGGTCGCCGGAGGCGGCGTGGCGGCGCAGCCGGGAGACCGGGTCGTCGACTGCGCGGGCAGGACGGTCATGCCCGGCCTGGTCGAGTCCCACTGCCACCTGACCTTCCCTTCGGCGGTCGGGCACATCGATCCGACCTTCAACCCGCCGCTTGATGTCAGCTTCTTCCATCACATGCCGACGCCGGACGAGCACCTCGAGATCGCCGAGCGCAACGCTCGCATCCTGCTCGACCAGGGCTTCACCAGCGCCTATTCGGCGGGCTCGCTCACTCCGGTACCGACCGAGGTCATCCTGCGGGATCGGATCAAGGCCGGTGCGGCAGTCGGACCGCGGATGCGCGCGGCGTCCTTCGAGCGGGACAACAACCCGGTGCGGATGGGTCCCGACGGTCCGCAGGAGCAGAGGACCGGTCCGGACGCCGTACGCGAGTTCATCCGCGAACAGGCGGCTCTCGGCTTCGACAGCGTGAAGCTTCTGATGAGCAACGACGACGTCTTCTTCGCCGGAGGCTCGATGGTCACGCAGTACAGCGCCGAGGAGGCGCGTGCCGCCGGTGAGCAGGCCCGCGAGTCCGGAGTGTGGCTCAACTGCCACGCTCAGAACCCCGAGTCCATCAAGTTGGCCGTCACCAGCGGCTTCCGCTCGATCTACCACTGTTCCTACGCGGACGCGGAGGCCGTCGATCTGCTCGAAGAGGCAAAGGATTCGATCTTCCTGTCGCCGGCGGTCGGCATCATGTGGGCCAATGTCCACGAGGGCGAGGAGTTCGGCATCGACCCGGCGACGGCCGAGAGGATGGGCTCGGTGAAGTCGCTCGAGGCGATGGCGCGGCTCTACCCCGAGCTGCGCAAGCGCGGTCTGCGCGTGCTGCCCGGTGGCGACTACGGCTTCCCGAACAATCCGATCGGCCGCAATGCCCGCGACCTCGAGCTGTTCGTGAAGCTCTTCGGCTACACCCCGCTCGAGGCGCTCAAGGCCGCCACCTTCTACGGCGGTCAGGTGCTCGACATGCCGGTCGGTCACCTGGTCCCGGGCCACCTGGCGGACGTTCTCGTCGTGGACGGCGACCCGACCCAGGACGTCACGGTGCTCCAGGACGCCGACAACCTTCTCGCCATCATGCAGGGCGGCCGCTTCCACAAGCGGGCCGACCAGCTCGCGCTGTCCGTCGCATGAGGAGCTTCTCCGGCGTCGAATACGGCGCGGTCCCAGGCTTTCGTCCCCTGGAGCTCGATCTGCACGTGCCCGACCTCTCCGCCGACGAGACGAAGTCCCGGGTGGCGGTCATCGTCCACGTGCACGGTGGCGGGTGGCGACGCGGCTCCCGCCGCCACCCACTGCCCCGCCTCGGGGAGGAGTTCTACCCGGCGATGGTGCGCGCGGGCTTCGCCGTCGCCGCGATCGACTACCGCCTCAGTGGCGAGGCCACCTATCCGGCGGCTGTCGAGGACGTCCGGGCCGCGGTGGCGGCGGTCGCCGGGCTGCTCGCCGAACACGGGGTGGGCGCAGGCCCGGTCTTCCTGTGGGGCGACTCGGCGGGCGGCCACCTCGCGTTGCTGGCGGCGCTCACCGGCGCGGAGGTGGCCGGTGTGGTGGCCTGGTTCCCGGTGACCGACCTGGCCGCCATGCCCGGATCGTCCGACCCGCAGACGCGCGAGGCCCTGTTCCTCGGCGCGCCCACCGGCGCGGTGCCCGAGCTGGCACGCGAGGCGAGCCCGATCACCCACGTCCGCGCCGACGCGCCGCCGATGCTGGTCGTGCACGGGGACAGCGACACCATGGTGCCGTACGGCCAGAGCACGACCTTCGTGTCCGCGCTCGTCGCGTCGGGCGGCACCGCCGAACTCGTCCTCGTGCCCGGCGCCGGCCATTTCTGGGACGGTGCCGAGGACCCGTCGGCCATCCACCGACAGGCGATCCGGTTCCTGCGCGACCTGGCGGAGGCATGAGTCATCCGTTGTTGCCGGGCTTCAACCCGGATCCCAGCGTGGTACGGGTGGGAGACGACTACTTCCTCGTCACCTCGTCGTTCGAATACCTTCCGGGGCTTCCGGTCCATCACAGCACCGACCTGCGCAACTGGCGGCAGATCGGGCACGTGGCGACCCGACCCGAACAGGTCCGGCTCGACCGGGTGCCGACTCCGGGCGGGGTCTGGGCTCCGACACTGCGGTACCGAGACGGCGTCTTCCACCTGATCGTCACCGTCTTCCTCGGCGGGCGCGGCTGCGTCGTGTTCACCGCCACGGACCCGGCGGGCCCGTGGAGCGACGGCGTGACGATTCCGGCGGTCGACGGCATCGACCCCGACCTCGCCTGGGACGAGGACGGCACGGCGATCGTCACCTTCGCACGCCATCCCGACCCGATCCAGCAGGTCCGGGTCGACCTCTCCACGGGGGAGGCACTGGAGACGCCGCGAGCGATCTGGCCGGGCAGCGGGCTGTACTCCCCGGAGGGGCCGCACCTCTACCACCGGGGCGAGTGGTGGTACCTCGTGGTGGCCGAAGGCGGCACCGACCGCGGCCACGCCGTGACGGTCGCCCGCGCACGGCGTCCCGAGGGCCCGTTCGAGGGTTGCCCGGCCAACCCCGTCCTGACAGCTGCCGGCACCGGTTCGGCGGTGCAGAACCTCGGTCATGCGGACTTGGTCGAGACCGATCAAGGCACGGCGCTGGTTTGCCTGGGCGTTCGGCCCGTGGGACTGGCCCAGTCGTTCTCCCCGCTCGGCAGGGAGACCTTCCTGGGGACCGTCGACTGGGTGGACGGCTGGCCGCAGGTCCGATTGGCCGACCTGCCGCCGTCGTCACCGGAAGAGGTCGACTACGACTTCACGACGCCGTCGGCGCTCCGCGACCCCGAGTGGATCGCGGTGCGCCGGCCGGCGGCCGAGTTCGCCCGGACCGTCCCCGGCGGGCTGCTGATCTCCGGTGCCGGAAGCACCGGGCTGGACGGACCGCGCCCGGCGTTCCTCGGCCGCAGGCAGCGGCACCTGGCGGCCACCGTCAGCGCGGCGTTCGACGTAGGTGCGGGGACCGGCGGCCTGGCCCTGCGCAATGCGGAGGACAACGCCGTCGCGCTGGAGGCACGTGCGAGCGCCGCGGGAGTCGAGGTCACCGCGCGCGCCGTCGTGGCCGGCTTCGACCGGAGCTGGCACGCGACCCTGCCGGCCGGCGAGGTCGAGCTCACCTTCGCGATGACGCCGCCGCCCGCCGACTTCTCCGCGGGCGCGGTCGGAGGCGACCGGATCCGCCTGACCGCCCGGTCGGCCGACACCGAGGTCGCCCTGGCGGAGCTCGACGGCCGGCACTGGTGCTTCGAGACGGCCAAGGCGTTCACCGGCCGTGTGATCGGGCCCTTCGCGAGCGAGGGCGACGTGATCGTCCGACGACTGCTTTACACCGGACGTGCCTGACGTTTCATTGAACGGCACGGTGGAGTGACCGGGCGCGCGGCTTCCGGAACCCTGCGATCCATGCCGATTCATCCCGAAGTCCTCAAGCGATTGAAACTGATCGAAGGCGTGCCCGACATGCGGGCCTTCTTCGAGGATCCGCAGTACGCCGAGCGGCGTGCGGCCTACCGGTCCTGGCCGGACTACGAGGTGCCCGACATCCCCGTACGCGACACCACGGCGCCGGGGCCGCACGGGCCGGTGCCGGTACGGGTCTACGGGGAACGTCCCGGTGCGGGCCCGCGGCCGTGCCTGGTCTGGATGCACGGTGGGGCCTTCATGATGGGCGACCTCGACATGCCCGAGGCCGACTGGACCGCGCGCGAAGTGGCCGTTCGAGGCGACGTGGTCGTCGTCTCGGTGGACTACCGGCTCTGCCGGAACGGGGTCCACCACCCGGTGCCGCACGACGACGTGGTCGCGGCGGTGCGCTGGGTCCGGGAGAGCGCCGACGAACTCGGTATCGACCCCGACCGGGTCTCGGCCGGAGGAGCGAGCGCCGGAGCCAATCTGGCGGCCGGCGCGGCGCTGAGGCTCCGCGACGAGGACCAGCGTCCCCTCGCCTGCCTGGTCTTCGCCTACGGAGTGGCCCACGCGGTCCTGCCGGCTCTGCCGCCGGAGTATCTCGCGCTGATGGACGAACTGCCGCCAGAGATGCGGATGCCGCCCGCGATGCATCGGTTCTTCAACCACAACTACCTCGGCGGCCCGCTCAGTGGGGCCGACGGCTATGCGTTCCCGATCCTCGGTGACCTCCGTGGCCTGTGTCCGACGCTGGTGCTCAACGGCGAGTACGACGACTTGCGGGTCTCCGGCGAGGGGTTCGCGGCGGCACTCGCCCGGGCGGGTGCCGACGTCCGCCAGGTGGTGGTGCGCACCATGCCGCACGGCTTCTTGAACTGGGCGGCCACCCTGGAGCCCACGGCGTCGGCTCTGGATCTCATCTCCTCCACCGTGCGCCAGGCGGAACGGATCACGGCATGAGCGTCCCGGACTTCCTTGCCGTCGAGCATCTCGGAGCCTGCCCGCTCGGCCTCGGCGAACGCTCGCCGCGGCTGTCCTGGCGCCTTCCGGAGGGAACGGCGGCGCAGGAGGCGTACCGCATCCTCGCCGAGATCGACGGGACCGAGCACGACACAGGCTGGATCGAGGGCGGCGACGGCGTACTGGTCGCCTGGCCGTTCGCGCCGCTGGGCTCGGCGGCCGAGGTCGCCTGGCAGGTGCGGCTGCGGACCGACCTCGGCGAGTCCGGCTGGTCGCAACGGGCCGTCTTCGAGACCGGGCTGCTGGACGAGGGGGACTGGTCCGCCGACTGGATCCGCCCCCGGGAGCCCGAGGTCGCCCCGGCCGGCCTGCGCCCGGCCTACGCGTTGCGCCGCCGGTTCGTCGTCGATCGGCCGGTGCGCCGGGCCCGCCTCTACGCGACCGCGCACGGCGTCTACGAGACGTTCCTCGACGGCACGCGCATCGGCGACGTCGAGCTCGCACCCGGATACACCCACTACACCCGTCGCCTGCCTGTCCAGGCCTACGACGTCACAGCCCTCCTCGCGCCCGGAGAGGTCACGTTCGGCGCACTGCTCAGCGACGGCTGGTTCCGTGGCCAGCTCGGTATCTTCCGGGCCGCGGACCAGTGGGGCGAACGCACGGCGTTCCTGGCGCAGCTGGAGGTCGAGTACGTCGACGGCAGTGTGACCGTGTTCGGCACGGACGCCGGGTGGGAGTGGCGGGTCTCGACCCTGATCCGCGCCGACCTCATCGCCGGTGTGACCGAGGACCGGCGTGGAGGGGGTGGGGCGAACGGTCCGGATGCCGGATGGGACCCGGTGGAGGTCGCCCCGCTCGGCTACGAGACGCTCATCTGGTCCCCGGCTCCACCGGTCCGCCGGATCGAGGAGCTGCGCCCGAGGTCGGTCGCCCGAGTCGGGGACCGCCAGGTCGTCGACCTGGGGCAGAACATCAACGGCTGGGTTCGACTCGAACGGCTCGGCCCCGAAGGCACCGAACTGACCCTGACACACGGCGAAGCGCTCGGCCCGGACGGCGATGTCACCACCGAGCATCTCAAGCCGGCCGTGCCCTTCCTGCCCGAGCCGCTTCCGGCGGGACAGATCGACACAGTGGTCTCCGCAGGCCGGTCCGGTGACGCCTTCGAGCCGCGGCACACCACCCACGGCTTCCAGTACGTCCGGATCGAGGGACATCCCGAGGAACTGAGCCCTGCGGATCTGACCGGTGTGGTGGTGCACACCGACCTGCGCCGCACCGGCTGGTTCTCGTGCAGCGACGAGCGGATCAACCGGCTGCACGAGGCGGCTGTTTGGAGCTTCCGCGGGAACGCCTGTGAGATCCCGACCGACTGCCCGCACCGGGAGCGCGCGGGCTGGACCGGCGACTGGCAGCTGTACGTGCCCACCGCCGCCTTCCTCTACGACGTCGCGGGCTTCTCGGCGAAGTGGCTCGCCGACGTCGCCGTCGAGCAGTGGGAGGACGGCACCGTCGCCAACATCTCCCCCCACGGTCCGATGGAGGGCCGGCAAGGTCCGACGGCGCGGTTGCAGGGCTCGGCCGGCTGGGGTGACGCCGTCGTGATCGTGCCGTGGGAGCTCTACAGCGCCTACGGCGACGAGCGGATCCTGGCCGACATGTGGCCCAGCATGGTGCGCTGGCTCGAACGCGCCGAGCGGATGGCGGCATCGGGCAGGCATCCGGCCCGCACGGGGCCGCGGGCCCCGCACGAGCGGTACTTGTGGGACACCGGATTCCACTGGGGCGAATGGCTCGAGCCGGGCAACGACGTCGACGACTTCGGTGTCTTCCTGGCTGCTGACAAGAGCGATGTCGCGACGGCGTACCTCGCGCATTCGGCGGGGCTGATGGCGCGGATCGCGCAGGTGCTGGGCCGACCCGCCGACGTGGTTCGCTACCGCGAACTCGCGGAGCGGGTCACCGCCGCTTGGCGGGCCGAGTTCGCCATGCCGGACGGGATGGTGCGCCCGGCCACCCAGGCCAACCTCGCGCGCGCGCTCGCCTTCGGCCTGGTGCCCGAGGAGCATCGGGCCACGGTCGTCGCCCAGCTCGTGGAACGGATCCGGGCAGCCGGGACGCATCTCGCCACCGGCTTCCTCGCGACGCCCCTCCTGCTGCCCACCCTGGTCGAACACGGCCGGGCCGACCTGGCCTACGAGTTGCTGCTCCAGGACAGCCCGCCCTCCTGGCTGCACATGATCGACCGCGGCGCGTCCACGATCTGGGAGCGGTGGAACGGCATCGACCACGACGGCACTCCGCACGAGTCGCTGAACCATTACTCGAAGGGCGCGGTGATCAGCTTCCTGCACCGCTGCACGGTGGGCCTGCGGCCGCTGGAACCCGCGTACCGGCGCTTTCGTGTGGCGCCGGTACCGGGCGGTGGCCTGACGTCCGCCTCGGCGACGCTGGAAACACCGTACGGGCGCATCGAGGCGGCATGGCGGATCGCGGCGGAGGGATTCCGGCTCGAGGTCACCGTGCCGCCCGGAACCTCGGCCGAGGTCGCCGTGCCGGCCGGGGCGGTCCGGCTCCTCGGCCCCGGCAGGCACGTCGTCACCCCCTGAGGGGGACGTTCAGACCATGGCCGCGCTCGGGGCGCCCAGGGCACGTGAGATGCCCTGGGCGGCCGTGCGCACCGCGTAGCTGAGCCGGCGCGGCTGCGCTTCGCGTTCGGGAAGCAGCACGCCGATCGCGGCCACCGCCTCGTCGCTCTCGTCGAAGATCGGAGCGGCCACCGCCACCAGTGTCTCCAGTTCGGTGCGGCGGAAGATGGCGACGCGTTCCCTGCGCAGTTCCGCCAGGGTCCGGCGCATCGCCGCGGCCGGGATCAGCCGCTTGTCGGGCTCACTGTGCAGCGGACGGGAGAGGATCTCCTCCTGTACGTCGACCGGCGCGAACGCGAGGAGCGCCAGGCCCATGCCGGTCGCGTGCAACGGCATCTTGCCGCCGACCCGGTAGTGCACCTGGACCGCGCTGTGGGCCGACAGACGCTCGACCAGAGTCGCCTGCAGTCCCTCGCGCACCGCGAGCTGCACATGCTGACGTGTCACCGCGCCGAGGTCGCTCATGAAGGGCAGCGCGGTCTGGCGCAGGCCGTGCCCCCGTGGTGCCAGCGAGGCGATCTCGAGCAGGCGCAGCCCGATCGTGTAGTAGCCGGCCTCGTCCCGTTCGAGGGCACCCCACTCCAGCAGGCGGCCGGCCAGGCGCAGCGTGGTGCTGGTCGGTATGCCGCTGATCCGGCTCAGCTCGCGAAGACTGAGCCGGCGCCGGGTCGCGTCGAAGGCCGCCAGCAGGGCCAGGGCCCGGTCGACGACGGGCTCGCCATGGGGCGGGCGCTTGCCCCTGGGCCGGGCGGGGGCGGCTGCGTCACTCACACGACACCTTTCGGAAACACGTTTCATTCAATGGCAATCATTGCTGACGGGTGTGAGGTGCGCCACCCATTCTTCTCGGCAAGTTGGGCGAAGGCCCCGACCTGGACACCCAAGAGGCTCCGATGACCGGCTTCAACTTCAAGCGCCTGGGGGTCAGCGCGCTGGCTCTGGCTTCGATCACCGTCTCCGCGACGGCCTGCGGCGGCTCGACCGACGCCGCAGGTGGTTCCCCCGGCACCACACTCACCCTGGGGTACGACTCGGATCCCGCTCCCCAGGGCTACGACCCGCTGCTCTACGGTGCCGGCCAGCGCCTCTTCTACGAATCGGTGTACCAGTCGCTCTTCGCCGAGGGCGCCGACGGACAGGCCGTCCCGGAACTGGTCGCGAGCTTCAGCTACAACAAGGCCAACACCCAGATGACGCTGAAGCTCAAGTCGGGTGTCACCTTCACCGACGGCTCCAAGCTCACCGCGCAGCTCGTCAAGGACAACCTCGACCGCCGCAGCAACTCCAAGCTCCAGTCGTACGCGGGCTTCGCGAAGGGCGGCGCCACGGAGATCAAGGACGTGAAGGCCGCGAGCACCGACACGGTCGTCCTCACCTTCGCGGCACCGCAAGCCACGTTCCAGACCAACCTGGCAGGCGTCCCCGGCATGATCGTCGGGCAGCGGGCGATCAGCAACCCGAGCACGCTGAACCAGGGGCCCGACGGCTCCGGGCCGTACAGGATGACGGCCTCGGTCAAGGGCAGCAGCTACACCATGACCCGGCAGCCGGGGGCCGGCGCGACCACCCATCCGTTCAAGACGGTCGTGTACAAGGCCTACCTGGACAAGAACGCACGCCTGAACGCCCAGATCTCGGGCCAGACGGACGCGTCGATCATCGACACGTCGACCGAGCGGACAGCGGCTTCCAACCATGTCGCGCTCGCCAGGAACGGCGGCACGATGCTGGACATCCTGGTCTTCGACAAGAGCGGTGCGACATCCAAGCCGTTCGCCGACCCGGACGTCCGTCTGGCACTGAGCTACGCCATCGACCGCCAGGCTTTCGTCAACACCGTGGCCAAAGGGGCGGAGCCGACGGCCAACGCCTTCCCGAAGACGTCGCCGGGCTACGTTCCCGGCCTCAACACGCAGTACGCCCACAGCACCACCAAGGCGAAGCAACTCCTCGCGAAGGCCGGATACCCGAAGGGCTTCTCGTTCACCGTCACGGCCAGCCCCACCGACAAGGCCGACCTGGAATTCCTGCAGAACCAGTTCAAGGCCGTCGGGGTCACGATGAAGATCGACGTCACCAGCTCGACCGACCAGATCTTCGCCGCGGTCAACACTCAGCCGCTGGGATTCATACCTCTGACGATGAGCAATGAGATCGGCATCACGGCCGGTGTCCTGGTGGGCGGCTTCGCCAACCCGCACAAGACGCAGTCCCCGGCCATCGGCGCCGCCCTGGGCGCCGCGACGAACGCCGCCGCGTCGGACCGCCCCGCCGCCCTGCAGAAGCTGAACGAGGCGCTGATCGACGAAGGCTGGCTGATCCCGATCGCCGAGCAGTACGCGTACGTCGGCTACGACTCCAAGGCGCTCAAGGCGCCGGCCTTCCCCGGCACCGACGGCTACCCGCTGCTCAGCGCCTTCCGGCCGGTCGCCTGACAGCCCCTGCCACAGCCGCTCGTTCGGCGGCCCCGGTGCGGACCGGCGTCCTTCGCCCGTCCGCCCGGGCCGACCCGAGACAGATTCGAAGAGGACCTCTCATGCTCACCTACCTCGCCCGACGCTTCGGGCTCGGCGTCGTCACCGTGCTGGTGGCGTCGGTCTTGAGTTTTCTTCTGGTCCACGCCTCCGGAGGAAGTCCTGGCGTCATCACCGCGGGGGAAGGAGCGACCAAGGCCCAGATCGCCGCCGAGAACGATCGCCTCGGCTGGAACCGGTCGCTGACGGCGCAGTACGCGACCTGGCTGACCCACGCGGTCCGTGGTGACCTCGGCGCCTCGCTGATCGACGGCCACACCATCTGGCCGGACCTGACGCAGCGGCTGCCCGTCACCGCCTCGACGGCCGTCTTCGCGACGCTCGTCAGCGGCGTCCTCGGGATCCTGCCGGGAGTGCTCGCGGCGGTCCGCGGCGGCCGTCTCGACCGCGTGATCACCACGTTGAGCGGGATCACGCTCTCGCTGCCGCAGTTCTGGGTGGGGATCGTGCTCGTATACGTGATCGCGGTGAAGGGCCGCCTCCTGCCGGCCACCGGCTACGTCGCGTTCACCACCTCGCCGTCGCAGTACGCCCAGAGTCTGACGCTCCCGGTGCTGGCGCTCGGCCTGACGGGCGCGGCGATCATCGCGCGCACCACACGCGCCGGGATGGTCAACGCCCTCCAGCAGGAGCACATCCGTACCCTGCGTGCCCTCGGCACCCCGGCCTGGCGGATCCGCTACCTCCACGCCCTGCGGTTCGCGGGCGCCCCGGTGGTGGCCGTGCTCGGCGTCCAGTTCATCGCTCTCTTCGGCGGCTCGGTGATCATCGAGCAGCTCTTCGCGCTGCCGGGCCTGGGACAGGCCGCGCAGAACGCGATCAACACCCATGACTTCCCGGCGGTCCAGGGCGTCGTCGTCATCGCGACCGTGGTGGTGGTCGCCACCAACCTGGTCCTCGACCTCGTCCTCGCCACCCTCGACCCGAAGGTGCGTGCCGCATGAGCGTCTCGACCGAGCCGATCCAACTGCCGTCCCCCGCCGAGCCGTCGACGCGCCGACGCCTTCCGCGCGGGCTGCGCCGACCGGGCACGATCGTCGCCGGCGCATGGCTGGTCCTGGTCGTTCTCGCCTCGGCCACCGCCCGCTGGTGGACTCCCTTCCCTGCCGAACACCAGGACCTCGGCCAGGTGCTCGGCGGACCGACCGCCAGGCATCTGCTGGGCACCGACGAACTGGGCCGCGACATCTTCTCGCGCCTGGTCGCCGGCGGCTGGATCTCGATCGGTCCGGCGTTGCTCGCCGTGGCCGTCGCCTTCGGCGTCGGGGTGCCGATGGCTCTCCTGGCGGCAGAACACGGCCGACGGGCCGAGTGGAGTTGCAGCCGGGTGGCCGAATTGCTCCTGGCGCTGCCCACCACGGTCATCCTGCTCGCGTTCGTCGGCTCCGTCGGCGTCCATGTCTGGGCGATCATGGCAGTGCTCGGTCTGCTGCTCTCCGCGCCCGTCTACCGGATACTCCTCGCACTGGCCCAGTCGCTGCGCACCCGGTTGTACGTCGACGCGGCGAAGGTCAACGGGGTCGGATCGCTCCAGGTGAACCTGCGTCATGTCCTGCCGGGTCTGGCCACCACCATCGCCGTCCAGGCAGCCCAGCTCTTCGCCCTGGGCATCCTGATCGAGGCAGGACTCGCCTTCATGGGCTACGGGCCCGCGGTACCGACGCCCAGTTGGGGCGGGCTGATAGGCGACGCGCAGCAGCACATCTACGACGACCCGTGGATGATGGTGCCGACCGGAGTCGTCCTCGCGCTCACCGTCATTGCGGCCAACCAGATCGCCGACTCGCTGGCCGGGGAGCGCGAGCGGACCGCGCCGGTGCGCAAGCCCGCCCGCCGGTCGGGCCGGTTCGTCCCGACCGCCGTACGGCCGAGCGCGGTCGTAACGAGCGATGCGCTGCTCGAGGTGCGCGACCTGCATGTCGGTGTCGACGACGGACCCGAGCTGGTGAGCGGCGTCTCGGTGCGCATCAGGCCCGGCACCGTACTGGGCCTGGTGGGTGAGTCGGGCTGCGGCAAGACGATGACGGCCCGCTCCCTGCTGGGGCTGCTGCCGGACGGCGTCGCCGTGACCGAGGGCTCCATCCACTTCGGCGGCCGGGACCTGGTCGGCCTGACCGAGCGCGAACTGCAAGCCGTTCGCGGCCGCGAGATCGCCATGATCTCGCAGGAGCCGATGGTCGCCCTGGATCCGATGTTCTCCGTCGGATACCAACTGACCCGGCCGATCCGCCGCTTCCGCGGCGTCGGTCGCCGGGAGGCGCGCCGCACAGCCCTCGACCTGCTCGCCCAGGTGGGCATCGTCGACCCCCAGCGGGTCCTGCGCAGTCATCCCCACGAACTCTCCGGCGGCATGGCACAGCGCGTCTGCATCGCGCTGGCCCTCACCGGCTCACCGAAACTGCTGATCGCCGACGAGCCCACCACCGCGCTCGACGTCACCGTGCAGGCCGAGATCCTCAGCCTGCTGCGTTCACTGGTGCGGACCTCGGGCCTGTCCGTGGTGCTGGTCAGCCACGACCTCGGTGTGGTGGCCGACCTGTGCGACGACATCGCGGTGATGTACGCGGGCCAGGTCGTCGAGTCGGGCACCGTCACCGCAGTCCTCGACGACGCCGCACACCCCTACACCGGCGCGTTGCTGAGCGCGAACCCCCACATTCCGCAGGGCGAAGAGGTGCCCGACCGACTGCCGTCCATCCGGGGCACGGTGCCGGCACCCGAGCACTGGCCCGACGGCTGTCGGTTCGCACAGCGCTGTGCCCTGGCCACCGCACGGTGTCACGAACCGATCGAGGCGGCACCGGCACACCGCGACGGCACCGTGCGGTGCATCCACCCGCTGTCCACGGCGACGACCGTCGCCCCGAGCGAACCCGGAGCCGCCCGATGAACCAGCCCGCCCTCTCCGTCCGCGACCTCGTCGTCCACTACGGACGGCGCCGCAGGACACCTCCGGCGATCGACCACGTCAGCTTCGACATCGCCCCGGGCGAGACACTGGGCCTGGTCGGAGAGTCCGGCTCGGGCAAGTCCACCATCGGCAAAGCCGTCCTGGGCCTCCAGCCGCCGACCTCCGGCTCCGTCCTCCTCGACGGCGTGGACATCACCAGGGCGTCGTCGCGGCAGCGCCGGGTCAGCGCGATCGACCTGCGGGTCGTCTTCCAGGACCCGTACTCGTCGCTCAACCCCGCCCGGACCATAGGCCAGACGCTGGTCGAACCCCTGCGGGTGCTGCGGGTGCCGAAGCCGGAACAGTGGCAGCGGGCCCGTGCGGCGCTGGAGGCCGTCGGGCTGCCGGGCGACGCGATCGACCGCTACCCGTCGCAGTTCTCCGGCGGTCAGCGTCAGCGGGTGGCGATCGCCCGGGCGCTGGTCTGCGACCCGAAGGTGATCGTGCTCGACGAGCCGGTCAGCGCCCTCGATCTGTCGACCCAGGCCCAGGTGCTGAACCTGCTCGCCGATCTGCGAGACCAACGGCAGCTCGCGCTGCTGTTCATCGCGCACGACCTCGGCGTGGTGCGGTTCCTCTCCCAGCGCGTCGTGGTGCTCTACCGCGGCCGGGCGATGGAGGTGGGCGACGTGGAGGCGGTCACCCAGCGGCCGCGGCACCCGTACTCGGTGGCTCTCACCGCGGCGGCGCCGGTGCCGCACCCGGCCGAGCAGGAAGCGCGCCGCGCCGCTCGGGAGGCGCTCGGCATCGGCGTGGCGGGCACGGCCGTCGCGGCCGCGGCCGGATGCCCGTTCGCGAGTCGTTGTCCGCTCGCCGTGGACGTGTGCCGACGGTCGCGTCCGCCACTGGTCCCGGCGGGCGACTCGCAAGCCGCCTGCCATCGCGTCGGCGAGGTGCCCGCCCTGCTCGCCACCCGCTGACGACCGCTCATCACCACGACAACGACGGAGAGACCCATGCACAGATTCCCCGCGGACTTCCTCTGGGGCGTGGCAGGCGCCGGGCACCAGAACGAAGGTGACAACGTCACCAGCGACTGCTGGTTCGCCGAGAACGTGACGCCGACCGTATTCCAGGAGAGGTCCGGCAAAGCCTGCAACGGGTGGGAGCGGTGGCGCGAGGACGTCGACCTCGCGGCCGCGATGCATCTCACCGCCTACCGGTTCTCGGTCGAGTGGGCACGGATCGAGCCGGTCGAGGGGGAGTTCTCCACCGAGGCGCTCGCCCACTACGAGGCGATCGTCGACCACTGCCTCGTGCACGGTCTGGCACCGGTGGTCACGTTCCAGCACTTCGTGGCTCCCCACTGGTTCGCGATGCAGGGCGGATGGCTCGGCGAACGGGCTCCGGAGCTCTTCGCCCGGTTCTGCGACCGGGTGATGTCGGCGTTCGGCGACCGGATCGCCGCGGCCGTGACGATGAACGAGCCCAATCTGCCGCCCATGCTGGCCTGGGCGGGTCTGCCCGACGTCGTGCGTGACCTCGAGCGCGCCACGCTCGAAGCGTGCGCCCGGGCCGCGGGCGTCGAACGCTACCGACTGACCAACATCACCGTCGCCGAGGAGGCCGACGCTCTCTTCGCCGGACAGGCAGCGGGCCATCGGGCCGCCCGGGCCGCGATCAAGGCCCGCCGGCCGGATCTGCCGACCGGCCTGTCGATCGCGATGGTCGACGACCTGGTCCACGGCACCGACGCCACGCTGCGGGATCGCAAACGAGCCGAGGTCTACCAGCCGTGGCTGGAGATCGCTCGCGAGGACGATTTCGTCGGGATCCAGAACTACGAGCGGCACTACTACGACGCCGAGGGCGCCGTGAACGCCGACGGCACTCCGGCGCAGGGCGGCGTGATGAACCGCACCGACCCGGCTTCGCTGGGCAGTTGTGCCCGCTACGCCCACGCAGTGAGCGGCGTTCCCGTCATGGTGACCGAGCACGGCATCCAGGCCGACGACGACACCGAGCGGGCGGCCTTCATCGAGCCGTCGCTGGAAGGTCTCCAGGAAGCCATGACCGACGGCGTCCCCGTGCTCGGCTACTTCCACTGGACCCTGATGGACAACTTCGAGTGGATCTTCGGCTTCGGCCCCCGATTCGGCCTGCACAGTGTCGACCCGGTGACCTTCGACCGCACGCCGAAACCCAGCGCGGGCGTCTACGGCGCGCTCGTCGCGGGCCTGCGCCATGGATGAGATCTCGGTGGTGCGCTTCGAGCACCGGGACGACCCCCTCGGCATCGGCGAAGAGCACCCCCGCCTCTCCTGGCAGGTCGCCGGCCGGCCCGGTTGGCGGCAGGCCGCCTACGAGCTCACGATCGGCGAGGAGTTCTTCCATGTCGAGTCGGCGGACTCGGTGCTGGTGCCCTGGCCGGCCACGCCGCTGGAGCCCCGGGAGGCGCGCGAGGTCCGGGCGCGCGTGATCGGCGCGGACGGGGAGGTCTCCGACTGGAGCGACCCCGTGACTGTCGAACGCGGGCTGACCCTGAACGAATGGCAGGCCGACCTGATCGAGCCCGCTCACGACGAACGCGGCCCCGCGGCCTTGCTGCGCCGCTCGTTCACAGCACGAGGGGACGTCGTCCGCGCGAGGCTCCACATCACCGCGCACGGCATCTACCAGGCCGAACTCAACGGTGAGCGAGTCGGAGACCACACGCTGACACCGGGCTGGACCAGCTACCGGCACCGGCTGCGCCACCAGACGTACGACGTCACACCGATGCTCCGGGCCGGCGAGAACGCCATCGGCGTACAGGTCGCCGACGGCTGGTGGCGCGGCCGCGTGGGGTTCGTACCCGAGTGGCGTGACACGTACGGCAGTTCGCTCGGTCTGCTGGCGCAGTTGGAGATCGAGTACACCGACGGCCGCCGCCAGGTGGTCGCGACCGACGACAGCTGGCGATCGGCCACCGGGCCGATCCGCAAGGCCGATCTCTACGAGGGCGAGACGTACGACGCGACGCGGGAGAGGCCCGGATGGTCGTCCCCCGGGTACGACGAGCGCGAGTGGGCCGGGGTCCGACGTGGGGAGAGGGACCTCGCCACCCTCGTGGCGCCGACCGGGCCACCCGTTCGCGCGGTCGAGGAGCGCACCGCGGTGGAGACGATCACCACTCCCTCGGGCCGCACCGTGTTGGACTTCGGGCAGAACATGGTCGGGCGCCTGCGCATCTCGGTACGGGGCCGCCGCGGCTCGACGATCACGATGCGTCACGCCGAGGTGCTGGAGAACGGCGAACTCGGAGTGCGGCCGCTGCGCACCGCCGAGGCGACCGATCGCTACATTCTGCGAGGTGACCTCGACGGCGAATGCTGGGAACCGTCCTTCACCCTCCACGGCTTTCGCTACGCCGAGGTCGGCGGCGACTACGACGACCTCGATGCCGTCGCCGTCGTCTACCACTCCGACATGCGCCGCACCGGATGGTTCGACTGCTCCGATCCCATGCTGAACCAGCTCCACGAGAACGTCCTCTGGGGCATGCGCGGGAACTTCGTCGACATCCCGACGGACTGCCCGCAACGTGACGAACGGCTGGGCTGGACCGGCGACGTCCAGGTCTTCGCTCCGACATCCTCCTACCTCTACGACAGTGCCGGACTTCTTGCGTCGTGGCTGGCGGATCTCTCGGCGGACCAGACCGAAGCCGGCGTCGTACCGCTGTTCGTGCCACGGGTCGACTTCCCCGGCCCCTTCGCGGATCCCGCGCCGACAGCCGGCTGGAGCGACGCCGCGGTGATCGTGCCCTGGGTCCTCTTCCAGCGCTTCGGTGACACGGGGCTGCTGCGCCGCCAGTACGCGAGCATGCGGGCCTGGGTCGACGGGCTCACCGACCTGCTCGGGCCCGCCAGCCTCTTCGACAAGCCGGCCCTGCAGCTCGGGGACTGGCTGGACCCGGCCGCGCCGCCGGACGCGCCGTGGCGTGCCGAGACGGACGCGCATCTGGTGGCCACCGCCTACCGGGTCCACGTGGCCGACACGATGGCCCGCATCGCCGAGGAGATCGGGCAGGAGGCGGACGCGGCGAAGTACGCCGAACTCGCCGACGGCGTGCGGCAGGCGTTCCACGACGAGTTCGTCACCCAGAACGGCAGGATCGCCGGTTCGGGGCAGACCGGCTACGCACTCGCCCTGGAGTTCGGCCTCCTGCCCGACCCTGATCAACGTGCCCGTGCCGCCGAACAACTGGTCCGGCTGGTACGCGAGAAGGAGCACAAAGTGGCCACCGGTTTCCTCGGAACGCCGGTGATCTGTGACGCGCTCACCTCCGCGGGAGCGGTCGACGACGCCTATCGGATGCTGCTCCAGACCGAATACCCGTCCTGGTTGTACCCGGTGACGATGGGCGCCACCACGATCTGGGAACGATGGGACTCGATGCTCCCGGACGGCTCGATCAACCCCGGTGAGATGACGTCGTTCAACCACTACGCACTGGGCGCGGTGGCCGATTGGATGCACCGCGTGGTGGCGGGGCTCGCACCGGGATCGCCGGGCTACCGGACCCTGCTCGTCGAGCCACGTCCTGGCGGGGGGCTCACCTGGGCCCGCACCGCGCATCGCACGCCGTACGGGCTCGCCGAGGTCGCCTGGGAACGCGCGGCCGGTGAGCTGCGGGTGCGGGTGACCGTGCCGACCGGCTCGACCGCTGTCGTCGCGTTGCCGGGGGCCGAGCGGCAGGAGGTCGGCTGCGGGCAGCATCGCTTCGTCGTGCCCTACCGGGACCCGGCGGACGACCCCCGGTAGCGCCCTGCGGTGGCCGCGAGGCCCGTCTCGCCGATCCGGCTCGGCGGGCCCACGCGGCACGTCCGGCTTGATAGGCAAGTTGTCACTTGCCTATAGTGGAGTGGTGCCGGACGATGTGTTCAAGGCCCTGGCCGACCCCACCCGAAGAACGATCCTCGACGAGCTGACCGAGCGGAACGGTCAGACCCTGTTCGAGATATGCGCGCGCCTGACGACCAAGCACGGGCTGGGATCGTCCCGCCAGGCGATCAGCCAGCACCTTGCCGTGCTGGAATCCGCGGGCCTGGTCCGCACCCGGCGCCAGGGCCGCTACAAGTTCCACGACCTCACCACCGAACCGCTTGAGCAGATCGTTGCCCGGTGGCTCAAGCCCGATGCACCGGAGACCGGAAAATGAAGATCCACCTGTCGAGCGTCTGCGTCGACGACCAGGACAAGGCCCTGCGCTTCTACACGGAGGTGCTGGGGTTCGTGAAGAAGCACGAGGTGCCGCTCGGCGAGCACCGGTGGCTGACCGTGGTCTCGCCCGAGGACCCGGAGGGCACCCAACTGGTGCTGGAGCCCGACAGTCACCCCGCGGTCAAGCCGTACAAGGAGGCGCTGGCCAAGGACGGTATCCCCTTCACCTCCTTCGCCGTCGACGACGTGCACGCGGAGTACGCTCGCCTGCGCGCACTGGGGGTGCAGTTCACGCAGGAGCCGACCGAGATGGGGCCGGTGACCACCGCGGTGCTGGACGACACCTGTGGCAATCTCATCCAGATCGCCCACACCAACTAAGGCCTTCGAGCCTCAGCCCGGGCGGGGTACATCCCCTGGACGGATGCGTCTGTCGCTCGGACGAGTCCACGTCACTCACCGGTGCCGCGGCGACCGGGCGGCTGAGCAGCCGGTGCTGAGAGCGGGCGCAGGTGCTGTCCGAGCGGCAGCGACGGCGAACGCAAGGCCGGGCGACTCGGAGATCCAGGGCAACCGGCTCTGTGGCGCCCTCCCGGCGGCACGGAGCCGAATTCGGCGGCTGTCCGGGAGGATGCGGCCATGTCTGACCAGGGGAGGTCCGTCGAGGTGTTTCGCCTCTTCGACGACGAGGACCCGGACACGGGGCGGGGTCACAGACCGCCACCGGCCATGGAGCGGCCACCGACGCCATGCGCCGAAGACCTGCCGGCGGGATGGGTTGCCTGCCGGTACTGTCACGCCGCGTACGAACCGGGCAACCTTGACGAGGCGACGCTGCACACCGAGCCGGTGAACTGCGGGCAGTCGTGCCGGTGCGTCGGGCGGCCACGCTGCTACACGTGCCGCGGCTTCTTCTGCTGCTGCGCCGCGCACTGAGGAGCGGCCGCCTTCACGGCCGGCCGCTGTCGTACTTGCGGCCAGGGCCTGACGGCCGGTTCTCCGTCGATGTTCAGCCGCCGCACCATCCGGGGGCCGTCCACGGAGGCCTTCCCTGCTCCGGCGCGGACGGTCGTCCCCGCCAGGAGACATCCTTGGCTATGCCTACGCCGACGGACAGCAGCGGCGCCCTGACGAACCTCCTGCGGGCCGGGCCACCTGAGGTGAAGACGGCCGGTGCGGGGCCGACGGCGATCCCCGTGGGCAGGCAAGGCTGACCCGCTCTGCGTCCGTGTGGCCCACCATGGCGAGGGTGCGGAATACGGTCGCGGAGCGGTTCCCGCAGCGTCAGCCGCGTCGCCGAAGTGCCATGGCGGCGGGCCCGGAGGCTCAGCGGAAGGCGGCGATACCCGTCACCGCGCCGCCGATGACCAGCGAGTGGACCTCGCTGGTGCCTTCATAGGTGAGGACCGACTCCAGGTTGTTGGCGTGACGGAGTACCGGGTATTCGAGGGTGATGCCGTTCGCGCCGAGCACGGTGCGGCACTCGCGGGCGATCGCGATCGCCTCCCGGACGTTGTTCAGCTTGCCGAGGCTGATCCGCTCCGGGGTGATCCGGCCCGCGTCCTTCAGGCGGCCCAGGTGTACGGCGAGCAGCATGCCCTTGCCGAGTTCGAGGGACATGTCGGCCAGCTTCTGCTGGGTGAGCTGGAAGCCGGCCAGCGGGCGGTCGAAGACGGTGCGGTCGGCGGCGTACGAGATCGCCGTCTCCAGGCAGTCCCGGGCGGCGCCCAGCGCGCCGAAGACGATGCCGAACCTGGCCTCGTTGAGGCAGCCGAGCGGGCCGGACAGGCCCCGGGCCTGGGGCAGCATCGCGTCCGCGGGGAGGCGGACGTCCTCCAGGACCAGCTCGCTGGTGACGGAGGCCCGCAGGGACAGCTTCTGCTTGATGTCGTTGCGGGTGAAGCCGGGAGTGCCCGCGGGGACGAGGAAGCCGCGCACGCCGTCGTCGGTGCGGGCCCAGACCACCGCCACGTCCGACACCGAGCCGTTGGTGATCCACATCTTGGTGCCGTTGAGGACCCAGTCGGATCCGTCGCGCGTGGCGCGGGTGCGCATGGAGCCGGGGTCGGAGCCCGCGTCCGGTTCGGTCAGCCCGAAGCATCCGATGAAGCGGCCGGCGGCCATGCCGGGCAGCCACTGCTGCTTCTGCTCCTCGGAGCCGTACTTCCAGATCGCGTACATCGCCAGCGAGCCCTGGACGGAGACCAGGCTGCGCAGGCCGGAGTCGACGGCTTCCAGCTCCATGCAGGCGAGGCCGTAGGCGACCGCGCTGGTGCCGGCGCAGCCGTAGCCCTGAAGATGCATGCCGAGGACGCCCAACTCGCCGAGCGAGAGGGCGAGTTCGCGGGCCGGAATGGCGCCCGTCTCGAACCATTCGGCGACGTGCGGCCGTAGCTCGCGGTCGCCCATGGAGCGGACGGTGTCGCGGATGTCGCGCTCCTCGTCGCTGAGCAGGGTGTCGATCCCGAACAGATCGAGGGGGTGCACGGGCTGGGCGGACACGGGCTCTCCTGACGTGCTGACAACGGTGAGGGGCGGCGCTAACATGCCGGTCACGGATACCGGATCTCGGATGTTGGATCCAATTCGGATCGTAGCCGCACGCCCAGTGCTTGCCAAGACATGAAGGGAGCCCGCATGTCACCCGACCGAACGGCCCCGCCCGGGGCCCTGTCCGGGATCGTCGTCGCGGACTTCGGCCGCGTGCTGGCGGCACCGTACCTGACGATGCTCCTGGCGGACCTCGGCGCCGAGGTCGTCAAGATCGAACGCCCGGTCAGCGGCGACGAGACCCGGGCCTGGGGCCCGCCCTACGCCGACGGCGAGGCGACCTACTTCCTGGGCGTCAACCGCAACAAGCGTTCCGTCGTCCTGGACCTGACCGACGACCGCGACCGGGCCGCCGCACGGGACATCGCCGTCCGCGCCGACGTGCTCGTGGAGAACTTCCGGCCGGGCACCATGGAGCGCCTCGGCCTCGGCTACGAGGAGCTCAGTGCCCTCAACCCCGGCCTGGTCTACTGCTCGGTCACCGGCTTCGGCACGGACGGCGGCGCCGCGCTGCCCGGCTACGACCTCTTGGTCCAGGCGATGGGCGGCCTGATGAGTGTCACCGGCGAGCCGGACGGATCCGGCACCAAGGCCGGTGTCGCCCTCGTCGACATCATCACCGGGCTGCACGCGGGCATGGGCGTGCTCGCCGCGCTGCGCCACCGCGAGCGCACGGGGGAGGGGCAGCGGGTGGAGGTCTCCCTGCTCGCCTCGCTTCTGTCCGCGCTCAGCAACCAGTCCTCGGCGTACGTCGCGGGCGGGATCGTCCCGCGGGCCATGGGCAACCGGCACCCGTCCATCGCGCCGTACGAAGTGGTGGAGGCGGCCAACCGGCCCCTCGCCCTCGCCGTCGGCAACGACCGGCAGTTCGCGGCGCTCTGCCGCGAGCTGGGTGTCCCCGAACTGTCCGGCGATCCGCGCTTCGCGACCAATCCCGACCGGGTCGCCCACCGCGAGGACCTGCTCGCCGCACTCGACGCACCGCTGCGCACACGTCCGGCGCAGACATGGTTCGAGGTCCTCACCGCCGCCGGCGTGCCGTGCGGACCGATCAACGATCTGGCGGCGGCCTTCGAGCTCGCCGACGGGCTCGGTCTGCAAGCCCGGGTCACGATCCGCGATCCGGGGCGTGACCAACCGGTGGAGCAGGTCGCCAACCCCATCCGGCTGGGTGCCACGCCCGCCGCCTACCGCAGCGCGCCGCCGAGGCTCGGCGAGCACACCGACGAGGTCCTCGCCCAATTCGGGCGGCGTCCCGGCCCGCTGGACGCGACTCCGTAGACCGTCCGCCCGAACGCCCTGCTCCAGAGGGCGCCGCCATCGGGCGACCGGACCACCGACCCGCCCCACCGGCCTGTCCCACCGGCCCGAATTCCCGGCCACGACGGCATCATTTGGAGAGCCCCGCCATGACCAGCCCGACCCCGAGGCGGCGACCGCCCACCACCCAGCAGTTCGTGCTGGGGGAGCTCAGACGGGCCATCACCAGCGGAGAGCTGGAGCCGGGCGCACCGGTCCGGCAGGACGCGCTGGCCGAGCGGCTCGGCGTCAGCAGGCTCCCTCTGCGGGAGGCCCTGAAGACGCTGGAGGCGGAGGGCCTGGTGCGCCACGAGGCGCACCGCGGCTACTTCGTCGCCGTCCTGTCCCTGGTCGACCTCCGCGAGGTCTACCGACTGCGGGAGATCCTGGAGGCCGAGGCCGTACGGCAGGCGGGCGCGCGGTGGGACGCGGCGACGATGCAGGCGCTGGAGGCGGCCCAGGAAAAGGTGGAGTCCGCGGCGCAGGCAGCCGACGTCACCGCGATGACGCTGGCGAACCGTGACTTCCACTTCATCCTCTACGAGGCGGCGGGCATGCCGCGCCTGGTCCGGCTGATCGCCACCCTGTGGGACACCACCGACGCCTACCGCGCCCTGTACTACGCCGAAGAGGGCCACCGCGACCATGTGCTGCGTGAGCACCGCATGGTGCTGGACGCGCTGCGGGCCGGGCAGGTGGAGGAAGCGGTACGCCTGCTCGACGAGCACCGGGGGCACGCGGTGGCCGCGCTGGAAGGGATCCTGCGGGACAGCTGACGCAGGCCGTCGCCCTGTCGGCCCCGGTGTCGCGGGCCGCAGGCATACGGCAGGGACGGGAGACTCCCCGGACTCGCCCGCGGGGCCGGCCTGGCGCGAGGAGTACCGCTCTACAACCGGCGTGAGAGGACCGCCAGCAGCAGGGCAGCCCGGTCCTGGGCCGATTCCAGGTCGAGGCCGGTGAGTTCCGACACGCGTGCCATGCGGTGGCGCAAGGTGTGCCGGTGCACCCCCAGTGCCCGGGAAGCCGGCTCCCACCCGCCGTTGTGCTGCAAGAAGGCCTCCAACGACTCGTAGAGCACCGGATGTTCCGCCAGCGGCGTCAGCAGGTCGTCGGCCAGGTGGCCGACGACCGTACGAACGGCGGCGTCCGCGAGCAGCGCGGGAAGCCGCAACTGCCCGTAACGCGCCACTCGTCGGTGATCCGCCTTCGCCTGGGCGGCCGCGTACCGTGCGGCGCGCAGCGCGCCGGACAGGTCGTCCGGTGCCGCGGCGCCGCTGACCCCGATGGTCACGTCGGCCGCTTCGAGGGTGTCCAGCACCGTGTCCAGATCCGCGATGCGGGTCACGACCACCACGCCGTCCTCTTCCTCCCGCAGGAGATAGGGACATGAGGCAAGGCCGTCGAGGCTGCGTGCGGTCTGCTGCACGAGGGCCGGCCGCTGGTATCTGGCCTGGAGCAGCAGCAGGACCACCAGCCGGTCGGCCGGCGCGAAGCCGAGGTGGCGCAGAGACCGGTGCGCGGCCTGCGCGGTGAGGCCGCCGTCGAGCAGTGTGCCCAGGACGGCCGCCCGCAGCGCCCGGTGCGCTTCCACGACCTCCTGCGGCCGTTCGAGTTCCAGCGACAGCAGTGAGGCCGCGTGGGTGAGCAGCAACTGGTCGAGGGGCGTGAACTCCGTGTCGGCCGCCACCGCCAGCAGCCCGCGCCGGGTCCCGGCGACCCCGAGCGACTGGACCATGAGGTGCCTGCTCCCGTCGCGGACGCTCAGCCCCAGCGGTCCCGCCGCCCGGTTACCGTCCGAACCGACTTCGGCCCGCACCCGGTCGACAAGAGCGGCGCCGTCCCCGGGCGCCGCTCCGAGAACTTGTTGATGGGCGTCGGTCACCGCGACCTCGGCGTCGAGCGCCTTGGCCAGGTGCCGCAGGATGCCGGGGATGCCCTTGCCGAGTGCGGCCCTGGTCATCTGGTGCTGGTGGGCCAGCACCCGTCTGAAGGCCGCGTTCTGCTCCTGCGCCAGTGCTGCGGCGACAGCCTGGATGACGGCCAGGAACGGTGTGGCCAACGGGACTTCCACCAATATCAGGCCGCGGGCCGCGCATTGCTTGACGAGCGCCGTCGGCGCGCGGTCGTAGCTCAGGCCGGTGCCGAAGCCGATCCCGGTGACCTTCCCGTCGGCCAGCCGGTCGACGTACTCGCGCTGCGCCTGTGCGGAGCGGCCGAGCCGCAGACCGGTGGTCAGCACGAGCTCGCCGCCCTGCAGCCAGGGTGCCGGATCGGGCAACTCCACGGTGTGCGCCCACCGTACGACCCGCTGCGGCTCCCCGGTGAGCAGGCGAAGGCCCAGCCCGGGAAGGCTGAGGAGATCGGCGATGGTCACCGGCATGTCAACGCTCCGGACAGCACTGGTCCAAGACATCACGTCCCTGGACAGGTTGGAGCGGCGGCGAGGCTGAATCTCAACGATTCGGCGCGGCTGCCGCCGAGTGGCGGAAACCTAGCATGAGCCCACTCGAACGGAGCTGCGAAGCGTTCCCGTCGAGCCTTTGAGAACAGACTTGGGAGCCCCGATGGCCGAAACCAATGCATTGAGAACGGGCGACGAATCCTCTCCACCGGCGGACGACGCCGCCGCGCTGGCCGCCCTCGGCTATACCTCCGAGTACAAGCGGGAGATGAGCCTGTGGGGCAACTTCGCCCTCGGTTTCACGTACCTCTCGCCCGTCGTCGGCGTCTACACCCTGTTCGGCTTCGCCCTGGCCACCGGCGGCCCGCCGATGATCTGGAGCCTGGTCATCGCGGGCGTCGGCCAGTTGCTCGTCTCCCTGGTGTACGGCGAGATCGTCTCCCAGTTCCCGGTCTCCGGGGGCATCTACCCGTGGGCACGCAGGCTGTGGGGACGCCGCTGGGCCTGGATGGCGGGCTGGGTGTACGCGCTGGCACTGCTGGCGACCATCGCCTCGGTCAGCTACGGCGCCGGCCCGTTCGTCGCGCTGATCCTGGGCTTCGCACCCGGGACCACCAGCACCGTCCTGTGCGCCCTCGCCGTCATCCTCATCGCCACCCTGCTCAACCTCGGCGGCACCCGGGTCATGACCTCGGCCGCCATCTTCGGTTTCGCCGCCGAGCTGGCGGGTGCCGTCGTGGTGGGGATCTGGCTGCTGACCACCCACCGCGAGCACGGTCTGGGCGTCGTGCTGCACACCTTCGGCGCCGGATCGTCGGGCTCCTACACCTCCGCCTTCCTCGCCTCCGGGCTGGTCGGCCTCTACCTCTACTACGGCTTCGAAGCCTGCGGTGACGTCGCGGAGGAGGTCAGCGACCCCACCCGGCGCATCCCCAAGTCGATGCGCATGACGATCTACGTCGGCGGTGCCGCCGCGACCTTCGTGGCCGTCGCCCTGCTGCTCGCGGTGCCCGACTTCGGGGCGGTGATCAGCGGCAAGGACGCCGACCCCGTGTACACGGTCCTGCGCGGCGCCTTCGGCGACATCGGCACACGGATCGTGCTCTGCGTCGTACTGATCTCGTTCCTGTCGTGTGCCCTGAGCCTTCAGGCCGCCGGCAGCCGGCTGCTCCAGTCCTACGCCCGCGACCGCATGATCTTCGGCAGCACGTACCTGGCCCGGTTCTCCCCGGCCCGGCACGTACCCCCGTACGCGCTGGCCGTGACCGCCATCCTGCCCGCGCTGGTGATCCTCGGCTCGACGATCTCCGCCAACGCGCTGACCCGCATCGTCTCCTTCGCCGCGCTGGGGATCTACATCGGCTTCCAGATGGTCGTCCTGGCCGCGCTGCGGGCACGGCTGAGGGGCTGGCGCCCCAGCGGTGCGTTCCGCCTCGGCGCCTGGGGCCTGCCGGTGAACATCGCCGCCCTGGTCTACGGAGTGGCGGCCGCGGTCAACATGGCGTGGCCGCGCACCCCGGACGCGGCCTGGTACGACAACTACCTGGTCATCATCTCGGCTGCCCTGGTCATCGGCCTGGGCCTGGTGTACCTGTTCGTCGCCAAGCCCGACCGGCGCAGCGAGGCCCCCGCGGGCGACGCCATCCCGAGCTGACGGACCACATGAGGGCGCCGCCCGCGCGCGGCGCCCTCATGTCCAGTGCCGACGACCCGAAAGGATTCCGCCAGCGCCCAGCTGGACCCGACGCTGCCCAGGAGACAGTTGCGGCCATGGAACCAGCGGTGGGCTCACGGCTGTGGGGGAGCCATTAGCGGGTCGCCGCCGGTGAGGAGGACACGCGCGGACAGCCTCACCGACATCGGACCCCCGCGCGTCCGCCGGTCGGGACACAGGAGCACGATCGGCAGGATCACGACTCCCTCCAGCCGGCCGCGGTCACGCCGTGCGGCGAATCCACGTCCGGGCGAGCTCCGCGATCCAGGCGGCGGCCGCGTCGGGAGCGGGCGGGGGCGCGCCGACGACCACGACTTCCGTGACGCCCGCTGCGGCGAGGACGGGCAGGTCCTCCGGTGTGCCGTCCCTCAACGAGAGGGCAACCGTGAACTCGTCGAGACCGCGACCGTGGCGCGCGCATTCGTCGGCGATCACGGCGACGCGCGAGCGGACCTCGGCCACCGCAAGGTTGAAGCCGTACCAGCCGTCGGCGAGCGTGACGGCGCGGCGCAGGGCCACTTCGCTGTTGCCGCCGAGCACGACCGGGAGCCGACCGCCGCGCAGGGGCTTCGGGTTGACCCGGATCGCGTCGAAACGGATGAACTCCCCTGCGAAGGAGGCCGGGTCATCGGTCCAGAGCGTACGCATCGCGGCGAGGTACTCCTCGCTCCGCCGCCCGCGCCCGATGAAGGGGACTCCGAGCGCCGCGAACTCCTCGGCGGACCAGCCGATGCCGACCCCGAGAGTGAACCTGCCGGCTGAGAGCACGTCGAGTGTGGCGGCCTGCTTGGCGACCACGAGCGGGTTGTGTTCGGGCAGCAGGAGGACACCGGTGGCCAGTTCGATCCGCCCGGTGACCGCCGCCGCGAAGCTCAGAGCGAGCAGCGGGTCCAGCCAGTCGGCGTCGGAGGGCACGGCGATCCGACCGTCGGCGGAGTAGGGGTAGGGGGAGACGGGCGTATCCACGAGCACCACGTGCTCGCCGCACCAGAGCCTGGCGAAGCCGTGCGCCTCCGCGGCTGCGGCCACCGCCCGGATGACCTCCGGGCGGGCACCGTCACCGATGCCGAGCGCGTGCAGACCCACCCGCATCCGCCACCTCCCGACGCCACCTTAGAAGCCGAGCGCGGACGTGCTCAGGCGACTTGGCATGCCACGCCGGGAGCCGGTGCTGCGTGTCACCCGGACGGGCGAGGCCACTGAAGAGACCGGCGCACCCGGAATCTGCGCACGGAGAGATTCCCGCTCGTCCGTCGGTCCAGCTGACGGCCGCCGCGTGACGCTCGATCAGCGGCAGGTCCCGCTGCTGTCGACCGAACCGCAGGGTCGTACCGCCGACCGTCGGCGCTGATCCGCACGGGGAACTCGTGGTCCCGGCTGCCGCGTCCCCCGCGTGACCCGTGACCCGATTCCAAGCCGGGGTCATGCCCGATCTCACCCTGACCCGTATCTTCCTCGGCCATCAGCTGGACGGGCTGCTGGTGTCCCGCGACGACCGGCTGCTCTGTGGGGTGTCGGGGAACTGTGACCCCTACCAGGCCCTGTTCCCCCAAGGAGAAAGGTTGCTCTCTGCTGTCACATGGCGACTTGTTGTAACGGGATCGTCACGACAGGCGCGCGTCCCTGGTCGATGTGCCAGCGTGACGACTGATCATTTTTCTGGACCCAGGGGGGATCCTTTGCACCGTACGTTCCCGGCCGCCCTCGCGCTGGCCGCCATGGCGCTCATCACCGGCTGCTCCGGCGATGACACCGGAGCCACCGGCGCCGACGGGCGGCAAGCACATCGCATCACGGCTGGCCGGCAAATTCCCGACTCCTCCGATGCGACCGATCCCGATGCGACCGATCCCGATGCGACCGAGCCGGACGCGACCGACCCCGATGTGACCGATCCGGATGGCACTGAGTCCGATGGGTCGGACGGGCAAGCGGGTCAGGACCAGGGGTACGCCGATCCTGCGAGTCGGTGTCTCAACGCAATGCTCGCGAACATGGACGGCAGCGTGCCTGCCGAATGCGAGGGCTTGACGGACGACCAGGCGGCCCAGGTGGAACAGGGCTTGGAGATCTTCGAGGAAGGCCAAAAGAGGGCCAACGAGTTGTTGGTCGACTCGGTCGGCTGAACCGGCCCGGCCGGGCGCGCCACAGTCGCTCGGCCGGTCGGCGCTTGCGAGGCCTCTCCTCCTCGGGCGGGTACGTTGAGCGGCAGTCCCCCGGAGGGCGGCCGGGTTCGTCGGGGAATTCCCTGGTGCAGGGGGGGACAACCCTGCCGCCGCCCCGTGAGTCACGGCTCCGGATCCTCACTTCGTTCCGGGCTGGGCGAGTTTGAAGGCCACTCTGGCGGCGGCGCGTTGGGCCGACTGCCGCAGCCGGACAGGGGCGGGGCGCCTCGGCGGGGCGACGGACGCCGCCGAGGCGAAGCGGGGGAAGAGAGCTTCGGCACTGGTGCGGTTGACGGCTTCCGACTGCGCCGGAGTGAGGAACGTGTCGAGGCCGTTGGCGAAGTACTGGCCGGCCGGGGTGGGGCGAAGGGCCAGTCGCTGCCGAAGAGGACGTGTCCGGGGCGGGGGAAGGCGAGGAGTGTGGGG
>NZ_VJZD01000080.1 GCF_009377175.1 Streptomyces adustus
CGGGCCGGCCGTCGCGCCGGAGGCGGCGGCCGTCACCGGGGCGGACGGGGAGGCGGACGCGGTGGCCGTCACCGGGGCGGACGAGGAGACGGACGCGGAGGCGGCCACCTCCGGCGGGCGCAGCGCGAGGGGGAGTTCGGCGGAGGACTGCCGGGGCGCGGCCGAGGGGACACCCTTCACGGTGCCGTCCCGGTTCAGGAAGGCCGGGTCGCCGCCGGGGACCATGCCGAGCTCGCGGGCACGGCGCTGGAGGGCGTCGGGGGCGGAGTAGGAGTCCACGTCCCGTTGGAGCGCCTGTTCCTCGTCGGTGAGGTTCTTGGTGTCGGTCTTGAGGTCGTCCAGCCTGAACGAGCCTTCGCTGAGCGCCGAGTTCAGCACGAGGAGACCGATGAGGCCACCGCCGAGCAGCAGGACGACGAGAAGGACGAACGGGGTCCGGGCCGCCCGGGCCCGGCCCGCGGGAAACAGCCGCGCGAGCCGGGCGGCCCGCCCCTTCAGCTCGGGTTTCCTGCTCACGCGCCCTTTGCCCGGTGGGATCGCGGATCCGGGTCCGCGGCCGGGCCGGCCGGGCCGCCGCTGCGCCGGCGTCACTCGACGTCCTCCCGGATGCGCTCGGCCCCGCGCAGGCGGGCCGGGGCGGCCCGCCGGTTCTCGGCGACCTCCGCCTCGGTGGGAAGCTCGGCGCCGCGCGTCAGCAGCTTGAGCCGGGGCTGGTAGCGCTCGGGCACGACCGGCAGCCCGGGCGGCGCGGTGGTCGCGGCGCCGGCCGCGAACACCTGCTTGACCAGGCGGTCCTCCAGCGAGTGGTACGACAGGACGGCGATCCGGCCGCCCACGGCGAGCGACTTCACGGCCGCCGGGATCGCCCGTTCCAGGACGGACAGTTCGCCGTTGACCTCGATCCGCAGGGCCTGGAAGGTGCGCTTGGCCGGGTTGCCGCCGGTGCGCTTGGCGGCCTGCGGCAGCGCGTCCCGGATCAGCTCCACCAGCCGTGCGCTGTTGCTGAACGGCTCCTTCTCGCGCTCGCGCACGACGGCGCTCACGATCCGCTTGGCCTGCTTCTCCTCGCCGTAGGCCCGCAGGATCCGGACGAGTTCGCCGGCCGGGTAGGTGTTGAGGACCTCGGCGGCGCTCATGCCGGTCGTCTGGTCCATCCGCATGTCGAGCGGGGCGTCCTGGGCGTAGGCGAAGCCGCGGTCGGCCTCGTCGAGTTGCATGGAGGAGACGCCGAGGTCGAACAGGACGCCCTGGACGCGGGGGATGCCGAGCCGGTCGAGGACGTCGGGGAGTTCGTCGTAGACCGCGTGCACCAGGGTGGCGCGTTCGCCGAAGGGGGCGAGCCGCTCGCCGGACAGGCGCAGGGCCTCCTTGTCGCGGTCGAGGGCGACGAGCCGGGCTTCGGGGAACTGCGTCAGCAGGGCCTCGCTGTGTCCGCCGAGGCCGAGGGTGCAGTCGACGACCACCGCTCCCGGCCGCCCGAGCGCGGGGGCCAACAGGTCCAGGCACCGCTGGAGCATCACCGGGACGTGTCGACTCTGGCTCAAGGGGCCCTCTCAGGTCCGGCGCGGCCCACGCACCGCCGGGTCCCCACCCTCCCCCCAGCCGGGAGCGGGAGGAGGCCGAGCCGTACGTACGCGCCGCGCACGTGGGGAGATCTCCGGACAGCGCGCCGGGGTCTTCGGGGGTATCCATGCGGCAGTGAGGGTGTCGCCTCCCGCCTTCGCGTCACTTTAGTCCACCGTGTGGCCCGGTCAATCAACCGGCCTGCGCGTCGCGTGCCGGGGTGCGTACGAAGCGGCAAACCGGGGAAAATCACCCCGGCGGAGGCACAGGCACCACCTGTGTGGGTTAGCTCACAAGAGGACACAATGGATCTTATTTCCCCCTCTCACATCGCGACGGGACCGGCTGTGACCAGTACGGTCATAACCATGACGCCTTCTGCATCGGTTCCCACCGGCTCCGGGCCGGCCATATCCGGCGGTACCGTGACCGACCGCCTGGTCGAGGCGAACGGCCAGTACGCCGCCGCGTTCACCGACCCCGGCATGGACGCCCGTCCCGTCCTGCGTGTCGCCGTCGTGGCCTGCATGGACGCCCGTCTCGACCTGCACGCAGCGCTCGGCCTGAATCTGGGCGACTGCCACACCATCCGCAACGCCGGCGGTGTGGTCACCGACGACGTGATCCGCTCCCTCACCATCAGTCAGCGCGCGCTGGGCACCAGCAGCGTGGTGCTCATCCACCACACCGGCTGTGGTCTGGAGACCCTCACCGAGGAGTTCCGCCACGATCTGGAGATGGAGGTCGGCCAGCGCCCCGCCTGGGCGGTGGAGGCGTTCCGGGACGTCGAGCAGGACGTGCGCCAGTCGATGCAGCGCGTGCGCACCTCGCCGTTCCTGCTGCACACCGACGACGTGCGCGGCTTCGTCTTCGATGTGAAGACCGGCCTGCTGCGTGAGACGGACCCGGCCTAGCCCCGTATCAACCCCCGTAAGCCCCGACATATCGCAGCCAGTTGTCCACAGGCGAGTGACACGAATCGGTAACGGCGGCAAGAATGCAGGGGTGATGTCGCGTGGAACCCTTCCGCGCGGCGTCCGTTTTCGGGGTGGGCCGGTCCGCGTCACGGTGCGTCGGCCCGGAAAGTACGGGCCGAGGAGGGCCGGGTGACGACCTATGACGATCGAGCGAGCCTCACTGATCTGACCGCCACTGTGGAGCGTGTCCGCAGTTCGGTGGAAGGGGTGATCGAGGGCAAGCCCGAGGTCGTACGGCTTTCGCTGACCGTGCTGCTCGCCGAGGGGCATCTTCTGATCGAGGATGTCCCCGGCGTCGGCAAGACGATGCTGGCGAAGGCTCTGGCGCGGTCCGTCGACTGTTCGGTGCGACGTATCCAGTTCACTCCCGACCTGCTGCCGTCGGACATCACCGGCGTGTCCATCTGGGACCAGCAGCAGCGGGGCTTCGAGTTCAAGCCGGGGGCGATCTTCGCGCAGATCGTGATCGGCGACGAGATCAACCGCGCCTCGCCCAAGACCCAGTCCGCGCTGCTGGAGTCGATGGAGGAGCGCCAGGTCACCATCGACGGGCAGACGTACGAACTGCCCAGCCCCTTCATGGTGGTGGCCACGCAGAACCCGGTCGAGATGGAGGGCACCTACCCGCTGCCCGAGGCCCAGCGCGACCGCTTCATGGCCCGCGTGTCCATGGGATACCCCAGCGCGGAGGCCGAGTTGCAGATGCTCGACGTGCACGGCGGGGCGAGCCCGCTGGACGACCTCCAGCCGGTGGCGCACGCGCACGACATCGTGAAGCTGGTGGAGGCCGTCCGGGGCGTCCATGTCGCCGAGGCGGTCCGCAGATACGCCGTGGAGCTGGTCTCGGCCACGCGCACCCACCCCGATCTCAGACTCGGTGCCTCCCCGCGCGCGACGCTGCATCTGCTGCGCGCGTCGAAGGCGTCCGCGGCCCTCGCCGGCCGGGACTACGCCCTGCCGGACGACGTGCAGGCGCTCGCCGTCCCGGTCCTGGCCCACCGGCTGCTGCCCACCGCGCAGGCCCAGATCAACCGGCGTACGTCGGAACAGGTCGTCGAAGAGATCCTCCAGCGCACGCCGGTGCCGTCCGCACCCCAGCAGCAGAGCGGCTACGGCCTGGCGCACGACGCCCCGGCCTACCCGCAGCGGCCGCCGCGGAGGCTGTGATGACCTCCGGGGGGACGGGCCACACGGACGCCGACCGGGGGCAGCAGGGAGGCATCCGCGCGGCCCTGGCGGGGCTGACCACCCGCGGCCGCTCGTTCCTGGCCGCCGGGGTCGCGGCCGCCGTCTGCGCCTATGTCCTGGGACAGGCCGACCTGCTGCGGGTCGGCCTGCTCCTCGCGGTGCTGCCGCTGGTCTGCACGGCCGTGCTGCACCGCACGCGCTACCGGGTGGCCGGCAGCCGCCGGCTCGCCCCCGCGCGGGTGCCCGCGAGCAGCGAGGCCCGGGTCCATCTGCGGATGGACAACGTCTCCAGGCTGCCCACCGGCCTGCTCATGCTCCAGGACCGGGTGCCGTACGTGCTCGGCCCGCGTCCCCGCTTCGTGCTGGACCGGGTGGAGGCGGGCGGCCGCCGCGAGGTGTCCTACCGGGTCCGCTCCGACCTGCGCGGCCGCTATCCGCTGGGCCCCCTGCAACTGCGGCTGACCGACCCGTTCGGGATGTGCGAGCTCACCCGGTCCTTCTCGGCGCACGACATCCTGACCGTCACCCCGCGCGTGACATCGCTGCCGCCGGTCCGGCTGACCGGCGAGGCGAAGGGGTACGGCGACGGACGCCAGCGGTCGCTGGCACTGGCCGGCGAGGACGACGTGATCCCGCGCGGCTACCGCCACGGCGACGACCTGCGCCGCGTGCACTGGCGCTCCACCGCGCGCTACGGCGAGCTGATGGTGCGCCGCGAGGAGCAGCCGCAGCGCGCGCGCTGCACGGTGCTCCTCGACACCCGGGGCCTCGCCTTCCACGGCGCCGGTCCCGACTCGGCCTTCGAGTGGGCCGTCGCGGGCGCCGCGTCGGTCCTGGTCCACATGCTGGAGCGGGGCTTCTCCGTGCGGCTGGTCACGGACGACGGCAGGGCGGTGCCGAGCGAGGGCGCGGACGGCTTCGCGGCCGCCGGCCAGGAGTCGGCGGAAGCGGCCGGGCTGATGATGGACACGCTGGCGGTGATCGACCACTCGGACGGCACGGACCTGTCCCGGGCGTACGACCTGCTGCGCGGCGGGAACGAGGGACTGCTGGTGGCGTTCTTCGGCGAGCTCGACGAGGAACAGGCGGCGGTGGCCGCCAAGATGCGCCGGCGCAGCGGTGCCGCGCTCGCCTTCCTGGTGGACGGCGACACCTGGGGGCCCGGGACACCGGACGGGCCCGGCCCGGCGGGCGGGCGGCAGGAGCGGCTGCGGACCCTGCGCGAGGCGGGCTGGACGGCCCTGAGCGCGCCGCGGGGCGCCCTGCTGGAGGACCTCTGGCGTCAGGCGGACCGGGATCGCGCCCATCTCGCCGCCACGGGCGCGACGGGCGCGACGACCGGTGGGGAGAGCGGGTCATGAGCGGGCGGGCACGACTGACACTCTGCGCCTGGGCGGCCACGCTGCTCGCGGCGAGCGCCCTGCTGCCCCTGGTCGACTCGGTCGGCTGGCTGCTGGAGGCCGCCGTCCTGCTGGCGATCCAGTCGGGCGTGGGCGCGGCCACCCGCCGGGTACCGCTGGCCCGGACGCTGACCGTGCTGGCCCAGGTCCTGGTCACGCTGGTGCTGCTGACCCTGCTCTTCGCCCGGCAGCAGTCCCTGGGCGGGCTGCTGCCCGGCCCGGACACCTTCCGCACCTTCGGCGAGCTGTTCCGGTCGGGCATCGAGGACGTGGGGCGGTACGCGATACCGGCCCCGCTGTCCGACGGCATCCGGCTGATGCTCGTCGGCGGTGTGCTGGTGATCGGGCTGCTGGTGGACACCGTCGCGGTGACCTTCCGCAGCGCGGCCCCGGCCGGTCTGCCGCTGCTGGCGCTGTACTCGGTGGCCGCGGGCATCTCGGACGGCACCGCCGACTGGTTCTTCTTCCTGCTCGCGGCGGCCGGCTATCTGGTGCTGCTGCTGTCCGAGAGCCGGGAGCGTCTCTCCCAGTGGGGCCGGGTCTTCGGCGGGACACCGCGCACCCCGGGCGGCGAGTCCGGCCCCTCGGCACCGGTGCGCACCGGCCGGCGGATCGGCGCCGTCTCGCTCGGCATCGCCCTGGCGGTACCGCTGCTGCCGCTGCCCGCGATACAGGACGGCCTGCTGGACAGTGCCAGGACCGGGGTGGGCACGGGCATCGGGGACGGCACTGCCGCGGCGGTGAACCCGCTGGTGGCGCTGAAGGACAGCCTGAACGTGCAGAAGGACCGCACGGTGCTGGTGCTGCGCACCAACAACCCGACCCTCTCCGACATGTATCTGCGGATCTTGTCCCTGGACGCGTTCGACGGCACCACCTGGACGTCCTCGAAGCGACCCGAAGTCGCCGTGCCGGACGAGCTGCCCACGCCGACCGGGCTGGGCGCCGACGTGAGACGGGCGGAGATCACGACCCGGATCTCGGCCGCCAGCTGGTACGCCCAGGGCTGGCTGCCGATGCCGTACCCGCCGAGCGCCGTGACCGTCAAGGGCAACTGGCGCTACGAGCCCGAGACCATGACGCTCGTCGGCCATCGCGGCCAGACCACCGGCGGCGCGAGCTACGAGGTGAAGAGCCTGGAGGTGCTGCCGACGGCCGAGCAGCTCGCCGCGTCGCCGCTGGCGCCCGAAGGGCTGCGCGAGGAGTACACGAAGGTGCCGGAATCGCTGCCTTCGGTGGTGGCGCGCACCGCCCGCACGATCACCGACGGCGCGGTGACCGACTACGCGAAGGCGGTCAAGCTCCAGGACTACTTCGCCGTCGATGGCGGCTTCCAGTACAACACCGAGGTCAAGGTCGGCACCGGCCCCAACGCGATAGCCCGCTTCCTGGAGGACAAGGAGGGCTTCTGCGAACACTTCTCCTTCGCGATGGCCGCGATGGCCCGCACGCTGGGCATTCCGGCCCGGGTCGCGGTGGGCTTCGCGCCGGGCTCCCTCCAGTCGGACGGCTCGGTGTCGGTGGGGCTGAAGGACGCGCACGCCTGGCCCGAGCTGTACTTCCAGGGCGTGGGCTGGACCCGCTTCGAGCCGACGCCCACCCGGGGCTCGGCGCCGTCGTACACCCAGCCGGAGTCGTCCGGGAGCAGCACTCCCGACGAGCCGCAGGCGAGCCGTTCGGCGGGCTCGGCGGCGTCCGACGCGCCTGCGCCGAGCACGAGCTGCTCGGCGCAGGACAAGAAGCTGGAGGGCTGTGCGGGGGCGCTGCCCGCGGACTCGGCGCGGCAGGACGGCGGCGGCGGTCACTGGTACGAGACCGTGGGCTGGATCCTGCTGGGGCTGGCCGTGGTGGCGGTTCCGCTGTCGCCGATGCTGTGGCGGCTCAGACGCCGGTCGGTGCGGCTGGGCTCGGCCCGGCACGCCCCGTCCGCGCCGGGCGCGGCCCCGCCCGGCGGCCCGGGGCACGCCGGTGCGCAGCACACCGACGAGCTGGACATGACGGTGCTGTCGCCGGACGGGACGGGGTCCCGGCAGGCCGGCGCGATCGCCACCGGGCAGGTCCTGGCCGCCTGGCGCGAGCTCACCGACACGGCCTGGGACTACGGCATCGTGCCGGACGACGCGCTCACACCGCGCAGGGCGGCCACCCGGATCGTGCGGCTGGCGCATCTGGAGGAGCCCGCGGCCGGGTCGGTGCACCGGGTGGCGTCGGCCGTGGAGCAGGTGCTGTACGCGCCGCAGCCGCGGGCCGAGCCCGGTCTGGCCGGGGACGTGCGCGTGCTGCGGACGGCGCTGCGGGCGCGGGCGAGCCGGACCGCCCGGGTGCGGGCGCTTCTCGCGCCCCGGTCCGCCGTACGCGTGGTGTGGGACCTCGGCAACCGCTGGGCGGAGCTGCGCTCGGGCTGGGCCGCGCGGTGGACGGACGTGATGCATCGTCGCCGGCCCTCCGGGGAGCAGAGCGGCTGACCGGGTGGGCCGGCCGCACGGCCGGCCCACCGGGCCGCACCTGGCCACGAGGTCACCCGGACGCTGGAGCGGCCGGGCGGCGGGTGCTGCGAGGCGGCGGCCCGGCGGGCACGGGGCGACGGGGGCGACGGGAACGGCGGTCCTGGGCCACGCCGTCGGGAGCACGACCCGATGAACATGACCGAGGGGGTGACCACCGTGCGGTGGTCACCCCCTCGGGGATGCTCTGAGAACTGTCGGAACCTCAGTGGCCCTGCTCGTCACGGCGCCGCTGCCAGCGCTGTTCGATGCGGTCCATCATGGACCGCTTGGCTCGTGCCTGACGGCGGGCCTGTGGCCCGGCCCCGGCAGGCTGTTCGCCGGGCTTGGGGGCCTTGCGCCAGCCGGTCACGGCGAGCACCGCGCACCCCAGCATGACGAGGAAGCCCACCACACTCAGCCAGACCTGCTTGGCGACCATTCCGGCCATGAGGAGCGCAATACCTACGAGGAAGCCCGCGACCGCCTGGTAGACCCGCCGCCGGGTGTACGTACGCAGCCCGCTTCCCTCAAGCGCCGACGCGAACTTGGGATCTTCGGCGTACAGCGCTCGCTCCATCTGCTCGAGCATGCGCTGCTCGTGCTCCGAGAGCGGCACGGAGTCCTCCTCATCGTGCAGTCGCCGGGGCGACCCGGGGGGTCCCTTCAGGATAGGCAGGGAATCGCCCCCGTGAAACCCGCCCCTCTACACCAATTGGCCAACCAGAATCCGGCATGAACGTTCGGGCTCGCTGAGGCTTCCATTCCCCGGCGGCCGCCCCGTCATGCCGGGTGGTCTGCCTCGATCATACGGCGGACAGCGCCCGAACGGGGGGCCTGTGGCGTACTCCATCTGCGGCCAAGCCCCTGATCAGCGGTGCACCGCTCAGGCCTCGGCGGCCTCCTGCGTCTCACCGAGCACATGAAGCTGGGTGGCCACGGAGTGGAAGGCCGGCAGTTCGGCCGCGGCCTCCTCCAGCTTCAGCAGCGCCTCCAGGGCTCCGGGCTCGGTGTCGACGAGCACGCCGGGGACGAGGTCGGCGAAGATCCGCACGCCGTGCACGGCGCCGACCCGGAGACCGGCGCCCTCGACCAGCCCGGTGAGCTGCTCGGCGGTGAAGCGGTGCGGCACGGGGTCGCCCGCGCCCCAGCGGCCGTTCGGGTCGCCCAGGGCCTGGCGGGCCTCGGTGAAGTGACCGGCGAGGGCCCTCGCGAGCACGGCGCCGCCGAGCCCGGCCGCGAGGAGGCTGAGGACACCTTCGGTCCGCAGCGCGGCGACCGCGTTGCGCACGCCCTCGGCGGGGTCCTCCACGTACTCCAGGACGCCGTGGCAGAGCACGGCGTCGTACCCGCCGCGCCCGACCACGTCGAACAGGCCGTGGACGTCGCCCTGAACGCCCTGCACCCGGTCGGCGACCCCGGCCTCGGCGGCGCGGCGCTCCAGCGCGAACAGCGCATTGGGGCTGGGGTCGACGACGGTGACCCGGTGGCCGAGCCGGGCGACGGGCACGGCGAAGTTGCCGCTGCCGCCTCCGCTGTCGAGGACGTCCAGCGACTCACGCCCGGTGGCCTTGACCCTGCGGTCGAGGGCGTCCTGGAGGACCTCCCAGACCACGGCGGTACGGAGGGAGGCACGGGGGCGCATCGGGTCCGGCACGGCAGTCGACTCCTCGGCACGGCACCGCCTCTGGTACGGCGGAGCGAACGGGGGCGCCCTCCCGGTCCGGTGTGCGGGCGGCGGGACGGCTTCAGGCGTTGTCCACCCTATTGCCTCGGGCCCCTCCCCCGGCCATCGGTCCGTCTGCCGGTCGGCCCCCGCCGGGCCCCGTCCGGCAGCGCGTCGCGCCGGAGGTCCGGCGCCCGGCCCGCGGGTCCTTCGCGGCCGGTACGGCGCCGGTCATCCCGCGTCCTGGCGTGCCTGCGGGAGCACCGGCTGGAGCACCAGCAGCCGTTCGACGATGCGGACGAACATCGCCACGTCGCGTATCAGGTCGTCGGCGTCCCGGCGGCTGGCGGCACCCTGGATGCCCGCCTCCGCCCGGGCGCGCCGCCGGGCCCCGGCGGCGAACAGCGCGCTCCACTCGGTGAGTTCGGGCGCGATCTCGGGGAGCACTTCCCAGGCGCTGCGGATCCTGGCCCGGCGTCGGGGGTTGGTCTCCGGGCGGCCGCGCGCGGCGAGCACGGCGGCGGCGGTGCGCAGGGCGGCCAGGTGGGCCGTCGCATAGCGCTCGTTCGGTGTTTCCAGGACGGCGGCCTCGTCGAGTCCGGCACGGGCCTGGGCGAGCAGGTCGAGGGCGGCGGGCGGGGCCGTGGTCCGGCGCAGCACGGGGTGTACGTCGCTCGCCGGTCCGGTCAGTGAGGGGGCAGGGCCGGTGGCGCGGCGCCGATGGGCGGCTGCTGCGTTCGAGCTGGCCATGACGAGCCTCCTGTCGTCTGGTGACGGCACTGTGTCCGTATGTGCCCATCGTGCGGTATGCCACTGACAATCCGATCTGACCTGCGCTTTTGCTTCGATCGAAGGTTCGGGCTAGTTTTTGCACTGACCAGTCAGTTCAAAAATAGGGGATGAACGGGATGGGCATGGGGGGAGCCGGGGACGGCGCCGCCGTCACGGCCCGGGACTTCGGGCTCGAGGGCCCCCGCGGCTGGGCGTTCCGCGGGGTCTCGATCGAGGCGGAGCCGGGCGCGCTGATCGCGATCGAGGGACCGTCCGGGTCGGGCCGCAGTTGCCTGCTGCTCGCGCTCACCGGACGGATGAGGGCCACCGAGGGCACGGCGACCGTGGGCGGGGCCCGGCTGCCGAAGCAGTCGGCGGCCGCGCGCCGGATCGGGGCGCCGGCCAACGTGGCCGGTGTCACCGACCTCGACCCCGCCCTGACCGTCGGCGAGCATCTGCACGAACGGGCGCTGCTCCAGCGGCGGTTCGGGGACTCCCTGCGCGGGCTGCTGCGCCCCCGGGCGGAGCGGGCGGCCGAGGAACGGCTGCGCGTCGACACCGCGCTGGCCGCCGCGGGCCTGGACCCGACGACCCTGCCCAAGGGTTCGCGTACCGCCGTGCGCGACCTGGAGCGGCTGGAGGCGCTGCGGCTGTCCGTCGCGCTAGCACTGATCGGACGGCCCCGCCTGCTGGGCGTCGACGACGCCGACCTCAAGCTCTCCGCGGCCGAACGGGCCGACGTGTGGGCGCTGTTGAGGTCCATCGCCGACGCCGGGACCACGGTCGTCGCGGTGTGCAGCGAGGCCCCCGAGGGCACGACGCCCGTGTCCACCCGGCCGACCGCCACCACGGCACCCGGCCCCGGCACGGAGTCCGGGACCGCCGCGGAATCCGGGACCGGATCGGAATCCGGGACCGGATCGGAGCCGAGCGCCGGTACGGACCCCGCACCCACACCCACACCCACCACGGATGCCGACGCCGAAGCCGACACCGGCACAGACCCCAGCACAGACCCCGGCGCAGATCCCGAAGCAACCCCCGGCACTGATCCCGACGCGGATCCCCAAGTCGACACCGACGCCCACCCCGACGCGAAGAAGGAGGCGGCCGATGCGCTCGCCGAGACTGGCCGCTCTTGAGCTCCGCCGCTTCGGCCGGGGCAGGCTCCCCCGGGCCGCCCTGGTCGCGCTCCTGCTGCTGCCGCTGCTGTACGGCGGGCTCTACCTGTGCTCGTTCTGGGACCCGTACAGCCGGCTCGACCGCATCCCGGTGGCCCTGGTGAACGAGGACGAGGGGGCCCGGGTCGGCGGGAAGCGGATCGACGCGGGCCACGACCTCGCCGAAGGGCTGCGCGACAGCAGGACGTTCGAGTGGCACGAGGTGAGCGCGGCCGAGGCGCGCGCGGGCGTGGAGGACGGCACGTACTACCTGTCGCTGACCATGCCCGCCGACCTCAGCCGGCGGATCGCCTCCAGTTCGGGTGACTCCCCCGAGACGGGCGCGCTCCAGGTGCGCACGAACGACGCGAACAACTACATCGTCGGGCAGATCTCGCGGACGGTGTTCGGCGAGGTGCGCACGGCGGCGTCGACGAAGGCGTCGCGGTCCTTCCTGGACCGGATCTTCGTCTCGTTCTCCGACATCCACGGGCAGACGGTGAAGGCGGCCGACGGTGCCGACCGGCTCAAGAACGGCATCGGCAAGGCCGAGCAGGGCTCGAAGGACCTCGCCGACGGCCTGGTGGACGCCCGTACCGGCAGCACCGAGCTGGCCCGGGGCCTGAAGAAGCTCGACTCGGGCGCCGGTGACCTGGCGGACGGCTCGCGGCAGGTCGCCGAGGGCACCCAGGCGCTCGCCGACCGGGTCGACGGCATCGCGGACACGGTGGGCCCGTTCGTCGCGCAGAACGAGAAGACCATCGGCGACACCGCCCGGCTGGTCGCCGACTCGGCGGGCGCGATCCGTCGAAACCTCGGCATCCTGGTGAAGACGGCTCCGGCCGCCGCCGACGGCGCCCACGCGGCCTCGGACACCCTGCACGACGTCTACGAGCGGCGCTGCGCGACCCCGGTGCTGCCCGACACCGCGTGCGTCGATCTGAAGAAGGCCCAGGAGGCCGCCACCGACGTGGCGTCGATCGCCGACGACCTCAACACCCTGATCGCCGACCAGGACGGCGACCTGAAGAAGCTCGACACGCAGCTCGCCCTGCTCCAGAAGCAGGCCCGCGCGCTGGCCGACCGCGCGCCGCACCTCTCCGAGGACCTCGACGACGCCGTCTCCAAGATCGACAAGCTGAACGCCGGGGCCGCCCGGGTCGCCGCCGGGGCGAAGCGGCTGCACACCGGACTCGGCACCGCCCGGACCGGCGCGGGCGACCTCGACGCGGGCGTCGGCCGGCTCAGCTCGGGCGCCGACGACCTGAACGGCGGCATGTACAAGCTCGTCGACGGCTCCGGCACCCTGGCGGGCGGCCTGCACGACGGCGCCGCGCGGATCCCCGACTACGACGAGCAGGACCGCGACCGGCGCACCGGGGTCATGGCCGACCCGGTCAAGCTGGCCTCGCAGAACCTGCACAAGGCGCCCAACTACGGCACCGGGTTCGCCCCGTACTTCATCCCGCTGTCCCTGTGGGTCGGCGCGATGGTGGCGTACATGCTGATCGCGCCGCTGAACCGGCGCGCGCTCGCCGCGGGCGCCCCGGCCTGGCGGATCGCGCTGGCCGGCTGGCTGCCCGTGGTCGCGGTCGGCGTGCTCCAGACGACGGCCCTGATGGCCGTGCTGCACTGGGCGATCGGGCTGGAGATGACCCGGGCGGCCGGGACCGTCGGCTTCCTGTTCCTGGTGTCGGCGTGCTTCGCGGCGCTCGTGCAGTGGCTCAACGCGCGCTTCGGAGCGGCAGGCCGGATCCTCGTCCTGGCCCTGCTGATGCTCCAGCTGACGTCGGCGGGCGGCACGTACCCCGTACAGACCAGTCCCCGCTTCTTCGACGCGATCCACCCCTTCCTGCCGATGAGTTACGTCGTCGCGGCCCTCAGGCGGCTCATCACGGGCGGCGGCCTGGGCCCGGTGTGGCAGGCGTGTGCCGTGCTCGTCGCGTTCACCGCGGGCGCCCTCGCGCTGACCGCGCTGTCGGCGCGCCGCCGCCAGGTGTGGACGCTCGACCGGCTGCATCCGGAGCTGACCCTGTGATCCCCCGGGGACCGGACCGGGGCGCGGTTGCTGTGAGAATCGACGCCATGGAAAGCAGCAGCGCCACGTCGAGCGGCAGCACGCGCCGCGAGGCCACCCGGCAGAAGCTCTACGAGGCCGCCGTCACGCTCATCGCCGAGCAGGGTTTCTCCGCCACCACGGTGGACGAGATCGCCGAGCGTGCCGGGGTCGCCAAAGGCACGGTCTACTACAACTTCGCGAGCAAGTCGGTCCTCTTCGAGGAGCTGCTGCGGCACGGCGTGGGACTGCTGACCGCGTCCCTGCGGGACGCCGCCGCGCGCACCGAGCGCGAGGGCGGCACGAAGGTCGACGCCCTGGACGCGATGATCCGCGCCGGGCTCGTCTTCATCGACCGCTATCCGGCCTTCACCCAGCTGTACGTGGCGGAGCTATGGCGGACCAACCGGGCCTGGCAGTCGACGCTCATGATGGTGCGGCAGCAGGCGGTGGCGGTCGTCGAGGGGGTGCTGCGCGAGGGCATCGAGCGCGGTGAGTTCAGCGACGAGATCGATGTGCAGCTGACCGCGGCCGCGCTGGTCGGCATGGTGCTGGTGGCCGCCCTGGACTGGCAGGCGTTCCAGCCGGAACGGTCGCTGGACGACGTGCACGCGGCGCTGTCCCGGCTGCTCCAGGGCCGGGTCAGCGGCAGCCACCAAGGCCACTAGGCCCTGTCGCTCCCGCGCGGCGCTCACCCCACGCGGCCGAGCGCCGCACACGAAAGTGCCGGTCCGTCCCGGCCGCGTCCCCCCGCGGCCGTTCCGGACCGGCACTTCGCCGTACCCCCGTGTTTCCCCGTTTTTCCGGTCCTTCCCCGTGCTCCCCCGCCGGTTCCCCGTTCGGTCGTTCCCCCGGGATCCCCCGTGTCTCGCTCCCGCCGACCGGGTCGGCGGAAGGAGCGGTCGAGGGCCGGACCGTTCCGCCGCCCCGTGTCGGCGGTGCCGGACCCGGGCCCCTTCCCGTGCCTCCACTCTCTCGTTCCCGCAGGTCGCGCCCCATCCGCGCGCGTACTCATCTCGCCCCCTAGGTACAGGTACTCAGCCGTGCGCAGTTGCGCCCATGCCGCGCCGTCGCCGCATGGCTTCGATCGCGGACGTGCCCGTACTCCCCCCGGTGTCCACCGGCGACCGGACAGCGCGCCCGGGATCGGCGCCGGACCGACCGGCCGCGGCCCGGGCTGTCGGTGGCGGTCGATAAAGTCGCAGGCATGGCACGGATTGCGGTGATCGGCGCCGGGATGGGCGCGATGGCGGCCGCTGCCCGGCTGGCCGTCGCGGGCCACCGGGTGGCGGTGTACGAGCGGACGGGGACGTACGGCGGTGCGGTGCGCCGCTTCGAACGGGACGGGTTCGGATTCGACACCGGTCCCGGCCTGCTGGCGGTGCCCGCGGTCTACCGGGACCTGTTCGTCAAGACCGGCCGGCAGCCGCTGGAGGAGTGCGTCGAGCTGGTCCAGGTCGACCCGTCCGCGCGGCACGTCTTCGCGGACGGCTCGGAGGTCTCGCTGCCCAACGCCTCCCGCGCGGGCGTCGTCTCCGCCCTGGACCTGGCCCTCGGGGCGGGAGCCGGGCAGCGCTGGGGCGACTTCCTGGTGCGGGCCCGGGAGGCCTGGGACCGCACCCGCCGGCCGCTGCTCGAAGAGCCCCTGTGGGCCGACTGGCGGGTGCTGGCCGAGCGTGAGCCCTACCCGGCGGTCCCGCACAAGCGGCTGCTGCGCACCCGGCAGGCCGGCACGCTCGCCGAGATCGGCGCCTGGGAACTGCGCGACCCCCGGCTCACCGCGCTGCTGGAGAGCCACGCCCTCGGCTACGGCCTGGACCCGCGGGACACCCCGGCGAGCGCGGCCGTGCTGCCGTACATGGAGCACGCCTTCGGCACCTGGTACGTCCGCGGTGGCATGCGCGAGCTGGCGCGCGCCGTGTACGAGCGGTGCCTGGACCGCCGGGTCGAGTTCGTGTTCGAGGCCGAGGTCCGCCGGATCCTGGACAAGGACGGGCGGGCCGCGGGGGTGGAGCTGGCCGACGGGTCGCTGGTGGAGGCGGACCACGTGGTGGCGGGCGTGGCGCCCGAGCGGTTGAGCGCCATGACCGGGCACGAGCTGTACGGACCCGACGACCTGCGGCCCACGACCGGGCCCGCGGCCGGGGCCGAGGCCGAGGTCGAGGTCGCCCCCGGCCGGTTCACGGTGTTCCTGGCGCTGCGCGGGCGCCCCGGGCCCGGTGCCGCCCACCGGACGGTCGTGCACGCCCCCGACCGCACGGCCGAGCTGGACCGCCTGCACCGCGCCGGGGACGAGCCGGTGCGGCCCACCGTGACGGTGCTGCGGCCGGACGACCCCGCCCTGCGCCCCGACGCGGAGCACGAGTCCGTGGTGCTGTCGGCCGTGTCGGCGCCCGTCGCGAAGGGCGCCGAGGAACGGTTCGCGGACCTGCTCGTCGAGGCCGCCGAGCAGGCCGTGCCCGGGCTGCGCGAGCGACTGCTGTGGCGCGAGGTACGCGCCCCGGGCGCCGGGGGCGAGGGGACGGAGTCAGGGTTCGGCGCGCTCGCCGCCCCCGCGCTGGCCGCCGGTGCCGGCCGCTTCCTGCGGCCGTCCAACGTCACCGCGCTGCCGGGGCTGTACCGGGTGGGCGGCCGGTCGCATCCCGGCGGCGGTCTCCCGCACGCCGGGATGTCGGGCGCGCTGGTGGCCGGACTGATCGTGGAGGGGCCGGACTTCCAGGGCTCGCAGTGAGGGCCGTGGCCCCGGGGACCCGACGGTCCCCGGGCCTTCAGAAACGGTACTGCTCGTCGTAACCGTTGCCGTTGCCCTGCTGCTGGCCGTCGCCCTGGTACGGGTACTGCTGCTGCCCCTGGTCGTGCTCGCCGCCGTACTGGCCGTCGGTGCTGCGCTGCTGCGGCACCCACACCCCGCCGGCCGGGGTCTCGCCCCCGTAGCCGGCGTACTGGTCCTGGCCGTAGTTCTGCTGGCCGTACTGGTTGCCGTAACCGGAGGTGTCGTACGAGGTGCCGTCGCCGTAGGTCTGGGTGCCGCCGTACGGGTCGGAGTAGGCCGCGTACTGCTGCTGCTGGCCGGTGGTGTCGTACCCGTACTGCTGGTAGCCGGAGTAGCCGTCGTAGGAGTACGACTGGTCGGCGCCCTGGGCGGCCGTCGCGTACTGGTCCTGCGGCTGGCCGTTGGCGGCGTAGGAGTTGTTGCCGTAGACGCCGTAGGAGCCGGTGTCGTCGGGCATCGGCTGCGGCTCGTAGACCGCGGTGGACTCGGCGGCCGCGGGCTCGCCGGACCGGTCCGCGGTGAACACGTCGTCGCGCTCGTAGCCGTCGTCCTGGAGGTAGGCGGCCTTCTCCGGCGCGTACGCCGCCGTGTCGTCGGCGCGATCGCCGTCGTCGTAACCGTCCGTGTGGGCGTCCTGGCCGGAGTCCTCCAGGTCCGAGTCCTCCTCCGCCCGGCCGCGGCGGCGCGCGAAGCCCGCGACGGCACCGACACCCTCGTCGTCCTCGTCCGGGCGCTTGACCGCCCAGCCGGCCGCGAAGCCGCGCCGGAACGACAGGGTGACGTAGGTCTGGCCGACCGCGAAGGCCGCGGCGCCCAGTCCGATCACGATCACGGACGGGATCAGCACACCGAGCACGACGCCGAGGAAGCCGCCGAAGGCGAGCAGGCGCCAGCGCAACCGCGCCTTGTACTGCAACAGCACCTCGCCGAGCAGCCACAGTGCGACGATGCCGAACGCGATGTAGAGGACCGTCCAGCCCATGTACGCCCCTCTCCCAGTGGCCGCTACGCAGTGTGTCGTATCCGGGTACGGCCGGTCTAGGCCTGCGGTGGGTGGTGCAGGCCCAGATTCTCGTAGATTTCCAGCGTAGCCGTGGAGTTGTTGAGCGTGATGAAGTGCAGTCCGGGCACTCCCTCGGCCTGAAGCCGCGCGCAGAACTCCGTGGCGTATTCGATGCCAATGGAGCGTACAGCGGCCGGATCCTCTTTCGCTGTGAGGATCCGCTCTTTCAGGACTTCCGGGATCGCGGCGTTGCTCAATTGTGGCAGTCGTTCCAGCATCTTGACGCTGGTGACCGGCATCACCTCGGGGATCACCGGGGTCGCGCAGCCCGCCGCCTCCACCCGGTCGCGCAGCCGCAGGTACGACTCCGGTTCGAAGAACATCTGCGTGATGGCGTAGTCGGCGCCGGCCCGGCACTTGTCGACGAAGTGCGCGACGTCGGACTCCCAGTCGGCGGAGCGCGGATGCATCTCCGGGAAGGCGGCCACGCCCACGCAGAAGTCGCCGGACTCCTTGATGAGCCGGACCAGTTCGGCGGCGTAGGTCAGACCCTGGGGATGCGGCACCCAGTCGGCCATGGGGTCGCCGGGCGGGTCGCCGCGCACCGCGAGCATGTTGCGGATCCCGGCGTCGGCGTACTGGCCGATGATGTTGCGCAGCTCCGCGACGGAGTGGTTGACCGCGGTCAGGTGGGCGACCGGGGTGAGCGTGGTGTCCGAGGCGATCTGCTCGGTCGCCCGAACGGTGCCGGAACGGGTGGAGCCGCCCGCGCCGTACGTCACGGAGACGAAGTCCGGGGCGACCGCCTCGACCCTGCGCAGCGCGTTCCACAGGTTGCGCTCGCCCTTCTCCGTCTTCGGGGCCCAGAACTCGAAGGAGTGGACCGTCTTGCCGGTGGCGAGCATGTCGCGCACGGTACGCGCGCGGTCGGTCCGGGTGGACGCGGTTCCAAGGGCCATACCCGCAGGTTAGCCAGGGGGCGGCGGACACCCAACCGAATGCGGGAAATTTGCCCGAATTGTCGACTTGTTGTCCATCCCTTGGACAGGGCGCCGTCCGACGGCGCCCGGGACGTCACGCCTTGCGCAGCCGCTCGGCGAACTCCGCCGCCGCCGCGCCCGGGTCGTCCGCCCGGGTGATCGCCCGTACGACGACGACCCTGCGGGCACCCGCGTCGAGCACCTCGTCGAGGTTGCCGAGGTCGATGCCGCCGATCGCGAACCAGGGACGGCGGGTGCCGAGGGCGGCGGTGTGGCGCACCAGGTCGAGGCCGGGCGCGTGGCGGCCGGGCTTGGTGGGCGTGGGCCAGCAGGGGCCGGTGCAGAAGTAGTCCACGCCGTCCTGGACGGCCGCGGCCTCCGCCTCCGCCGGGGCGTGCGTGGAGCGGCCCACGAGGACGTCGTCGCCGAGGATCGCGCGGGCCGCGGGCACCGGGAGGTCGCCCTGGCCGAGGTGGAGCACCCGGGCTCCGGCGGCGTGCGCCACGTCCGCGCGGTCGTTGACCGCGAGCAGCTTGCCGTGCCGGGCGCAGGCGTCGGCGAGGACCGCCAGATGGTCCAGCTCCTCCGCCGCCTCCATGCCCTTGTCGCGCAGCTGCACGATGTCGACCCCGCCGGCCAGGACCGCGTCCAGGAACTCCGCGAGGTCGCCCTGCTCCTTCCGGGCGTCCGTGCAGAGGTAGAGACGGGCGTCGGCGAGCGCGGCGCGTGCGGTGGCGGCGGTGTCGGGCATGCGTGGGTCCCCCCGGAGCCCCTGGCGGGGCGGTGCGCGATGGCGTACGGCCGCGGTGCACCACTGCCGTGGGCCGCGGCCGTACGTCGGACGGTTGTTCGGATCAGCGGGTCAGACGGCGAGCGCCTGGGCGCGGCGCTTCACCTCCGTGCCGCGATTCTCGCTCAGGGCCTGCGCGGGGGTGCCGGGCAGGCTCGGGTCGGGGGTGAACAGCCACTCCAGCATCTCCTCGTCGGAGAAGCCGTCGTCCCGCAGCAGCGTCAGGGTCCCGGTCAGGCCCTTGACGACCTTGTCCTCGTCGATGAAGGCGGCGGGAACGTGCAGCGCCCGGTTCTCGCCCCGGCGTACGGCGATGAGCTGGCCCTCCTTGACCAGCTGCCGCACCCGGGTCACCTCGACGTCGAGCATCTCGGCGATGTCGGGAAGGGTGAGCCAGGCGGGGACGAGAGCATCAGTCTTTGCGTCAATCTCGGTCACGCCTTCAAGACTGCCATCCCGGACCGGCCGTGCACAGCCGGGCTGCCCCCTGCGGGCTACGCCGTCGCCGCCTTCAGCGGTCGCGCGGGGTCCGCCAGCAGCCCGGGGTCCATCTCCGCCCCGGCCTCGATCAGCCGTCGGCCCTGGGCCAGATCCCGGGGGCGCCCCACGGCGAGCAGCGCGACGAGGCGGTTCTCGCGCAGCCAGCACACGGTCCACGCGGGACCGGCGGGGTCGCCGCGCCACACGGTCGTGTCGGCGTCGGCGTGGTGGCCCGCGTACTGCACGAAGCGCCCGAACTGCTCGGACCAGAAGTAGGGCACCGGGTTGTAGTGCACCGGGGGCTCGTCGGTGGCCTCGCCGACGATGTTCGACGCGACGGTGCGCGGCCCCTGGAGGGCGTTGTCCCAGTGGTGGATCAGCAGGCGCTCGCCGTACCTGCCCGAGGGGAAGGAGGCGCAGTCGCCGACCGCGTAGACGTCCGGGACGGAGGTGCGCAGGCAGGCGTCGGCCAGGACCTCGCCGTGCGGCCCGAGGGCGATGCCGGAGCCGGCCAGGAGGTCCGTGGCGGGACGGGCCCCGATCCCGACCACGACCGCGCCCGCGGGCAGCCGGGTGCCGTCGTCGAGCACCACCTCGCCGGGCTCGACGTGCGCCACGCGCGCGTGGGTGCGCAGCTCGGCGCCGCTGTCGGCGTACCAGCCGGTCATCGGGGCGGCCACCTCTGCGGGCAGCGCGCCGGCCAGCGGACGGTCCGCCGCCTCGACGACCGTCACCGCGCAGCCCGCCTCCCGGGCGGCCGTCGCGAACTCCGCGCCGATCCAGCCCGCGCCGACGACCACGATGTCGTGCTGCCGGGCCAGTACCGGCCGCAGCCGCGCGGCGTCGTCGAGGGTGCGCAGCAGATGCACACCGGGCACGCCCTCCGTGCCGGGCAGCCGGATCGGTTCGGCGCCGGTGGCGAGGACCAGGACGTCGTACGGCACCGCGACCGGCCCCGCGTCGGAGCCGTCGTCCTGGGAGGTGCCGCCGACGGTGTCCACCTCCCGGTCGTCCGGGCGGACGCCCAACACCTCGCAGCCGAGCCGCAGTTCGACGCCGATCTCCTCGAAGTCGACGTCGAAGGCGGCGCCCTCGGCCTTGCCGAGCAGCACGGCCTTGGACAGCGGCGGCCGGTCGTAGGGCTGGTGGGGCTCGGCGCCGAGCACGGTCACCGCGCCGGTGAAGCCCTGCTCCCGCAGGGCGACCGCGGTCTGCACCCCGGCCATGCCCGCGCCGACGACGACCACGCGCCGCTGTCCCGAGGTCACTCGTTGCTGCGTCTGCTCGCTCACTCGATCACCATAGACAACCGGTCGTCCGCCGGTCGCCGGGCGGGTTCGGCGCCCCGGTCCACGACCGGCGCGGCCGACGGCTCCGTCACCGGCGCCCCGGCTACTCGGCCGGTTGCTCGACCACGCTGGTCCCGCTGCCCGGCCGCGACTCCCATTCCCAGGTCTCCTCCAGCCGCACCCGGCCGTCGGGGAGTTCGACGACCGTCGACACGCAGTGCCCGCTCGACGTGGTGCCGTCCTGCACCAGCTGGACGTACCGGAAGTCCAGCCGGTCACCCGACCGAGTACCCACCAACCGCCCGCGCACGACGTCGCCGCCCGCGTACTCGGCCCAGACCGCGCCGTCCTCCTCGTGGTACGTGAACCGGGTGCGGGTGCCGACCTGACCTGCGGCCTGGTCGGCGACCGGGGCGAGGACGAGGCCGTCGAGCGAACGGGCCATGGGCGAAGGCTCCCTTACTGAGGCTTGGGGCGTCGGGCTAGGGTGGTCAACGTAAAGCACTCGCGGGAGCCCGGACGCACCGGGCTGAGAGGGAGGCTGGCGGCCTCCGACCGTACGAACCTGATCCGGGTCATGCCGGCGAAGGGAGGGGCTGGACGCCCATGTCGCCTACGCGTACGTCAGACGTCCTCGTCGTGGGGGGCGGGATCATCGGACTCGTGACGGCGTGGCGGGCCGCGCAGCGCGGGTTCGCCACGGCCGTGCTGGATCCCGCGCCCGGCGGCGGGGCCGCGCAGGTGGCGGCCGGGATGCTGGCCGCCGTCACGGAACTGCACTTCGGCGAGCAGACCCTGCTCGGCCTGAACCTCGCCTCGGCCCGCCGCTGGCCGGACTTCGCGGCGGAGCTCACCGACTTCACGGGCCACGACCTCGGCTACCGCCGCTGCGGCACGCTCGCGGTGGCGCTGGACGCCGACGACCGGGCCGAGCTGCGCGAACTGCACGTCTTCCAGCGGCAGTCGGGGCTGGAGTCCGAGTGGCTGTCCGGGCGGGAGTGCCGGCGTCTCGAGCCGATGCTCGCGCCAGGTGTGCGCGGCGGGCTGCGGGTCGACGGCGACCACCAGGTCGATCCACGACGGGTGGCGGCCGCCCTGGTGACCGCCTGCGAGCGGTCGGGGGTGGTGTTCCACCGGGAGTGGGCCGAACGGCTGGAGGTCGCCCGGGAGCGGGCGGCGGGGATCGTCACCCGCGAGGGCACGGCGTTGGCCGCGGGGCAGGTGGTGCTCGCGGCCGGCAGCCTCAGCGGGCGGCTGGCGGGGCTCCCGCCGGAGGTACGGCCACCGGTGCGGCCCGTGAAGGGGCAGGTGCTCCGGCTGACCGTGCCGCCGCGGTACGCGCCCTTCCTGAGCCGGACCGTACGGGCCGTGGTGCGCGGCGGGCATGTCTACCTGGTGCCGCGGGAGAACGGCGAGCTGGTCGTCGGCGCGACGAGCGAGGAACTGGGCTGGGACACCACGGTGACGGCGGGCGGCGTGTACGAGCTGCTGCGCGACGCGCACGAGCTGGTGCCGGGCCTGACCGAGCTGCCGCTCACCGAGACCCTGGCCGGACTGCGCCCCGCCTCCCCGGACAACGCGCCGCTGCTCGGCCCGACCGGACTGGACGGCCTGCTGCTGGCCACCGGGCACCACCGCAACGGGGTGCTGCTCACGCCGGTCACCGGTGACGTGCTCGCGCACGCGCTGGCCACCGGTTCGCTGCCGGACGAGGCACGTCCCTTCACCCCCCGGCGGTTCGCCGCCGCCGCACTCACGGAGCAGCCCGTATGAGCACCCCGGCCACTCCCGCCCCCGCCGGCACCGTCACCGTCTCCGTCAACGGGGAGCCCCGGCGGATCGCGGCCGGCACGGCCCTCGACGTCCTGGTGCGCACGCTCACCGCGGCGCCGTCCGGCGTGGCCGCCGCGGTCAACGAGACCGTCGTCCCGCGCGGGCAGTGGCCCGCCACGGCCCTGTCCGAGGGCGACCGGGTCGAGGTCCTCACCGCCGTCCAGGGAGGCTGACCCATGGCCGACGATCCCTTCGTCCTCGGCGGTACGTCGTACACGTCCAGGCTGATCATGGGTACGGGCGGTGCGCCCAGCCTCGACGTGCTGGAACGCGCGCTGGTCGCCTCCGGCACCGAGCTGACCACGGTCGCGATGCGGCGGGTGGACGCCTCGGTGCACGGATCCGTGCTGTCGGTGCTGGAGCGGCTCGGCATCCGGGTGCTGCCGAACACGGCCGGCTGCTTCACCGCGGGCGAGGCCGTGCTGACCGCGCGGCTGGCCCGGGAGGCGCTCGGCACCGACCTGGTCAAGCTGGAGGTCGTCGCCGACGAGCGGACCCTGCTGCCGGACCCGGTCGAGCTGCTGGACGCGGCGGAGACGCTGGTGGACGACGGGTTCACGGTGCTGCCGTACACGAACGACGATCCGGTGCTGGCGCGCAGGCTCCAGGACGTGGGGTGCGCCGCGGTGATGCCGCTGGGGTCGCCGATCGGGTCGGGGCTCGGGATCCGCAACCCGCACAACTTCCAGCTGATCGTCGAGCAGGCGCAGGTGCCGGTGATCCTGGACGCGGGCGCCGGTACGGCGTCGGACGTGGCGCTGGCGATGGAGCTGGGGTGCGCCGGGGTGATGCTCGCCTCGGCGGTGACCCGGGCGCAGGAGCCGGTACGGATGGCCGCCGCCATGCGGTACGGGGTGGAGGCGGGACGGCTGGCCCGGCTGGCCGGCCGGATCCCCCGACGCCACTTCGCCCAGGCGTCGTCCCCGGCGACCGGACTGGCCGCGCTGGATCCCGAACGTCCTGCCTTCTAGGTCCACGACGGGCAGGACTCTCGCAGCACGCTCCGGGCGGCGCACCGGACGCAGATTTCGAGACCCGCCCCGGCACGTGCAACAGGCGGACTTTCGAGGCACGCCCTGGGTGGCGCGCCGAGCGCACTCTCGCGTCCGCCCGGGAGCCGCCGCGGCAGGCGGGACTTTCGAGACCCGCCCGGGGTGCCGCGGTGGACAGGGCTTTCGCCGGACGCCCCGGGTGCCGCGGCGAGCAAGGACCGCCCCCGCCCGCCGTGCTGCGTGCCGGTCCCCGGCCGCTCACGGCGCCGGGCGTGGGTCGGCCTGCCCCGGCACGCCGACCCGGCCGTCGGGGTCACCGGATGGTGATCGTGACCGTCGATCCCTTGGGGGCCTTGTCACCGGCCTTCACCGACTGCTTCTTGACCGTGTCGCCGAACAGGCCCAGCAGGCCCCGGTCCTCCTCGACCTGGAAACCGGCGGCCTCCAGCCGGCTCCTGGCGTCGTCGACACCGGCGCCGACCACGTCCGGGACCGCGACCATCTCCGGGCCCTTGGACAGCGTCAGCGTCACCGTGTCGCCCTGGGCGGCCTGGCCGTCGGCGGCCGGGGTCTGTGCCGCGACCTGGCCGGCGTCGTACTCCGAGTTGACCCGGGCGGTGCCGACCTCCACCTTCAGGCCCGCCTGCGTCAGCGTGGCCTTGGCGTCCGCCAGGTCCTGGCCGGTCACGTCCGGCACGTCCACCGGGCTGCCCTTGCTGACCGTGAGGGCGACCGCCGCACCGGAGTGCCGTGTCTCGCCCGGCTGCGGGTCGGTGGCGATCACGAAGCCCCGGGGCACGTCGTCGCTGAACTCCCGGGTGACCAGGCCGGGCTCCAGCCCGCTGTCCTTCAGCACCGCCCGCGCCTTGTCCAGCCGGTATCCCGCCAGGTCCGGCACCTTCACCGTCTGCGGGCCCTTGGACAGCGTGATCGTGACGGCGTCGTGGTCGCGGATGCGCTCGCCCGGCGCCGGGTCCGTACCGATCACCGTGCCGCGCTCGACGGTGTCGCTGTAGGCCTCCTCGACCTTGCCGACCTTCAGCCCGGCCGCCTGGAGCCGGTCCCTGGCCTGGGCCTCGGTCTTCGCCAGCAGCGGCGGGACCTTGGTGAACTGGCCGGAGTTGATGTACCAGACGCCGGTGCCGACCCCGAACACCACCAGGACGGCCGCGACGACCAGGGCGAGCCGCCTGGACCCGGTGGCCCCCCGGCGCGGCGGGAGCGGCGGCGGGCTCTGGAACCTGCTGGTGGGCTGGAAGCCCCCTCGGGGCTCGTCCTCCTCGTTGACGGGCAGCGGCCGCGGCACGGTCAGGGCCCTCGGGATGACGCTCGTGCGGTCCTCGGCGTTGTCGTGCGACGGCGCCACCGCCTGCGGCGGCACCGCGTCCAGCTGGTCGTCGCTCAGCGCCTCCCGCGTCAGACGCAGCTGCGCCAGCAGTTCCACGGCGTCATAGGGCCGGACGTCCGGGTTGCGCGCGGTGGCCGTGGCGACCAGCTCGTCCAGCGGGTACGGCAGCCCCGGCACGGCGGCCGAGGGCGGCGGCACGTCCTCGTGGAGGTGCTTGTAGAGCACCACGGCGGGGGAGTCCCCCTCGTGCGGCCGGTCGCCGGTCAGCATCTCGTACAGGACGACACCGCACGCGTACACGTCGACACGTGGATCGGCGGTGCCGTTCTCTATCTGCTCGGGCGCGAGATAGGAGACGGTGCCCAGGACCGTGCCCGTGGTGTTGGTGACCGTGTCCACGGCCCGTACCAGCCCGAAGTCGGCGACCTTGACCCGCCCGTCGTCCCCTATGAGGACGTTCTCGGGCTTCATGTCCCGGTGCACGAACCCGGCCCGGTGGGCGGCGCCCAGCGCGGCCAGCACCGGCTCCAGGATGTCCAGGGCGGCCCGCGGTTGCAGCGCCCCGCGCTCGCGCAGCACGTCACGCAGGGTGCAGCCGGCCACGTACTCCATGGCGAGGTACACGTACGACCCGTCGGTGCCCTGGTCGAAGACCTGGACGACGTTGGGGTGCGCGAGCCGCGCGACGGACTTCGCCTCCCGGATGAACCGTTCGACGAACGAGCCGTCCACCGCGAGCGTCGGGTGCATCACCTTGAGCGCGAGCACGCGGTCCAGGCGGGTGTCCACGGCCCGGTAGACCGTGGCCATCCCGCCGACGGCGATCCGCGCGTCGACGCGATACCGGCCGTCGAGCACCTGCCCGACGAGGGGGTCCTGAAGGGTCGTATCCACGGGCCGAGTCTACGAGCCACCACGGACTTACCTCCCGCTGAAGCCGGTATCGGGAGGTACTGAAGCTGACCTGTGACGCTTCCCGCGCCCGCGAAGCCGAAAACCGCTCCCGTCCCCCGGCGTCCGGGCGGCCGGTGCCGGGGCACACCGGGTCCCGTGACACCCTGAACAGGTGAGACACGAGCAGCGCGGCCCCTCCCGCAACCCCGTCGGCGGTCACGTCCCCGTCGCCGGTGGCCTGAACTCGGTGGGTCTGGCCTACGCCCGCGACCTGAGGGCGGAGGCCGTGCAGGTCTTCGTCGCCAACCCGCGCGGCTGGGCCACCCCGCCCGGCAACCCGCGGCAGGACGAGGAGTTCCGCGCGGCCTGCGCGGCCGGGTCGATCCCCGCGTACGTGCACGCCCCGTACCTGATCAACTTCGGTTCGCACACCGAGGCGACCGTGGAGCGGTCCGTGGAGTCCCTGCGGCACTCGCTGCGGCGCGGGCGGGAGATCGGCGCGCTCGGCGTGGTCGTGCACACCGGGAGCGCGACCGGCGGGCGGGAGCGGTCCGTGGCCCTGCGGCAGGTGCGCGAGCGCCTGCTGCCGCTGCTGGAGGAGCTCACCCACGACGACGACCCCTACCTCCTGCTGGAGTCGACCGCGGGCCAGGGCGCCTCGCTGTGCTCCCGGACCTGGGACTTCGGGCCGTACTTCGAGGCACTGGACGCCCATCCGAAGCTGGGCGTGTGCCTGGACACCTGCCACATCTTCGCGGCCGGCCACGACCTGACCGGTCCTGACGGGATGCACCGGACCCTGGACCTGCTGGTGGACACCGTCGGAGAGGGCCGGCTGCGGCTGATCCACGCCAACGACTCCAAGGACGTGGCCGGCGCCCACAAGGACCGGCACGAGAACATCGGCGCCGGGCACATAGGCGAGGACCCGTTCCGAGCGCTGATGACCCACCCGGCGACGGCGGGGGTACCGCTGATCATCGAGACGCCTGGCGGCAAGGAGGGACACGCGGCCGACGTGGAGCGGCTGAAGAAGCTCCGCGACGGCTGACCCGGGGCTGCCGCCCCGGAGCCGCCGGTCCGGGGCTCAGAGCTCGGGGCCGTCCCCGGGCTTCTCCTGGTACGAGTAGCGCTGCTCCCGCCACGGGTCGCCGATGTTGTGGTAGCCGCGTTCCTCCCAGAAGCCGCGGCGGTCGGCGGTCATGTACTCCACACCGCGGACCCACTTCGGGCCCTTCCAGGCGTACAGGTGCGGGACGACCAGGCGGAGCGGGAAGCCGTGTTCCGCCGTGAGCAGCTCGCCGTCCTTGTGGGTGGCGAAGATGGTGCGCTCGGCGGCGAAGTCGGCCAGCCTGAGGTTGGAGCTGAAGCCGTACTCCGCCCACACCATCACATGGGTGACGGTCGGCGCGGGCGGGGCGAGCTCCAGGACGGCGCGGGCCGGGATACCGCCCCATTCGGCACCGATCATGCTGAACTTCGTCACGCAGTGCAGATCGGCCACCACGGTGGTGTACGGCAGGGCCGTCAGCTCCTCGTGGTTCCAGCAGCTCTTGTCACCGTCGGCGGTGGCCCCGAAGACCCTGAACTCCCAGCGTTCGGGTCGGAACTTGGGCACCGGCCCGTAGTGCGTGACGGGCCAGCCGCGCTGGAGTCGCTGTCCCGGCGGAAGCTCGGACCGTGCCGCTTCGCCTGATTCGCGCTCCTCCGGATGACCCATGCCTCCATCCTGACAGACCCCGGGCAGTGCCCATGACCAAGGGAACAAAGTTACCCAAACCGCACTGAGTGCGCACTTACTTACTAAGTACGCACTTACTGGACGATCTTCTACGGCGGTGCAATCATGCGGCCGCAACCACAGCAGTTCCCCCACGTGGAAGGAGCCTGACGCGATGCAGGGCGACCCCGAGGTCATCGAGTTCCTGAACGAGCAGCTCACCGGTGAGCTCACCGCGATCAACCAGTACTTCCTGCACGCGAAGATGCAGGAGAACTTCGGCTGGACGAAGCTCGCGAAGTACACGCGGCACGAGTCGTTCGACGAGATGAAGCACGCCGAGGTGCTCACCGACCGGATCCTGTTCCTCGACGGGCTGCCGAACTACCAGCGTCTGTTCCACGTGCGGGTGGGCCAGACCGTCAAGGAGATGTTCGAGGCCGACCGGCAGGTCGAGGTGGAGGCGATCGACCGCCTCAAGCGCGGCATCAAGGTGATGCGCGAGAAGGGCGACATCACGTCGGCGAACATCTTCGAGTCGATCCTGGAGGACGAGGAGCACCACATCGACTACCTCGACACCCAGCTGGAGCTGCTGGAGAAGCTCGGTGAGGCGCTCTACCTCGCGCAGCTGATCGAGCAGCCGGAGAGCTAGGGCCGCGGCACGAGGGCCCGTCCGGCTCTAGGCGGCCTCGTCCAGGGCGGACAGGACCGGCTTGCCCTGATCGGCCATCTCGCGGCGCGGGCACGCCCCACGGCCGAGGATCGCCTGGATCCGCCGTACGCACGAACCGCAGTCGGTGCCGGCCTTGCAGGCCGAGGCGATCTGGCGCGGAGTGCACGCGCCGTCCGCCGCGTGCTTCTTGACCTGCGCCTCGGTCACCCCGAAGCAGCTGCACACGTACACGCGGATTCACCTCCCGACGGGATCGCTCAGTCTTGCCATCCCGATGATCGGTGAGGCTTACCTAACCTTACCCGTCGCACAGAACCCGCAAAAGTGCCGGAGGGCGCGGATCGCATGTGATCCGCGCCCTACTGCCGTCAGCCCTTGCGGTTACTGGTCCCGGTACATCTCCGCGACCAGGAACGCCAGGTCGAGCGACTGGCTGCGGTTCAGACGCGGGTCGCAGGCCGTCTCGTAGCGCTGGTGCAGGTCGTCGACGAAGATCTCGTCGCCGCCGCCCACGCACTCCGTGACGTCGTCGCCGGTGAGCTCCACGTGGATGCCGCCCGGGTGGGTGCCCAGGCCCTTGTGGACCTCGAAGAAGCCCTTGACCTCGTCGAGCACGTCGTCGAAGCGACGGGTCTTGTGGCCGGAGGCCGCCTCGAAGGTGTTGCCGTGCATCGGGTCGGTCACCCAGGCCACGGTGGCGCCGGAGGCGGTGACCTTCTCGACCAGCTCGGGCAGCTTGTCGCGGACCTTGTCCGCGCCCATCCGCACGATGAAGGTGAGACGGCCCGGCTCACGGTCGGGGTCCAGACGGTCGATGTAGCGCAGCGCCTCCTCGGCCGTGGTCGTCGGGCCGAGCTTGATGCCGATCGGGTTGCGGATCTTCGAGGCGAACTCGACGTGCGCGTGGTCCAGCTGCCGGGTGCGCTCGCCGATCCACACCATGTGCGCCGAGACGTCGTACAGCTGCCCGGTGCGCGAGTCGACCCGGGTCAGGGCGGACTCGTAGTCGAGCAGCAGCGCCTCGTGCGAGGAGTAGAACTCGACGGTCTTGAACTCCTCCGGGTCCGTGCCGCAGGCCCGCATGAAGTTCAGCGCGTTGTCGATCTCGCGCGCCAGCTGCTCGTAGCGCTGCCCGGACGGGGACGACTTCACGAAGTCCTGGTTCCAGGCGTGCACCTGGCGCAGGTCGGCGTAACCACCGGTGGCGAAGGCGCGCACGAGGTTGAGCGTGGAGGCGGAGGCGTTGTACATGCGCTTCAGCCGCGCGGGGTCCGGGATCCGGGCCGCCTCGGTGAAGTCGAAGCCGTTGACGGAGTCGCCCCGGTAGGTGGGCAGGGTCACCCCGTCACGGGTCTCGGTGCCCTTGGAGCGCGGCTTGGAGTACTGGCCGGCGATCCGGCCCACCTTGACCACGGGCACGGACGCGGCGTACGTGAGCACGGCGCCCATCTGGAGGAGGGTCTTGAGCTTGGCCCTGATGTGCTCGGCCGACACCGCGTCGAAGGACTCGGCGCAGTCACCGCCCTGGAGCAGGAACGCGTCACCGCGAGCGACAGCGGCCATCCGGGCACGCAGCTGGTCACACTCGCCGGCGAACACCAGGGGCGGATACGACTCGAGCTCCGCGATCACATCGCGCAGAGCCTCGGCATCCGGGTACTCGGGCTGCTGCGCCGCGGGCAGGTCTCGCCAAGTCGCCTGAGCGGCGACACTTCGGGAATCAGCGTTCACGGTCACGCACTCAACACTACGGGGTCGCGTCGAGTCCTTTTCGCCCGGCTCGACAGGTGAGACGGTGTCTCACTCACATGTGCGCCGCCGGAGCAGGGTTGGGGTAGGGTGCGTCGCATGTACGCGCTTTCGACCCAGAACTGGTGGTGGACCGCTCATCCGGCGGCCCACTGACTGCGCGTACGCACGACTTCGCGAAGGCCGCCCGAGGGGCGGCCTTCGGCGTTTTCCGAGGCGCGGGCCGTTCCTCCCCACGAGAAGGACACGGACCCATGCACTTGCTCGACCTGCTCGACGACCCCCGCCCGTTCGCCCTGCTGCGCCGCCGCGCCCCCGGCCACGACGACACGCTCGTGGAGGTGCTCCTCGGTCCGGTCGCCGCCTACGACCGGCTCGCCGACCTGCCCGACGAGGGTCTCGCGCTCGTCCCGTTCCGCCAGATCCGCGAACGCGGGTTCGACGTGCGCGACGACGGCACGCCGCTGGTGTTCCTCACCCCCGAGGAGACGTACACCGTCCCGCTCGCCGACGCCCTGGACCAGCTGCCGGACCACGAGGTGCGGGTGGCGGGCGGCGGCTTCGACGTCGGCGACGAGGAGTACGCCGGGATCGTCGGGCGGGTGCTGCGCGAGGAGATCGGGCGGGGCGAGGGCGCGAACTTCGTGATCCGGCGGACCTACACGGGCGAGATCCCCGGCTTCGGGCGCGCCGACGCGCTCGCGCTGTTCCGCCGGCTGCTGGCGGGCGAGCGGGGCGCGTACTGGACCTTCGTCGTGCACACCGGGGAGCGCACCCTGGTGGGCGCCAGCCCCGAGGTGCACGTGCGGATGTCCGGCGGCACGGTCGTGATGAACCCGATCAGCGGGACGTACCGCTATCCCGACGCGGGGCCGACGCCGGAGCACCTGCTCGGCTTCCTGGCCGACGGCAAGGAGATCGAGGAGCTGTCGATGGTCGTCGACGAGGAGCTCAAGATGATGTGCACCGTCGGCGACATGGGCGGGGTCGTCGTCGGCCCGCGGCTGAAGGAGATGGCCCACCTCGCGCACACCGAGTACGAGCTGCGCGGCCGGTCCTCGCTGGATGTGCGGGAGGTGCTGAAGGAGACCATGTTCGCCGCCACCGTCACCGGCTCGCCCGTGCAGAACGCCTGCCGGGTCATCGAGCGGTACGAGCCCGTGGGGCCGGACGGGGCCGGGCGCGGCTACTACGCGGGCGCGCTGGCGCTGCTCGGCCGGGACGCGGGCGGGGCCCAGACCCTCGACTCCCCCATCCTCATCCGCACCGCCGACATCGACGCGTCCGGCCGGCTGCGGGTACCGGTGGGCGCCACGCTGGTGCGCGGGTCGGATCCGGCGGGCGAGGTCGCGGAGACGCACGCCAAAGCGGCGGGGGTGCTGGCGGCGCTCGGGGTGCGTCCGGCGCGGCCGGGCGCGCGGCGGGCGCCGGCCCGGCTGGCGGACGACCCGCGGGTGCGGGCCGCGCTGGACGGGCGGCGGGCGTCCCTGGCGCCGTTCTGGCTGCGGATGCAGGAGCGGACCGCGCTGCTCGACGGGCACGCCCTGGTCGTCGACGCGGAGGACACCTTCACCGCGATGCTCGCGCACGTGCTGCGCTCCGGCGGGCTGGACGTGACCGTGCGCCGCCATGACGAGCCGGGGCTGCGGGAGGCGGTGCTCGCGCACCAGGGACCGGTCGTCCTCGGTCCCGGCCCCGGTGATCCCTCCGACCTCGCCGACCCCAGGATGCGGCTGCTGCGCGACCTGACCGCCCGGGTGCTCGGGGAGCACCGGCACGGCGTCCTCGGGGTCTGTCTCGGGCACGAGCTGATCGCGGCCGAGCTGGGGCTGCCGATCGTCCGCAAGGAGGTGCCGTACCAGGGGGCGCAGACGCAGATCGACCTGTTCGGGCGGACCGAGACCGTCGGCTTCTACAACAGCTTCGTGGCGCGTTGCGACGAGGCGGCGCTCGCGGAGCTGGCCGGGCGCGGCGTCGAGGTCAGCCGCGGCGCGGGCGGGGAGGTGCACGCGCTGCGCGGGCCGGGCGGCGCGCGACGCAACGCGTTCGCCGGGGTCCAGTTCCATCCGGAGTCGGTGCTGACGCTGAACGGCGCCGCCGTCGTGCGGGAGCTGGTCGGTCAGCTGCGCGGCACCAGCACGTTCGCGGAGCGCAGGCCGGCCGTGTAGTCGAGGACGTTCTGCGCGGTGGCCTCGACGATCTGGCCCACGGCGTCCACGGTGTAGTACGCCTGGTGGGAGGTGACCAGGACGTTCGGGAAGGTGACCAGGCGGGCCAGGGTGTCGTCCTCGATGGCCTCCAGGGACTTGTCGAGGAAGAACAGGCCCGCCTCCGCCTCGTAGACGTCGAGGCCGACGCCGGTGAAGCGGCCCTCGCGCAGTTCGGCGACGAGGGCCGCGCTGTCGACCAGACCGCCGCGGCTGGAGTTGACCAGGATCGCGTCGTCCTTCATCAGCTTCAGGGCGTCGGCGTCGATCAGCCTGCTGGTCTGCGGCATCAGCGGGACGTGCAGGCTGACCAGGTCGGACTCGGCGAGGAGCCGGTCCTTGGACACATAGGTCATGCCGAGCTCCAGGCAGGCCGGGTTCTCGGCGACGTCCCAGCCGAGCAGCCGCATCCCGAAGCCGTGGGCGATCCTGGCGAACGCCTCACCGATCTTGCCGGTGCCGACGATCCCCGCGGTGCGGCCGTGCATGTCACGGCCCATCAGGCCGTCGAGGCGGAAGTCGAAGTCCCGGGTGCGGGTGGCCGCGCGGACGACCCGGCGGTTGACCGCCATGGCGAGGGTCCAGGCGAACTCGGCCACCGAGTAGGGCGAGTAGGACGACACCCGGGCGACCCGCAGGCCGAGCCGCTCGGCGACCTGGAGGTCGATGTTGTTGAAACCGGTGGAGCGCTGGGCGACCATCCGGGTCCCGCCGGCCGCGAGGATCTCCAGCACACCGGAGCCGAGGTCGCAGTTGACGCTGGTGCAGACGATCTCGTGGCCCGTCGCGATGGGAGCGGTGTCCTCGTTGAGGAAGACGTCCAGGCAGCGGATCTCGTAGTGGCCGGCGAAAGCCTTCTCCAGCAGGGGCTTCTCGTCCGCCTGGACACCGAAGGCGAGAATCTCCACGACCGCTCCCGTTCCGTCGCCGATCCGCTGGGCCATGGGCCGATCCTACGGCCCACGACCCGGTCCGGCCGGTGGCTCCGGATCAGCCGAAGAAGACCCCGACCTCCTCGTACAGCTTCGGGTCCACCGTCTTGAGCCTGGCGGTGGCCTCCGCGATCGGGACACGGACGATGTCGGTGCCGCGCAGGGCGACCATCTTGCCGAAGTCGCGCTCGTGGACGGCGTCGATGGCGTGCAGTCCGAAGCGGGTGGCGAGCCAGCGGTCGAAGGCGCTGGGGGTGCCGCCGCGCTGGATGTGCCCCAGCACGGTGGTACGGGCCTCCTTGCCGGTGCGCTTCTCGATCTGCTTGGCCAGCCACTCGCCGACGCCGGACAGCCGGACGTGCCCGAAGGAGTCCAGCGACTCGTCCTTCAGGACCATCTCGCCGTCCTTCGGCATGGCGCCCTCCGCGACGACGACGATCGGCGCGTACGACGCCTTGAAGCGGGAGGTGATCCAGGCGCACACCTGGTCGACGTCGAAGCGCTGCTCGGGGATGAGGATGACATTGGCGCCGCCGGCCAGGCCCGAGTGGACGGCGATCCAGCCCGCGTGGCGGCCCATCACCTCGCAGACCAGGACGCGCATGTGCGACTCGGCGGTGGTGTGCAGGCGGTCGATCGCCTCGGTCGCGATGCCCACGGCGGTGTCGAAGCCGAAGGTGTAGTCGGTGGCGGACAGGTCGTTGTCGATGGTCTTCGGCACGCCGACGCAGGGCACGCCGTACTCGTCGGACAGCCGGGCGGCGACGCCGAGGGTGTCCTCGCCGCCGATCGCGATCAGGGCTTCGACCTCGTGCTTGGCGAGGTTGTCCTTGATCCGGCGGATGCCGTCGTCCACCTTCAGGGGGTTGGTCCGCGAGGAGCCGAGGATGGTGCCGCCCCGGGGCAGGATGCCGCGCACCGCCGGGATGTCGAGGCGGACGGTGTCGCCTTCGAGCGGCCCTCGCCAGCCGTCCTTGAAGCCGACGAAGGCATGGCCGTACTCCTGCACGCCCTTGCGGACGATGCCCCGGATGACGGCGTTGAGTCCGGGGCAGTCGCCGCCCCCGGTCAGTACTCCGACCCGCATGGAAATGTCCCTTCGCCACGGTTGCCTGGTGAGGGTCACGGTAATAGTGACCCAGGTCACTTCGGCATGGGCGGGAAAGGCATTTCCGGTGAATTGTGGGGCCGCCGGTTTACGTACCGGGTCTGCTCATCGGGTTGTCCTGCGGTATCAGGCGGGCATCGGGCGGCCGCCGGCCGGGCTCGCCGGCCGGCTCACTCGTCGTCGAGTCCGCGCTCTATCGCGTACCGGACCAGTTCCACCCGGTTGTGCAGCTGGAGTTTGCCCAGGGTGTTCTGGACGTGGTTCTGCACCGTGCGGTGGGAGATGACCAGGCGTTCGGCGATCTGCTTGTAGCTCAGGCCCTTGGCGACCAGCCGCAGCACCTCGGTCTCGCGGTCGGTGAGCCGAGGCGTGTCCGCCGCGCCGGCCTCGGTCGCGGGCGCCGGCTCGGCGGCCAGGCGGCGGTACTCGCCGAGGACGAGACCGGCCAGGCCCGGGGTGAAGACCGGGTCGCCCACGGCCGTGCGGCGCACGGCGTCCAGCAGCTCCTGCGTCGACGCCGACTTCAGCAGATAGCCGGTCGCGCCGGACTTCACCGCCTCCAGCACGTCGGCGTGCTCACCGCTGGCCGACAGCACCAGCACGCGCAGCGACGGGTCGGCGGCGACGACCTCCTTGCACACCTGGACGCCGGGCTTGGCCGGCAGGTTCAGGTCGAGGACCAGGACGTCGGGCCCGGCGGCCTTCGCCCGGCGCACCGCCTGTTCGCCGTCGCCGGCCGTGGCGACCACGTCGAAGCCCGACTCGGCCAGATCGCGGGCGACCGCGTCGCGCCACATGGGGTGGTCGTCGACGACCATCACCCTGATCGGTTCCCGCTGCTCACTCATCGCCGCCGCTCCGCCTTCCCCCATGTCCGTCCCCGTCCCGATTCCCGGTGCTCCTCACCGGCCCTGCCCCACGGGCCGCGCCGCGTCCTTCGGCACCGTCAGTTCGACCTCCGTGCCCTGTCCCGGGGTCGAGCACACCTCGGCGCTGCCTCCCAGGTCGCGCAGCCGCCCCCGGATCGACAGGGCCACCCCGAGCCGTCCCTCGCCCTCGGCCTGCGCGAGCCGCCCCTCGGGGATGCCGGGCCCGTCGTCGCGCACGGTCACGACCACCGAGTCCGGCTCGTCCTCGACCAGGATCCAGGCCCGGGCGTCCGGCCCGGCATGCCGGCGCACATTGTCCAGGGCCGCCCCTACGGCCGCGGCCAGCTCCCGCGCGGCGGCCGGTGCCAGCAGCACCGGGGCGCCGGGCTCGGCCAGGCTGACCCGGGCGGCGGCGTACGGGACGAGCAGCGTGCGCAGGTCCATCGGACCGTCGTCCTCCGGCTCGTCGACCGCGACGACGAACGCTCCGTCGGCCGCGTCCCGCGACTCCCGGGACACCGGGACCAGACCACCGGAGACCAGGGTGCGCAGCGCCACCTCCTGCTCGCCCGCCATCCGGCCGAGCTCGGCCGCCTCGCCGCCGAGGACCGCGCCGCGCCGCTGGACCATCGCCAGCACCTGGAGCACGCCGTCGTGGATGTCCCGGGCGAGCCGCTCCCGCTCCCGGGTCGCCGCCTCGATCTCCAGGGCACGGGCCAGGGTCCGCTCCGAGGCACGGGCGACCTCGACGACGTAGCCGATGGCGATGGACGCGACCCAGACCAGGATCACGTTGTGGACGGTGTCGCGGGTCGGGGCGCCGCGCTCCACGAGGTTCGCGGCGGCCACCAGGCTGGAGGCGACGGCCGCCCAGCGCCAGCCGCCCTTGACGGCGAAGGCCAGCACGGACCCCGCCGTCCATATCGACGGCAGGGTCGGACCCCCGTCGAGGATGCGCTGGTGGGAGTCGGCGACCGGGGTGAGGAGGATGCCGGTGAGCGCGACGGTGAGGTCCACGGCGAGGAACCGCTTCGTGCAGCTCTCCGCGTTCGCCACCTTCGGCAGGGTGGCCAGGGTCCACCCGGCCAGCACGAGGAAGTAGCAGATCGCCACCCAGGGACGGGCGAAGCCGTCGTAGGCGGTGGCGAACAGGCCGACCGCGTACAGCATGGTCAGCACCCGGTAGCCGGTGAGCGCCCGCCACAGCGGCAGCTCCACGGACATGCTCATGACTCTGACGCGCCTGGCCAATCCCCCACGCCCCCGCCC
>NZ_VJZD01000081.1 GCF_009377175.1 Streptomyces adustus
CGGCCCATCCGGCCGTCCCCGCCACCGGTGTGCGCTTCGACCGGCCGCCGGAGCCCGAGGAGTACGCCCTCCAGGCGCCCGACCCACGCGTGGCCGCCGAGCTCGCGGCCCCGGCCGAGGAGCCCAAGGTGTGCGTCGCCTGCCGGGCCGGCCGGGTCGACGACGACGGCTACTGCGAGGTCTGCGGGCACGCCCAGCCGCGCGAACGCGACCACATGGAGCAGGAGTCGGGCCCGATCGCCGCCGTCAGCGACCGGGGCCTGCGCCACCACCGCAACGAGGACGCGTTCGCCGTCCGCGCGAGCACGCTGCCCGACGGCTCCCCCGCGCTGGTCGCGATCGTCTGCGACGGCGTCTCCTCCGCGACCCGCCCCGACGACGCCTCGCTCGCCGCCTCCCGCGCGGCGAGCGAGTCCCTGGCGGCCGCCCTGCCGCGCGGCACGCACCCGCAGCAGGCGATGCACGACGCGATCGTCGCCGCCTCGCACGCGGTCGACGCGCTGGCCGGGGAACCGGAGACGGCCCGCGAGCACGCCTCGCACCAGAACGCGCCCGCCTGCACCCTGGTCGGCGCCGTGGTCACCACCGGACTGCTGGTCGTCGGCTGGGTCGGCGACAGCCGCGTCTACTGGGTCCCGGCCGACCGCGGTTCGGCGCCGGCCCGGCTGACCGAGGACGACTCGTGGGCCGCGCAGATGGTCGCCGCGGGCCTGATGAACGAGGCGGAGGCCTACGCCGACGAGCGCGCCCACGCCATCACCGGCTGGCTCGGAGCCGACGCCTACGAACTGGAGCCGCACACCGCCGCCTTCAAGCCGGACCGGCCGGGTGTGCTGGTGGTGTGCACGGACGGCCTGTGGAACTACGCCGAAGCGGCCGAGGAGATGGCCGAGGTGCTCCCCCTCGACGCCGCCGCACGGCCGCTGCACGGCGCCCGGGTCCTGGTCGGCCACGCGCTGGACGGCGGGGGCCACGACAACGTAACAGTGGCCGTGCTGCCGTTCCCCGCCCCGTCGCCCGGGGCAGGATCGGCCTGAGGGGCCGCGAACCGGGACGAAGGCACATGTGCACCGACGGACCGGAGGGGACCGGTCCGTACCGAGACATCACCCCCGCGGACGTGGGGGCTCATAGGGGGATCTGAGCAGGTATGGCCAACTTCTCGAAGTCGAACGTGCCGCAGTTCTCGGTGGACGTCTACCAGAACGAGTACCTCCCGGAGGGCGGCCGCGAGGTCAACGCGATCGTCACGGTCACCGCGACGGGCGGCGGCACGGTCGGCAGCGCGGTCTCGGCCCCGCAGCTGTACGCGCCGGGGCAGGGCCCGTCCGCGGGCGTGGCGATCATGGTCGACTGTTCGGGCTCGATGGACTACCCGGCCACGAAGATGCGCAACGCCCGCGACGCCACGGCCGCCGCGATCGACACCCTGCGCGACGGCGTGCACTTCGCGGTGATCGGCGGCACCCATGTGGCCAAGGAGGTCTATCCGGGCGGCGACCGCCTCGCGGTGGCCTCCGCCACCACCCGCGACCAGGCCAGGCAGGCGCTGCGCAAGCTGAGCGCCGGCGGCGGCACGGCCATCGGCACCTGGCTGCGGCTCGCCGAGAGTCTGCTGTCCTCGGCCGATGTGGCCATCCGTCACGGCATCCTGCTCACCGACGGCCGCAACGAGCACGAGTCGGCCACGGACCTCAAGGCGTCCCTGGACCACTGCGCGGGCCGTTTCACCTGTGACGCCCGCGGCGTCGGCACCGACTGGGAAGTGAAAGAAGTCACAGGGATAGCCTCCGCGCTGCTCGGCACCGCCGACATCGTCGCCGACCCGGCCGGCCTCGCCGCCGACTTCACGCGGATGATGGAGACGGCCATGGGCAAGGAGGTCGCCGACGTCGCGCTGCGGCTGTGGACCCCGCTCGGCACGTCCATCAAGTACGTCAAACAAGTCGCCCCGACGGTAGAGGAGTTGACCGACCGCAGAGTCGAGGCCGGGCCGCGCGCCGGGGACTACCCCACCGGCTCCTGGGGCGACGAGTCCCGCGACTACCACGTGTGCGTCGAGGTCCCGTCCGCGGGCATCGGCCAGGAGATGCTGGCCGCCCGGGTCTCCCTGGTGGTCCCGCAGCCCGACGGGACGAACGCCCCGAACCCGGGCGCACAAGGCCTCGTACGGGCCGTGTGGACCGACGACATGACGGCGTCGACCTCGATCAATCCGCAAGTGGCGCACTACACGGGCCAGGCCGAACTGGCCCGGGCGATCCAGCAGGGCCTCGACCTTCGCAAAGCGGGCGATTTCGACGGCGCAACGGCCAAGCTGGGCCGTGCCGTTCAGCTCGCCAGCGTCTCCGGGAACGCCGATACTGCGAAACTGCTTGCGAAGGTGGTGGACGTGGTCGACGCGACGACAGGTACTGTGCGATTGAAGGCAAAGGTCGCGGAGGCCGACGAGATGACTCTCGAAACTCGGTCCACAAAGACTGTTCGTGTAAAGAAGTGACCTAGCGGAACACCGCAAGCAGCGAGCCTGACCCCTCCTGGGGTCGGAGTAAATCCGGTCAGAGCGGCCGGAAAAGGAGAGGGGGAAGCGCCGACATGCCGACCTGCCCGAACGGACATCAGTCGGGTTCCGACGACTGGTGCGAGGTCTGTGGTCACCGCATGGCCGGTGCCGTGCCTCCGCCCCCTCCGCCGCCGCCCCCGCCGGGCGACTACGGCTTCCCGCCGCCTCCCGGTCCCGGCGGCCAGCAGGGCCACGGCGGCCGGCATCTGTCCTCGGTGCCGAACGCCGAGCCGGAGCTCTGCCCGCAGTGCCGTACGCCCCGTGAGAACGGTGCGCCGTTCTGCGAGGAGTGCCGGTGGAACTTCCTCACCAACACGGCGACCTCCTACACCCCGGCCGCCCCGCGCCCGCCCGCGCCCGGCCCGGCCGTCCGCTTCCAGCAGCCGCCCGGCGGCCCGGGAGGTCCCGGCGGCCCCGGCGGTCCCGGCGGTCCGGGTCCCTCCTTCGGCGGCGGTGACTCCTTCGACTACCAGAGCTCCCGGCCTTCGCAGGTGAACCGGCCGGCCGAGCCGATCCCGCCGTTCGGCGGCGAACCGTCGGCACCGCCGTTCGGCGCGGACCCGTCGCGGCGGCCCGGACCGCCGCCCGGTCAGCCCGGTCAGCCCGGCCAGGGGGGTCCCGGTCAGCAGGGCCCCGGTCAGCAGGGTCCCGGCCGGCCGGGTCAGCCCGGGTTCCCCGGCTCCTCCGCCCCTCCCGGGTTCGGCGCGGACCCCTCGCGGCCCGTTCCGCCGCCCACCTCCGGCGGCCCCGGCGGCTTCGGCCCCGGCGGACCCGGGGGTCCTGGTGGGCCCGGTCCCGGTGTGCCGAACGGCGCCCCGCAGATGTACCAGCAGTCCGGCCCGCAGGCCCCGCCGATGTTCCCGCAGGAGACCGGCCGTCCGCCGCAGGGCGGGCCCCAGCAGGGCGGGCCGTCCTTCGCCGAGGACGACTGGGTGATCTCCCCGCCCTCGGGCAACGCTCCGGGCGGCCCCGGTGGCCCGGGGGGTCCCGGTGCGCCCGGCGGCGGCGGTTACGGCTATCCGCAGCCCGGTGCGACGCAGGGCCCGCCGCCCGGCTCCGGCTACCCGCAGCAGCCGGCGACCTGGACGGCGACCATCGGTCCGGACCGCACGTACTTCATGGCGATGATGCAGCGCTCCGGGCCCGAGGCCGCGGGCCTGAACCTGCCCGCGTACTCGCCCGAGCAGCAGCGCACGCTCACCGGCAACCAGATCACCATCGGCCGCCGCCGCCACTCCACCGGCGAGACCCCCGACGTGGACCTCTCGGTGCCGCCGGAGGACCCGGGCGTCTCGCACCAGCACGCCGTGCTGGTGCAGCAGCCCGACGGCGGCTGGGCGGTCGTCGACCAGAACTCGACGAACGGCACGACGGTCAACGGCTCCGAGGAACCGATTCAGCCCTTCGTGCCGGTACCGCTCCAGGACGGCGACCAGGTGCACGTGGGCGCCTGGACGACGATCACCGTCCGGCGGGGCTGAACAGGCCCGCAGGTGCGCGGACCGGCCGCCGGTTCGCCGGTCAGCCCGGGAGGGGCCATACGTACGGCCCCTCCGGGTCGTCCAGCCACGCCCACGCCGCGCCGTCGCCGACCGTGACGCCGTAGCGCTCGCGCTGCGGCGCGTGCTCGCGGTCCCACAGCGCGTACGCCTCCTGCGGATCGAGGCTGCCGCGGGTGAGCGTGAACAGGAACCGGAGCAGTTCGTGGTCCCGGGCGACCCGCGGCACCCCGCCCGGCGAGCCCGCCGGATCCGGCTGTGGGCGGCCCTCGCCGCGCAGCGGCACGAAGTAGGCGGGCGTGTGCAGGAAGTGTCCCTCGGCGCGCTCCGCGTCCCGTACGGTCAGCGTGATCAGCCCGGTGGCCAGCGGCGCCAGGATCCGGGCGCCCGGAACGCACTGGGCGAGCCAGGCGCGCGGGATCGAGGTCAGCGTGCAGGTGGCGATGATCCGGTCGAACGGGGCCCGCTCGGGAACACCGCGCGCGCCGTCGCCGGTGACGACCGCGGGGTGGTATCCGGCGGCGGCGAGGTGCTGCCGGGCCGACTCGGTGATCTCCGGATACAGGTCGACGGTGGTGACCCGGTCGTCGCCGAGGCGGTACGCCATCAGCGCCGCGTTGTACCCGGTGCCCGCGCCGATCTCCAGGACCCGGCTGTCGTCCATTACCCGCAGCTCGGCCAGCATCTGCGCCATGAGGGACGGCTGGCTGCTGGAGGAGACCAGCTCGCCGTCGCGCAGCCGGGTGGCGAGCGGGGCGTCGTCGTACGCGCCGCGCACCCAGCGCTCCCGGGCCCGCGGGTCGGGGTCCTCGCCCCAGCAGCGCTCGTAGCCGCCCAGGGCGCCGACGTAGTAGTACGGCACGAAGAGGTGGCGCGGGACCGCCGCGAACGCCTCCCGCCAGACCGGATCCGCGTCGAAGGCTCCGCTGATCCCGATCTCGCGCACCAACGCGGCCCGCGCCGAGGCGGCGAGGTCCTCCAGGTCCTTGTCGAGCGCGCGCGTGCCCATAGCTCCACTGTCCTGCGCGACGGCGCCCGAGGCGAACCGGCTTCCGGAGGCCGAGCCGGGTCACCAGAGGCCGGGTCCTAAGCCTTGAGTCCTCCGCCACCCCGTCTGAGACGATGGGGGCGTGAAAGAGATTCGGCGCGGCACGCTTCAGGAGCAGACCTTCTACGAGCAGGTCGGCGGGGAGGAGACCTTCCGTCGGCTCGTCCACCGTTTCTACGAGGGAGTCGCCGAGGACCCGATCCTGCGGCCCATGTACCCGGAGGAGGACCTGGGCCCGGCCGAGGAGCGCATGGCGCTGTTCCTCATGCAGTACTGGGGCGGCCCCACGACCTACAGCGAGAACCGCGGTCACCCCCGGCTGCGCATGCGCCACGCCCCGTTCGTCGTCGACCGGGCCGCGCACGACGCCTGGCTCGGGCGCATGCGGGACGCCGTCGACGAGCTCGGCCTGTCCGAGGAGCACGAGACGACGCTGTGGAACTACCTGACGTACGCGGCGGCCTCGATGGTGAACACGCCGGAGTGAGGCCCGCGGAGTAAGGCCCGCGGGGTGACGGGGCAGGGGTGCCGGGGGCACGAGTGACGGGGCGGACCCCGCCGGGGTCCGGCCCGGGTCCGCGGTCCCGCCCGCGGGTCAGCGGACGCTGACGCCCAGCGTCCCGAGTCCCGCCGTCCGTACGGCGATCGACCCGTACGGCGTGCGCAGCCGCAGCCACGCGCCCGAGGAGAACATCCCCAGCTCCGTCTCGGCGGACGCCCTCGCCGCCCGCAGGAAGCCCAGTGACTGGGCCGCGTGCACGACCCGCACCGGCAGCCGGGTCTCGCCCACCGTCCGGGACCAGATCTCCCGCCCGATCCGGTCGAGTTCGGTGCGGGTACGCCGGTCGTCGGGCAACTCGCCGGTCCGGGAACGGAACTCGGTGACGGCCGCGGCGACCAGGGTGCGCAGGCCGTCCGGCGCCGGCAGGCCCGGCTCGGCCCGCCAGCCGCCCCGCGGCGGCAGCACCCCCGCCCACGGCGGCCCGGTCACGGCGGCCGGGACGGTGGCCGTGGCCGCCTTCTCGTCCACCGACTCCAGGAGCTCACCGGCGGACACGGTCACGTCGAGCGTGACGTCGAGCCCGTTCTCGTACGGCTTGGCCAGCCGCACCGCGCGGATGGCCAGTACCTCGAAGGACGGCGGCCGGCCGAACACGGCGAGTGCCGTGCCGGCCGCCTGGAGACGCACCGCCGCTCCACGGTCGTAGTGGAGCAGTCGGGAGAGGAAGGCCGCGAGGTCCGCCGCCTCCCCCTCGTCGGCGAGGTGGAGCACCGTCATGCGGCGACGGCCTCGCCCTCGTCGGCGCTCTCGTGGTCGTCCATGTACTCCCGCAGGAACTCCCGCTCCTCAGCGGTGATCCGCCGGGGCCGCTGCTGGGCGAAGTCGAACGGCACTATCACCGTCGAGGCCCGGACATAGACCTGGTCCGGGTCCTTGACCTCGTAGGTGATCGTGAAGGACGCCGCCCTGACCTGGGTGACCCACAGCTCGATGTCCACCGGCGCGTGCCGGTGGACGAGCTGCCGCTTGTAGTCGATCTCGTGGCGCGCCACCACCGACCCCTGCTGGAAGTCCTTGTCCGGACGGAAGAGGAAGTCGATACGGGCTTCCTCCAGGTACCGGAGGAACACCACATTGTTGATGTGCCCGTACGCGTCCATGTCCGCCCAGCGCAGCGGGCAGCGGTAGATGTGCCGCAAGATCGATCAGCCCCGGGTCAGCTTCTTGTAGGTGGCACGGTGCGGACGGGCGGCGTCCGCGCCGAGGCGCTCGACCTTGTTCTTCTCGTACGACTCGAAGTTGCCCTCGAACCAGAACCACTTGGACTCGCCCTCGTAGGCGAGGATGTGGGTGGCGACCCGGTCCAGGAACCAGCGGTCGTGGGAGACCACGACGGCGCAGCCGGGGAACTCCAGCAGCGCGTTCTCCAGGCTGGAGAGGGTCTCGACGTCGAGGTCGTTGGTCGGCTCGTCGAGGAGCAGCAGGTTGCCGCCCTGCTTGAGGGTGAGCGCGAGGTTGAGGCGGTTGCGCTCACCGCCGGACAGGACGCCGGCCGGCTTCTGCTGGTCCGGGCCCTTGAAGCCGAAGGCGGAGACGTACGCCCGCGAGGGCATCTCGACCTGGCCGACGTTGATGTAGTCGAGCTCGTCCGAGACCACGGCCCACAGGGTCTTCTTGGGGTCGATGTTCTCGCGGCTCTGGTCGACGTAGGAGATCTTGACGGTCTCGCCGATCTTGATCGAGCCGGAGTCCGGCTCCTCCAGGCCCTGGATCATCTTGAAGAGCGTGGTCTTGCCGGCGCCGTTCGGGCCGATGACACCGACGATGCCGTTGCGCGGCAGGGTGAAGCTCAGGTCGTCGATGAGGACCTTCTCGCCGAAGGCCTTGTTGAGGTTGTTGACCTCGACGACCACGCTGCCCAGACGCGGGCCCGGCGGGATCTGGATCTCCTCGAAGTCCAGCTTCCGCATCTTGTCGGCCTCGGCGGCCATCTCCTCGTAGCGGGCGAGACGGGCCTTGGACTTGGCCTGGCGCCCCTTGGCGTTGGAGCGCACCCACTCGAGCTCTTCCTTGAGGCGCTTCTGCCGCTTGGCGTCCTTCGCCCCCTCGACCTTGAGACGGGTCGCCTTGGTCTCCAGGTACGTGGAGTAGTTGCCCTCGTACGGGAAGGCGCGGCCGCGGTCGAGTTCGAGGATCCACTCGGCGACGTTGTCCAGGAAGTACCGGTCGTGGGTGATGGCCACGACGGTGCCCGCGTACTTGGCGAGGTGCTGCTCCAGCCAGTTCACGGACTCGGCGTCCAGGTGGTTGGTGGGCTCGTCGAGAAGCAGCAGGTCGGGCGCCTCGAGCAGCAGCTTGCACAGCGCAACGCGGCGCTTCTCACCACCGGAGAGGTTGTTGACCGGCCAGTCGCCGGGCGGGCAGCCCAGGGCGTCCATGGCCTGCTCGAGCTGGGCGTCGAGGTCCCAGGCGTTGGCGTGGTCCAGGTCCTCCTGGAGCTTGCCCATCTCCTCCAGCAGCGCGTCCGAGTAGTCGGTCGCCATCTGCTCGGCGATCTCGTTGAACCGGTCGAGCTTGCCCTTGACCTCGGCGACACCTTCCTGGACGTTCGCCAGGACCGTCTTCTCCTCGTTCAGCTTGGGCTCCTGCATCAGGATGCCGACGCTGTAGCCGGGCGAGAGGAACGCGTCACCGTTCGACGGGTGCTCGAGGCCCGCCATGATCTTCAGCACGGTGGACTTACCGGCTCCGTTGGGGCCGACCACGCCGATCTTCGCGCCGGGCAGGAAGCTCAGCGTCACGTCGTCAAGGATGACCTTGTCGCCGTGTGCCTTGCGCGTCTTGCGCATGGTGTAGATGTACTCAGCCAAGAGAAACCGTCCGGCGCTTGAAATCTGGCAATGGGCAGAGGGCAGATACACCCCATCTTGCCTGACGGCTACCCCTCGGGGGAAACGCGTTCCGCCGAGGGGCTGTGACCTGGGGGTTCCGCCGCCGATCTCCGTGGCCCACCTGTCACTGTCGGTCGCCATCGGCGCCCCTCGGACGGCCGGCCCAGCCCTGGCGCACTCGACCGACAGCGGCACCCTCGACACGCCCCGCCCGAACCTCAGCCGACGACAGTCAGCCACGACGGCGGGTGCGCCGACCGAAGCAAGCTGAACCCGATCGACGAGCGTCACCTGGCTTGTGTTCCCGCTACGACGGCTACGGCCCAGTGGATGTCGGACCCGTCGACCCGCATGGAGAGGTTCTGCGGCTTTCCGCGATCGGTGTGGACGCGGCCGACCGTCACCGGGGTGCCGCATTTGACCTCGCTGGGATCCTCGTCGTGAGAGCCGTAGTGGATACTCACAGTCCCCTTGCCGGTGCACAGAGCGTGAATGCTGTAGACGCCTTCGGTCGGCGTGAAGGGCGGCAGGTCCTCGCTATGACTTCCCTGGGTGACGGGAACGAGGAAGCTGGGCTTCTGCGGGAGAGCGAGAGAGTCCTGGGGATTCTTCGGAGAAGCGGGACCCGAGGGCGCTTTGGCTGCTGCGGAGGTGGCGGGCTGAGCACTGTCTTCGGCCCGAGCAGAGCATGCCGACAGGAGCAGAAGAAATAAAAGGACCGGCATGGGCGCGACTGGACGCATACGGTTTCTCCTTGGCCACAGACGTGCGCGCCTCAGCCAGTTGGACCGATCGAGGCGCGCGAGGATGAAGTACCTGTCAGTTCGCCAGGTGCCTGCTACTTGATGACCCAGACCTCTCCGGCTGAATCTCTGCGGCGCCTTTCGGTGTTGGTCGAGTGCCGCCCTCAGCTTCTTCGCAGGGCTGATGGTTATGCACGGGGCCGCCTTCCGATCCCGGATGTCATGCCGATGACGGCCTTGGCCGCCAGGCCTGCTCCAACAGCGGGGAGGAGAACCAGATACGAAATTGGTCCGACCTCGGCGCCCTCAGCCCGTATCCAGCGGTCGCGGAGTCGACCGCCGGACAGGCAATTCGCGGTCGGCTTCGTTGTGCTGTTCTTCGGTCGCCGGTTGCGCAGAGCGGCCGAAGGGGAACCGCGGCGCGCCGTGGCGACCCGGGACCGAGGTGCTCCTGTCAGCCCTGGGTCGGGGTCTGCCTCCGGCCGATGAGGATCAGCGCCGCGCCGCCGATGACGACCAGGCCGATGGCCACGCCGACGATCAGCGGGGTCGCGCCGGAGCCGCCGGTCTCGGCGAGGTTCGGGCCGGTGGAGGTGCCGCCGACCGTGGCCGGGCTGGGCTCGCTGAGCGTCCGCACGGCGTTCCCGCCGACGACGCCCTGGGTCTTGCAGTCGAGAACGCCGGTGAACCTCTTCTGGAAGCCGGCCTGGCCGTCGATCGTGAAGCCGTAGGCCTGGTCCTCCTGGAGGGGGATCGTCACCGTCCGCGAGACCCCCGCCGGAATGCTGTACTCGGTGCCCATCAGCTCGAAGGTGAAGACCTCGTCGCCCTTGTTGGCCACGGTGACGTCGACCCCGCCCTTGGCGCAGTTCTTCGCCGCCGACAGGGCGGGTATCGGGCCCAGCGCCGCCCAGGCCGCGCTGGCCGTCGCCGAGACCGTCGACTCGCTGGAGCCGGCCAGGATCTGCGTCTGGCTCCTGGACTCGGAGGTGAAGGCCCGGCCGACCGGGACGGTGGTCGAGGCCTGCACGGTCAGGTCGGCCGACCCGTCCGCGGCGCCCTCGGGCACGTCGAAGAACAACTGGCTGCCGTCCTGCGCGGACGTGACGGCCTTGCCGTCCTTGCCGACGATCCGCACCCCGCTCATGGCCGGGTCCGAGGCCGGGGTCACCGTCACGCTGTCGGCGTCGGTGTGCACCGTCACCGGACCGAGCAGGCCTCCGGGGTGACCGGAGACCGCGGGCGGGTCGAGGGTCAGCGACGCCTCGGGCTCGGCGACGGTACGGGCGGCCTTCTGGAGGTAGTCGGCGAGCTTCTCGGCCTGCGGGTCGATGGCGTCCACGTCGGCGGCGTCCGAGTAGCGCCAGATGGCCACCTGGGTGCCGGCCGCCGCGTCCTGCTCGGTGAGGCCGGAGCCGATGCCCGCCGCCTCGGCGAGCGCGGCCAGGTCATTGACCTGCGGGTAGGAGTTCCGGAGGATCCAGCTGATCCGGCCGGCGTCCTTGTTGGCGGCGAGCGATGTGCCGCTCCACGGCGTCTCGTGGTAGCTGGCGTCCCGCTGGGTGGGGTTGTGCAGGTCGACGCAGTACGTCTGGAGGGTGCCGCCGCCGTCGACGGACATCTCGAACAGCCCCGCCGACACCTGCTGGTCCCCGTTGTCGCCGTGGACCACCGCGCCGCCGTACGTCTTCAGACCGCCCATGGTGGCGATCGCTCCGCCCTGGTCCTGCGACGTCTCGGCGGCTGCGGCCGGACCGGCGACGGCCACCGCACCGGCGGCGACCAGACCGGACACGAGCACCGCGGCGGCAGACCGGACCACCCCTCGCCGACGACGCAGAGACGACGCGGAGAGCGAAGAAAACACAGAATTCCCCTTCGAGCAGGACCCGTTGACGTGGGGGGTATCGGTCCCACCAGCAGAATCAGCAGCCTTGACAGCTCTGCTCGGCATCCTAAGGAAGAGCCACTACGCCTTTCTCTCGTCATATCGTCAGACAACCGATCCGACTCGGAATCGTTATCGCCGAGATCACCCCAGAGCGGGGCTTATCGACAAATCAACCGAGCCGTTCGAGGCGGGTCTTGGCGGAGTTCGCCGATAAGCCGCAGTTCGGCCCAGCCGGGGCATGCCGGGGCATCGGATGCCTTCACATCACGTCACCGCGGCCGGCTCCGCGGGCCGGTGCGTCGCCTCCGGACCGTCACCCTCGGCCGTCGTCTCCCAAGCGGGCTCCGGCCGGTCCGGTGGGCCGGCCGCGCCCGCCTCCGCCCGGCCCGTACGCCGGAACGCGCAGGTGCCCCGGGCCAGATCATGGCCGATGGCCACCGCGTCGATGTCCGCCGACGTCCGGCTCTGCCCGTCGCGCACCTCGGTACGCACCTTCAACCTGCCCTGCACGATCACGGGCTCCCCCACCGACAGGGACGCCGCCGCGTTCGTGGCGAGCTGGCGATTGGCCCACACCGTGAAGAAGTTGGTGTGCCCGTCGGTCCAGGCGCTCTTCTCGCGGTCCCAGTAACGCGAGGTCACCGCGAGCCGGAACCGCGCGGACGGCCCGGAGGCCAGCTCCCGGTACACCGGCTGCGTGGCCACGTTGCCCACCGTGCACACGATCGTCTCGTTCATCGCGAACCCCTCCCTCACCCGGGCCCCCGGCCCGGTCCGACACGCGTACGGGCCCGTCCCGTACGGCTGCGTCCGCCGCGCCGGTCACGCTCACGCGCGTACCGCCGCCGCCTCGGTGACCGCGTCCGCGCGATCGCCGTGGCACCAGACTGCCTCCGTCGGGACGAGCCCGCCGAGCCCTGTGGGTCACCGTCCGCCTGTGGAGAACTCCCTCACCCGCAGGGGTGATCCGCTCCGCACCCCGGCACCCGGCACCGTCCTCACCCCGGCACCCGGCACCGTCCTCACCGCGGCCCGGCGCCCACGCCCACGACCCGGCCGTACTGCTCCCGGACCTCCCGATGACGCAGCAGTTCCGCGGCCACCGGATCCAGCACCCGGGCCCGCCCGCAGCCCGCGGCGGCCTCCCTCAACCGCCGCTCCGCCTCCAGCCCGTACCGTTTCGCCGGTCCGCGCGCCGCCATCCGGCAGCCCCACTCGATCAGCGGACCGCCGACGATGCCGGCCAGCATCAACAGCACCGGCACCCCCAGGTTCGGCGCCATGACCCCGGCGATCTGTCCCACCAGCCACAGCCCGCCCACGACCTGAAGCAGCGTCATGGCCGCCTGGGTCAGCACGGCCAGCGGCCACCAGCCCGGCCGCGGCGGCCGCCCGGGAGGCAGTCCGGCCCGCGCCGCCAGCTCGTCCAGCGCCTCGGACAACCCCTGGGACCCCCGCACGGCGGCCTCGCGCACCGCCTGCGCCCACGGCGTGGGCAGACCGTCCGACGCCCGTTCGGACACCCTGCGCACCGCCTGTTCGACCCGCTGCCTGGCCGTGCTCTCCTCGTCGGCCTGGGTCCGCTGCCCGAGGCGGCCCGTGGGGACCTGCTCCCCCCGGCCATGGAACCAGCGCCACAGCCGCAGCCAGGGCGTCCCGCACGCGCGGTTGGCGTTGCGCAGCCAGGCCCGTTCGGCCGCCTCGCCCGCCGCCGCGGCACCCACCGCGTCCGCCAGCCGGGCGGTGAACTCCTCCCGCGCCTCCTCGCTGAGCCCGCTGCGCCGCCCGGTCGCGTACACCGGTCGCAGCCGGACCGCGGCGGCGTCGACGTCGGCCGAGATCCGACGGGCCGCCGCCCCGCGCTCCGCCACGAACTGGCCCAGCGCCTCCCGCAGTTCGCCGACCCCGTCGCCGGTCAGCGCGGAGAGGGCGAGCACGGTCGCGCCCGGTTCGTCGTGCTCGCCGAGAGCGATCCCGTCCTCGTCGAGCAGCCGCCGCAGATCGTCGAGGACCAGGTCGGCGGCCTCCTCGGGCAGCCGGTCGATCTGGTTGAGGACGACGAACATGACCTCCGCGTGTCCCGCCATGGGCCGCAGATAGCGCTCGTGCAGGACGGCGTCGGCGTACTTCTCGGGATCGACCACCCAGATCACCGCGTCGACCAGCGCCAGCACCCGGTCCACCTGCTCACGGTGCTGCACGGCCGCCGAGTCGTGGTCGGGCAGGTCGACCAGGACCAGCCCGCCCAGCAGCGCCTCGGCCTCCGCGCTCTGCAACGGGCGCCGCCGCAGCCGTCCCGGGATGCCGAGCCGGTCGATGAGGCCGGACGCGCCGTCGCTCCAGCTGCACACGATGGGGGCGGCGGTGGTCGGCCGCCGTACGCCCGTCTCCGAGATCGTCACCCCGGCGAGCACATTGAACAGCTGCGACTTCCCACTGCCGGTAGCGCCCGCGATGGCGACGACCGTGTGCTGCCCGGAGAGCCTGCGTCGCGCCGCCGACTCGTCCAGCACCCGGCCGGCCTCGGAGAGTGTCTTGCTGTCGAGCCGGGCCCGGGAGAGCCCCACGAGCTCCCGCAGCGCGTCCAGCCGCGAGCGCAGCGGGCCGTCGTAGGCGAGCGGGGCGGGGATACGCGTCGGCTGCGCCCGTTTCTCGACGCCACCGACGCCGGCCTCGGCGGCGGCCTCCTCGATCGCCCGGCGCGCGATCAGCCCGTCGTCCCAGGCCCCGGAGGAATCCCCACGGTCCTCGCGCCCGGCGTGCTCCTTCTCGTCCGCACGGTCGATCCGGTCCGCGGGATCCCCACGGCCCGTACGGTCCCTGCGGTCCTCGGACCCCTCGGGGTCCTGGCGGTCTCCGCGGTCCGCACCGCCCCCCTGACCGGTCGGCACCACGTGATCCACATGATCCACGTGAATCACGTCGATCAAGTGATCCATGCGGTTGAAGGCGTCCCCGCGGCCGGTACGACCTGCGCGATCCCCATGACCGGTGTGACCCGCGTACCCCACGCGCTCCTCGAATCGCTCGTCGCCGACGGCATCGGGCATCTGACGCACTCCCTCCGGCCGCCCTCTCCCGGCGCCCGCCGGGATGTCCTGACCGGTCCCCTCCCGCGCGGGCGGCCCCGACGGCTGCCCAGGGCCCTGCCCCCCGCCGTGATCGGCATGTTCCGTGTGGTCCTGGTCGGCGACGGCGGTCACCGGTCACCTCTCCTTCTGAAGTACGGACAGCGCGGCGATGAGTTCGGCCTGGGGCTCGACGTGGATGTCGAGCCCGTCGAGCGGCGCGAGCCGACGCTCGCGTTCGGTCTGGAGCACCCGGTCCACATACGTGGTGAGCAGCCGCCCGCCCCGGTCGCGCAGCCGCAGGGCGCCGTGCGCGCCGATCCGCTCCGCGAGCCGCTCGCCCGCGTTGCGCGCCCTGCGGCCGCCCAGCAGGACGGTGGCGACCAGCGCGGAGACCGCCTCCGGATCGGCGGCGGCGCCACGGTCGAGATCGCGCAACTCCTCCTCGGCGCACTCCTCGATCTCGCGCCGCCAGCGTCGTACGGCCACCCCGATCCGGTGCTCGGCGTTCTCGGGCGTCGGGTCGTGTTCCGCCAGCCCGGGGGCGCCCGCCGCGGGCTCGCGCCGCCAGGCCTCGTCGATACGTTCGTCGGCGGCCGTCACGGCGCACAGCAGAAGTGCGCCGAGGCTCTCGACGAGGGCGTCGAAGAGTTCACCCGCCGTGCAGTCGAGCGGGAAGGCCCGCCACCGCTTCAGGGCGCCGCCGGCGAGCACGGCGCCGCTCTGGAGCCGTCCCCGTACGCGGTTGTGCTCGCTGTCGTAGGCCCCCTCGACGGCGGCGGTGAGCCGCAGGGCGGCCGCGTGCTGGGCCGCGGCGGCGCCGGCGAGCTCGGGCATCCGCGACTTGAGGGAGTCGAGGACGCCGTGCGCCGTTCGGGCCACGACGTCCTGCCGGGCGACGGGGTCCTGGGCGTGCTGGATCAGCCAGGCCCGCAGGGCGGCCACCGCGGTGGCCGGGAGCAGGCCGCCGCCCCAGGCCGACTCGGGCAGCTCGGGCACGGTGAAGCGCGGTACGTGGCCCAGCCCGGCCTTGGTGAGCAGGGCACCGTACTGCCGCGACACCTCCGACACCACCTGGTGCGGCACTCGGTCGAGCACGGTCACCAGGGTGACGCGGTACTCCTTGGCGGTACGCAGCAGATGCCACGGCACGGCGTCGGCGTAACGAGCGGCCGTCGTGACCATCACCCAGATGTCGGCCGCGCAGATGAGCTCGGCGGCGAGGACCCGGTTCTCCGCCACCAGGGAGTCGATGTCGGGTGCGTCGAGGAGCGCGAGGCCGCGGGGCAGGGTCTCGGCGGTCTCGATGCGCAGGATGCGCTTGCCGTCCTCCCCGGGCGTGAGCAGTTCCTCGCCGGGGTCCTGGTGGGGTACCCACACACGCGTGAGGCCGGGCAGGACGCGCATGCCGCTGAACCAGTGATGGTCCTCCGGATGGCACACCAGAACGGGAGTCCGTGTCGTCGGCCGCAGCACCCCCGCCTCGCTGACCCGGCGTCCCACGAGCGAGTTGACGAGCGTCGACTTCCCGGCGCCGGTGGAACCCCCGATGACGGCCAGCACGGGTGCATGGGGCTCTCTCAACCGGGGCACCAAGTAGTCGTCGAGCTGGGCGAGCAGTTCGTCGCGGTTGGCACGCGCGCGCGGGGCCCCTGCCAGGGGCAGCGGAAAGCGTGCGGCGGCGACACGGTCGCGCAGGGCGGAGAGTGCGTCGAGCAGCTGAGGCCGTACGTCCAAGGTCACCACATGCGAAGAATGCCCAATTTCGGGGGATTTCTGAAGCACATAGGCATGCCTGCGCGCCGACGGAACACAAGGGACGGAAGGTACGACTGGGACAAGGGCACAGCCCAGGCATAACGAGTGCACAACACCCGTAGCGCGAGATGCCAAAAGCGATGCACGATTCGTACCTGCCTGCGATTATCAGGACCGCTTCACCGAACCTCCACATCGAGCCACGGAGGCGAAGCAACAGGGAGAAGGATCCGGGAGCCCTATCCTTGTCCCCGGCATCGTCACGGATCAGCCCGCACCCGGGCACCACGCACGAGGCCACCACACCAGGCCCCCGTAGCTCAGTGGATAGAGCAGGCGCCTTCTAAGCGCTTGGCCGCAGGTTCGAGTCCTGCCGGGGGCGCCAGTCTCCGCCCTCCCCTTGGGGAGGGCTTTTTGCTGGTCGGAGCGGATCCCGGCCAACACGGCGAAGCCCCGGTCACTCCCCCGACGATCAAGGGGAAGTTCCGGGGCCATCCGGCTGTCACCGGGTTTTCGCGGGTGGCCGTGTCGAATACGTGTCGAAGCCTGCATGGAGAGGAGCCCGTGCCGCACTCGGGAGTGCGGATGGACTCGCGCGTCAGGAGACTTCGACAGGCTTGCCGAACACGGCATCGACCAGACCGGCGTCTCCGGTGTAGACCCTCATGCGCTGCACGCTCCCGTCGGCAAGCGTGAGATCGAATCCGGCAGTGCCCATGAATTTGTGCTTGTCCGCGGGGACGATAGTGGTGGTGGCAAGTGGGATCGTCAGCACATCCTTGCCGACCCTGGCTTCCCATACGGCGTCCGCGGAGTTGGACAGGCGCAACTCGCCCCACTGCGCCTTGACCCTGCTGTCCGGCGTGACGAACAGTGCACGTAGCCGGAGTTCGAGGCCCTGATGGAAGTCGGCGACGTCCTTCGCCGAGCTGAGCGGGGCCTTACGGACAGCGGCTACCCAGCGGAAGAGCGGAGCCGTACTGCCAAAGGATGATCTGGAGGAGATTGTCACGGGCCGCATGCTCGCACTTCGCACACCTGTTCTACAAGCGGTGTCGGCCACAGGCTTGCAGGCCCCATGGCGGCTGCCTCGGTCTGTCCGCCGCCGGTGCGGACACCGCCAAGTGAGCTCGAGTGGGGGGTGCCCCTCGACACAGCGAAGCCCTGGACACGACGGCGTCCCCATCGGGGTCGTCGGCAGCGTGGCTGAGGCTGGATGGTGCTGACGCGGGACGATGCCCTCCGATACGGTCCCGAGTCATGGCGAATGGCGGCAGTGTGCCGGAGAAGGTCGCATGGATCCTGGTTCGGGACGGCCGGGTGCTGGTAACGCGTAGTCACGGCAGAGATCGCTTCTACTTCCCGGGCGGTCATCGTGAGCCGGGCGAGTCCGACGGCGAGACCCTGGTGCGGGAGATCGACGAGGAACTGCGGGCGGTGATCGACCCCGACTCCATGGTGCACTTCGGCACTTTCGACATCGGCGAGGGTCATCCTGATCACGGCCCGTTCCGGATGATCTGTTACACCGCCGATCACAGCGGTGAGCTGACCCCGTCGGGGGAGATCGCCGAGAAGGCGTGGTTCCGCCATGCCGATCGGGACCGGGTCTCGGCCGTCGACGCGCTGGCTTTCGACGCGCTTCACCGGGCTGGGCGGCTTTCTTGATCCCGTGATCGTGGTCAGTAGCCCCGCCGGTAGGCGCGGGCGTCGGCGGGCGACACCTGGTCGGCCTCGGCCCGGATCGCCGCGTCGAGCTGGGGCAGCAGTTTGTCGACCTCCATGGCCAGCTTCTTGTTGCGGCCGGCCAGGCCGGTGTGCCAGGAGCGGGCGTTCCTGCCGACCCAGACCTGGTCGCCGCCCAGGTCCTCGGTGGGGCGCCGCAGGGCCGTGCGGAGGCGTTCGACCTCCTTGGCCAGATCACCGCGCAGCCTGACCAGGTCGGCCTTGCGCGGGTTGTCCACCTTCTGTTCCGTCATGGATGCTCCTTACGCGGTCCTCGCCCATCGCCGCCACCGGGCCGCCGACGGTGGAGAAGACCAGTGCCGTCGGCCGGTCCGCCCCGGGTCGCGCCGACAGGAGCGGTGGGCAGTACGAGGACGTCCGGAACGGGCGTCGTGCGGGGCGCCGTTTCCATCCGCTCAGCCTAGGAGCGGCCCCTTCGGGCAGAGGTATGGAGATTCCCAAGCTTGTCGCAAGCCTCGCGCCGACGACCCGCGCGCGCCGCCGCGGACAGTCCCCCTTGTCGAAGTAAAAAATGATGTGCGCCGCACGCCGTGTCCCGGCCCGCGCCGCCGCGTTGAACGGGAAGTGCGGCGGCCGGTCCTGCTGCCGCCCTCGCCCAAGCAATAGAAGGAGAACGCATGTCTCGCATCGCGAAGGCGGCTGTGGTCGCTCTCGGCACGGGTGCCGTGGCGCTCGGCGGAGCCGGTCTGGCCATGGCTGACGCGGGTGCCCAGGGTGCGGCCGTCGGTTCGCCCGGCGTGCTGTCCGGCAACGTCGTCCAGGTCCCGGTCGATGTGCCGGTCAACCTGTGCGGGAACACCATCGACGTGGTCGGACTGCTGAACCCGGCCTTCGGCACCACCTGCGCCGACACCGGTCACCTCCGCGGGGTCCCCCAGCAGCGCGGCCACCAGACCGGCCACCACAGCAGCCACCACACCGGCCACAACTCGGGCTACGGCTACGGCCGCTGACCCGGACGTACGCGAAAAGAGCCCCGGCACCTCGAGCGCCGGGGCTCTTCCCGTGGCCGCTCACGCGTACCGGTACACCCCTCGGTGGTCCTCCAGGCTGTCCGGTGTCACGTCCCACGGCGGCAGCAGCTCGTTCCGGGCGACGACCCGGCCGTACTGCGGGGTGCCGGGGGCGGGGGGCCTGGCGGGCAGGTACCGGTGCTCGCGGTGCCGGTCCTGCCAGCGGGACCACAGCAGGTCGACGAAGGCGTGGTGCAGCCAGAAGACGGGGTCGTTGACGGACGCCCCGCCGAGCATGGCCCCGCCGACCCAGCGGTGCACCCGGTTGTGGTTGCGCCAGGAGACGCTGCCGCTCCCCGGCCCCCACCCCTCCAGCCTGTTGCGGAAACCCTTCTTGGTGGTCGAGTCCCAGGGCGAGACGTCGTAGACCGGGTCGGCCAGCGCCCCCTCCACGTCGCTCCGCGTGGGCAGGGAGATCGGGTTGCGGGCGCGTCCGAGGTCCCGGGCGAGGTACTCCCCGTCGGTCACCCCCACCCGGATCGTCCAGTTGCCCGCCGCGTACGCGAAGGGGCCGGTGGTCACCTGGTGGTCGGAGCGCCGTCCGTTGCCGCCGAGGAGGTCCCCGGTCCACGGTGTCGACGTCGTCCCACGGTCGCGGGTCCAGTCCCAGTACGGCACCGTCACGGAGGAGTCCACCCGGCGCAGCGCCTCCTCCAGCTCCAGCAGGAACCGGCGGTGCCAGGGCAGGAAGGACGGCGCCATGTGGGCCGTGCGCAGACCGGTCTCGCCGTCGGCGACGTAGTGGTCGATGTGCATCTGCACGAACTCGTCGTACTCGCCGCGCCGTTTGACCTCCAGCATCGCCCGCACGAACCGCCGCTTCTCGGCGGCTGTCAGCCTGGCGGCGTCCTTACGTGTGTAGACCATGCCGTCCCCCCGTGTGTCCACTGTGGTCCCGCCCCGTTTCCCCCCGTTGCCCCGGGCCGTGGGCAGGGGCGGCTTCCGCGCGCAGCCGCTCGCCCGGCCCCAGCTCGTCGACCGCCGCGCGCGCCGCTTCCAGGGGAGTGGCGTACGAGCTGTAGTGGTCGACCATGCTCAGCCAGGTGCCGTCGGCCCGGCGCATCAGGTGCAGGGGCCGGCCGTCCACGGTGACCTGCCAGGTGACCGCGCCGGTCATGGCGGTGCGCCGCCCGGCGGAGAGCCGTACGCCTTGGATACGGCGGCCCAGGTAGGTCTCGTCGAAGGCGGCGCCGCCGGGTCCGCCCGTGGCCCGCGGGGGCCGGGAGGCCGCGACGAGGGGAGCGAGCACGAGGGCGGCCGCGGGGGCCAGCAGCCCGCGCAGCAGGTCCCGTCGGGTGCCCGCCCGTCCCCGTCGTGCTCGCTGTCCGGGTCTCCCCGGGCTCGCCGGTCCGCGCTCGGCGCTCACCACCACCGCGCCGCCCACACTGACGACCATGTTGTGCTCCTCGGTCCGGTTCGGTTGTCCCCAGAACTAACCCTCCGGCGGGCCGTCTGGTCACCCGTGGCCGCCGAACCGGCCTCCACCTGGCCGTACCACGCTCCCTCACGGCCCGCTCCCCACTCCTCGCTGCCGTCGCGGCGATCACCCGGTCCAGAACTCCCACCACCGGGTGAGGATCAGCATGCCGACGACGCCGATGTGCAGCAGGGGAAGCACCCAGGTGAACTCCGCGAGGAACATCCGCACCCCCGCCGGTGCGGGCAGGAACCTCTTCCGTACGACGAACGACGTCACGTACCAGAACAGGACGATCGTGGCGACCCAGGCCAGGCAGCACCACAGGCACAGCGCGTTGATCCGGTACAGCGACTGGAACTGGAGCCAGGAGACGAACCCGACGCCGAACAGGCACCCGGCGTCGAAGGTCAGCCAGTACCAGCCCGGGAACACGGCGTCGGCCAGCAGGCTCACACCGACACAGACGACGATGCCGTAGGCCACCAGTCCCAGCATCGGGTTGGGGAACCCGAACGCCGAGGCCTGGGCGCTCTTCATCACGCTGCCGCAGGAGACGACCGGGTTCAGGCTGCATCCCGGGACGAAGTGCGGGTCCTCCAGCAGCTTGAACTTGTCGAGGGTGATGACCCAGGAGGCCAGCAGTCCGGCCGCGCCGGTGAGGACCAGCAGAAGGGCGAACCCGCGGCCCGTGCCCGCGGTCCTGACCGTCAAGCGCGCAGGCTGCGGGCCGGAAGGACGAGGTGCGCCGCCGCGGCGAGTGTCTCGTCGGCACCGGCGAACGCCGCCAGCGCCTCCGGGGCGACGGGCAGGCCGGGGGCGGCCTGCGGCCAGGGGCGGGTGGTGAACACGAAGTAGGCGTACCCGCGGGCGGCGACCGCCTCCAGCCACTCCGGCGGTGGGGTGCACTGGGCGTTGAGGTACGGCGGCATGGAGACGACGGCCTGTCCGGCCTCGACGAGCAGGCTGATCGGGAGGCTCGGCTTGGCGTTGCCGTCGATCAGGTCTCCGCCGACGGGCAGGCCGCTGCCGTTCAGCAGTTGCGCGACGGCGGTCGCCGAGGCCTCGGGGCCGGCCGGCGCGTCCCCGAGCGAGTAGGCGAGGAGGTAGGGCATGTCGCCGCCGTCGGGGGTCTCGCCGCTCCAGGGGAGCACGACGAGCGTGCCGAGGTCGGCGACGCGAAGGGGGCGGGTTTCGCTTGAGGTTGAGGTCACCGCGCGACCTTACCGACGCTCCGCAGGGCCGCCGGGGCCGTTCTCACCCGACCGGGCGACGCTCCGGAGGTGCTCCACACGAACGAGGGACGCAGTGCGGCAACGCGTCTCGAACAGCGCCGGGAGAGGCGGTTCCGTTCGATGCAGCACCCCCGGCGCACCTTCGCCGAGGCCCCTTCGCCGACATCCTTCGCCGGCCCCGGCGGCGGCGCGTCAGCTCTGGAGCGGCAGGCCGCCGAGGAGCGGGTTGTGGGTGTTGAGCGCGGTGGCCGCACCCTTCACCGTGTGCAGTACCGAGTCCTTGTTCTCGGTGTTGAGCGCGTCCGACTGGTGCTGGAGCGGCATGACGTCGTGCAGCTCCAGGGGACCCCTGGCGATCGTGTCGACGGCGCCGTTGAGGCTGGTGGGCGTGAGGTCGGCGGTGCTGTGGGCGAACGCGGGCGCGGCGGCACCGGCGAGGACAAGGGACCCGGCGACGACAGCGGCGGCCTTCAGCGACTTCATCGTGTTCCTCTCTTCGGCAACTCACGTCGCCTGGGTGATGACTGACGTCGTGCCTAACGACTCCTGACCGGGGCGGAAACCCCGCGCACCCAGACTTTCTGCGCCCCCGCGCGAGGACGCTCCTCGCCGGACGCCCCGCGCGAAGTCGCCGCGCGCGAGGCCTGCGCCGCACGGCGGGCCGCCGGTTCGAACCCGGTCCCCCGTTCGGAGTAACACCACGGCGGGGCGCCGGGCGGGGACGGGCCTCCCGCACCCCGGAACGGTCACGCTCCGTGTCCGTAAACGCGGAACCGGCCGCCCTCCGTCTTCGGAGAGCGGCCGGTCGCGACGGATGCGCCCGACGTCAGTCGCTGAAGCAGAAGCCGCCGAAGGCCGGGTTCAGCAGGCCGACGACGTCGACGGTGTCGCCGCAGAGGTTGACCGGGACGTGGACCGGAACCTCGGCGACGTTGCCCGACAGCACACCGGGGGAGTTGGCGGCGGCGCCGTGCGCGTCGCTGTCGGCGGCGGCGATGCCGGCGGTCCCGGCGATGGCCGCGACGGCAACGGTGGTCAGGGCCAGGCCCTTCGCGATACGCGACATGGAGAGGTGCTCCTTGGAGGGGATTGACACGAACAGCCGGACGGGGGTGTCCGGCGCTGTGTCAACGCGCCGGGCGCACACGAGTTGTGCCGCCATTGGGGTGATCCCCGGAGGAGTGGCTTCACGATTCCGACACAGTTGTCTGCTTTCAACCGATTAGCACGTATAGGGGCTAGAGTTGCGGACCTCTCCGCACTCTTACGGCAGGCGTCCGATTCCGCTGACCCTCCCGGTCGACGAACCTCCTCGAAAGGGCAACGCCGGTCATGCGCCATTCCCTGGGTCCGCCGCTGCGCCGCGCGACGGTGCGCGCCCTGCTCCGCCCCGCGCGCCGAACCCCGATCCGCGCCCCCGGCGCGGGCCCGGGTGGGCGAACACGCTCGGTCACGACCGCGCCATGTTCGATCCGGTCCGGGCCGTGCGACGGCGTGGTGACCAGCTGACTGTCCGGCTCGTTCCCCAGCGGGACGCGGCGTGGACCGGCGCACTCTTCGTCGCCGTCGACGCACAACGGTGAGACGGCGCGTTCCCGTACGGACCGAGCGCCATCGTGAGCGAGGAAAACCGCGCAATGCACCTGCCAGCAACGGACTCTCGGCCACGGGTCCTCCACCTCACCCAACCCGTGGACGGCGGGGTCGCCCGAGTGGTGACCGACCTGGTGCGGGCCCAGCTCACGGCCGGTCTGCACCTCACGGTCGCCTGCCCGGACGGCGAACTGGCCCGCGCGCTGCGCGCGTCGGGCGCCGACGTACGGCACTGGCGCGCGACCAGGTCGCCCGGTCCGGCCCTCGTGCGTGAGGTACGGCAACTCGCCCGGCTGCTCGACGACGTCCGGCCCGACCTGGTGCACGCGCACAGCGCGAAGGCCGGGCTCGCCGGCCGGATCGCCGTACGAGGGCGGATCCCGACCGTGTTCCAGCCGCACGCCTGGTCGTTCGAGGCGGTCGGCGGCACCGCGGCGGCGCTCGCGCTGAAGTGGGAGCGATGGGGCGCGCGCTGGGCCTCCCGGGTGGTGTGCGTGAGCGAGGCGGAACGCCTCACGGGTGTGCGCGCCGGTATCGCCGGACGGTGGTCGGTGATCCCCAACGGGATCGACCCGGAGCGCTTCGGACCGGCCGCCGCGGACCACCGGCGAGCCGTGCCGGAGGCGGCCGTCGACGCGGGGGCTCCGCTGGTCGTCTGTGTGGGGCGGCTGTGCCGGCAGAAGGGCCAGGACATCCTGCTGGACGCCTGGGACGCTGTCCTGCGGCGGGTGCCGCGGGCCCGGCTGGTGCTGGTCGGCGACGGCCCGGACGGGGACCGGCTGCGCGCCCGCGCACCGCGGTCCGTGCTGTTCACGGGAGCCGTCGCCGACGCCGTGCCCTGGTACCGGGCCGCCGACCTGGTGGTGCTGCCCTCGCGCTGGGAGGGGATGGCACTGGCCCCGCTGGAGGCGATGGGCTGCGGCCGGCCGGTGGTGGTGACGGACGTGGACGGCGCCCGCGAGAGCCTGCCGCCCGCCCTGACCGGGCACTGTCTCGTCCCGCCCGGGGACCCGGGGGCGCTGGCCGCCGCCGTGGCCGGGCTGCTGCTCGACCCGCCGCTGCGCGCGTCGCTCGGCCGGCAGGGGCGTCGGCACGTCCTGTCCGCACACGACGTACGGCGCACGGCCGAGGCCGTCGCGGCCGTCTACGACGACCTGCTCGGTGCCGGTCGGAACCAGGCAACAGGGCGCGTGGTGCCCTCCGAGTGCAGGGAGTCCATCCACTCGTGACTGCGGAAAGTACCGTCCCCTCCCCCGGCGCGCAGCCACGGGACCACGGATCCTCGCCCGTCTCGGTCATGCCCGCGCGCGAGCGCGGCACCGGCTTCCGGTTCCCCGCCCGCCGGCCCCCGGCGCGGCCCGCCTCCTCGCTTCCGCTGCGGCTCGCGGACCTCGCCGCGGCCTTCGTCGGCGCCTCGGTGCTCGGCGAGGCACAGCGCACACCGCTGGTGGTGGCCCTGCTGGTGGGCGCCACGATGCTGCTGCGCGCCGGGCGCATCGGTCCGGTGCGGGGCGTGCTGGACGAACTGCCCGCCGTCTGCGGGCGGATCGCGGTGGGCTGGCTGGCGCTGGCGGCGCTCGTGGCGGCGTACACGCCGGAGCACGTGCTGTCCGCGCGCACGCTCGTCCTCGGAGTCCTGGTCCAGTCGGCGGCGGCCTGTCTGGGGCGCGGGATCGCGCACGGGCGGCGGCGCGCCGCGCTGCTGCGGCGCCCGCGTGCCGCACTGGTCATCGGGCCCGCGGCGACCGCGCAGCGGGTGGCCGCGGCCGTGCTGCGCCATCCGCGGTGCGGGGTGCGGCCGGTGGGGATCGTCGCCGAGCGGACCGAACGGCCACAGGGGCAGCAGGGGCTGCCGGTGCTGACGACGGGTCAGGAGGTGCAGCGGGCGCTGATCCAGAACGGGGTGCGCGAGGTGCTCGCCGTCCATCCCTCGGTCCGCACCGCGCAGGGCCCCCTGCTGCGGGCGCTCGCCGAGTCCGGCTGCACGGTGCGGGAGGTCGACGCGGACTACCCGTCGTACGCGACCCGCGACCAGCTGGCGGGGTACCCCTGCCGGCGGCTGGACATGGGCGCCCGGCGCCGGGGCAGTCTCGGCAAGAGGACCGTCGACGTGCTGCTGTCGGGGACCGCGTTGCTGCTGGTCAGCCCGTTGCTGCTGGTGTGCGCGGTGGTACTGCGGATCAGCGACGGACCCGGGGTGGTGTTCCGCCAGGAGCGCATCGGCAAGGGCGGGCGCCCCTTCACGCTGCTGAAGTTCCGCACCCACCGTCCCGTCGACGAGCACGAGGCGGCCACCCGCTGGAGCGTGGCCGGCGAGCCGGAGATGAGCCGCTTCTGCCGCTTCCTGCGCCAGACCTCGCTGGACGAGCTGCTCCAACTGTTCAACGTGCTGTCCGGCGACATGAGCCTGGTCGGCCCACGGCCGGAACGCCCGTACTTCGTGGCCCAGTTCAGCCAGCACCACCCGGGTTACGCGGCCCGCCACCGGATGCCGACCGGTATCACCGGACTGGCCCAGATCAACGGACTGCGCGGCGACACCTCGATCGAGGACCGGGCCCGCTTCGACAACGCCTACATCGACAACTGGTCGCTGTGGCAGGACATCTGCATCCTGCTGCGCACCGCGGCCGCGCTCGTGCGGCCGACCGGGAGCTGACGACGATGAGCCTCGCCCCGACCCCGGTCCGCTCCGCGCGGCCGGCCCCGAAGGCCCTCGGGAAGCTCTCCCGGAAGGTCTCCCCGGTGCTGCCCGTGGTGGCCGTGCTCGCCCTGCTCGCGCTGCCCGTCTCCCCCGGTGGGGAGGGCGGCGCGGGCCCGGCCGACGCGCTGTCCGCGCTGGTGGTCGCGTTCTGCGTGGTGCGCCTCGCACGGCAGCGGCGGCGCCCGCTGTCGCCGCTCGCCGCGGTGGTGCTGGGGCTGCCGGTCGTCGGGCTGGCGGTCGCCGCGCTGGGCGCGTCCTCGCCGGGGGCCGCGGTCACCGGCCTGGGCCGCTACCTCCAGGTCTTCGTGCTGGTCCCGGCGGCCGTCCTGCTGCTGATCCGGGGCCGGTCCGACTTCCGGCTGCTGGCCTGGTCGTTCGTGGCACTCGCCGGGTGGCAGGGGGCGGTCGGCGTGCACCAGTACGTCACCGGGACCGGTGCCTCGTACCAGGGCGAGGAGATCCGCGCGGTCGGCACCTTCGGGCCGCAGGACGTGATGGGCATGGCGACCGTGGTCTCCTTCGGTCTCGTGTGCGCGCTGGGTCTGGCGCTCGGGCGCACACCGCTGCGGCAACGACTGGCCGCCGCGGCCTGCGCGCTGGCGCTGCTGCTGCCGCTCGCGCTGTCCTTCAGCCGCGGGGCGTGGATCGCCACGGCGCTGACCTGCGTCGTCCAGCTGCTCCTGGCCGGGCTGCGGCGCGCGCTGCGGGTGGGCGCCGCGGTGGCCGCCGCGGGCGTGATCCTGCTGGGCGGCTTCGGGGTCGGTACGGCGATGCTCCAGGAGCGGATCAACAGCATCACCCAGGTGACGGACGCGCCCGACCAGTCGGTGACCGACCGGTACACCCTGTGGGCTGCGGCCGCCGGGATGTGGCGGGAGCGACCGCTGACCGGCGTGGGACTGAAGGGCTTCCCCGACCACCGGGACGCGCACGCGTCGCTGGCGCTGTCGTCGGGCAGCGACACGGAGGGCGCGGGCTCCGCGTTCCGCAGGCAGCCGCTGCTGTCCCCGCACAACATGTACCTGCTGGTGCTGGCCGAGCAGGGGCTGATCGGGCTGCTGGCGCTCGCCGGGAGCTGGCTGGCGCTGCTGGTGTGCGGGCTGCGGGGGCTGCTGCGGGTGCGCGCGGCCGGTCCGGGCGCGGACTGCGCGCTGGTCGCCTGCGGGCTGCTGGTGTGGCAGCTCGTCGACTTCCTGTACGCCGACATCGGCGGCCCCTCCACCGTGCTGACCGCGGTCTGCTTCGGGCTGGTGGCCTGGTGGTCGCTGGCCGGCGACGAGCGCGAGCGGCGTCCGGCGCACCTGCCGGTGCTCGCGGGCCGGCCGGCCGAGGAGGCCGGGGCGCGATGACGGTGACACCTTCCGGGCCGCCCCGGGCCGGCCGGTCGCGCTGGACCCGCCGGTCGCGTCGGGCCGAGCGGTCGCACCGGGGTGACACCGAGGGCAGGGGCGACACGGAGAGCAGGGGTGGCACGGGGGGCAAGGTCTCCGTACCGGCGGCCCGGTCCGCGCCCACTGTCCCGGACGGGAGCGACAACGCCTCCGTCACCCGGCGGTTCCTCGCCAGGGCCGCGCTCGTCACGGCGGCGCTGTCCGTCGCCGGGTCGCTGCTCGGGCTGGTGCGCGACCAGGCGCTGGCCCGGCTGTTCGGGGCGGGCAGCGAGACGGACGCCTTCCTGGTCGCCTGGACCGTGCCGGAGTTCGCGGCCACGCTGCTCATCGAGGACGGGCTGGCGATCGCGCTGATCCCGGCGTTCAGCATGGCGCTGGCCCGGCGGGCGCAGGGCATGCCGGGCGACCCGGTGCGGGCGCTGGTCGCCACCACCCTGCCCCGGCTGTCGCTCGGCTTCGCCGCGGTCTCCGGCCTGCTGATCGGCGCCGCCCCCCAGCTCGTCGCGGCCCTGGCCCCCGGCCTGCCCGATCCCGCGCTCGCCGTCGACTGCACCCGGCTCACCGCGACCTGCGTCCTGAGTTTCGGACTCGCCGGTTACTCCAGCGCGGCCCTGCGGGCGCACCGCCGCTTCCTGGCCCCGGCGGCGATCTACGTCGTCCACAACACCGGGATCATCACCGGGATGTTGGTGCTCGGCGGGCGCTGGGGGGTGCGTTCGGCGGCGGCGGGGGTCGCGGCCGGCGGCTTCCTGATGGTGCTGGCGCAGCTTCCTTCGCTGCTGCGGCAGTTGCGACGCAAGAGCGCGGACGAGGGCGCGGGCGAGGGCAGGAGCGAGGCTCTTCCGGAGTCGGGCGGCGGGCCGATGGGCTCCGTCCTGCTCGCCAGCGTCCTGCTCTTCGCCCTGTGCCGCCAGTCGCAGGTCCTCGTCGAGCGCTTCCTCGCCTCCGGTCTCCCGGCCGGCGCCATCTCGCACCTGAACTACGCCCAGAAGGTGGCGCAGATCCCGATGACGCTGTCGCTGATGCTGTGCACGGTCACCTTCCCGGTGGTCGCGCGGGCCCTGGCCGACGGCGACACCGAGCGGGCCCGCGACCGGGTCGAACGGGACCTGGCGCTGGCCGCGTGCGTGGTGCTGCTGGGCACCGCCACCGTCGTGGCGTGCGCTCCGCAGTTGGTCGAACTGCTTTTCCAGCGCGGCGCGTTCACCGCGTCGGACACCTCGGCGACGGCGGCCGTGATGCGGGTGTACGCGCTCGGGCTGCTCGGCCAGACCCTGGTGGGAGCGCTGGTGCGCTCGTACTTCTCGGCAGGGCGGGCCAGTTGGTACCCGCTCGGCGCGATGGCCGCGGGGCTGGTCACGACCGCCTCGGTCGGCGCGTGGATGGTGGGCCGCTGGGGGGTCGTCGGGATCGCCGCCGCCAACGCCTTCGGCATCACCCTCACGGCCGCGCTGCTGCTGGTGGGCCTCGGCTCGCGCAGTGTCCCGGTGCGCACCGGGCGGGTGCTGCGTGAGCTGGCCAAGCCGGTGCGCGCCGCGGCGATCGCCACGGCGGCCGGCCTGTTGGCCGCGAGCCGCCCGGCCTCCGCGTCCGCCGGGCTCGCGGCCGGCGCGGCGACCGTGGTCTGCGTCTTCGTCCTGGTCGGCCTGGCCCTGGGCGCCCAGGGCTTCGCCCCCGCACTGAGATCCGTATGTTCCGCGACCCGAAGGCTTGCGCATGGCCTCTTCCGCTGACTCCGCCGTCCCGACCACCGTCTCCCCCGGGCACCCCGGCTCCCTCGAACCCGCCGTCTCTCCCGAGACCGCCGTCTCCGACGGGCCCGTCCGGGATGCCGGGCGGACCGGTGCCGCCCCCGTCCCGTTCGTCGCGATGTACCACTCCGTGGGCGACTGCTCCGACGACCCCTACCGCGTCACCGTCACCCCGGACCGGCTGGAACGACAGCTGGACTGGCTCGGCCGGCGTGGCCTGACGGGCGTGTCCATGGCCGCGCTGCTCGCCGCCCGGGGCCGCGGGCGGGGCCGGGGCCTGGTCGGGCTCACCTTCGACGACGGGTACGCCGACTTCGTCGAGCACGCCCTGCCCCGGCTGCGCCGCCGGGGCTTCGGCGCCACCCTCTTCGTACTGCCGGGCCGGCTCGGCGGCGACAACGCCTGGGACCCGCTCGGCCCGCGTAAACCGCTGCTGACCGCGGAGGGCATCCGGCACGCCGCAGCCGAGGGCGTCGAGATCGGCTCGCACGGGCTGACCCACGTCGACCTGACCACGGCGGACGACCTCACCCTGAAGCGCGAGACCGCCGAGAGCAGAGCAGCGCTCACGGAGCTGACCGGGGCTCCGGTCGACGGCTTCTGCTACCCGTACGGCACGGTCGACCGGCGTGCCGTCGACGCCGTACGGGACGCCGGGTACGACTACGCCTGCGCGATCGATCCCGGCCCGCTGGGCGGCCGTCTGGCCCTGCCCCGCGTGCACATCGGTCAGAACGACGGTGCCGTACGCCTGTTCCTGAAACACCGGCTGCACCGGCTGCGCCGCCGACCCGTCGAGGGGCTGTGATGAAGGCCCTGCACATCATCACCGGACTCGGCGTGGGCGGCGCCGAGCAGCAACTGCGGCTGCTGCTACGCCATCTGCCCGTCGACTGCGACGTCGTGACGCTCACCGACCCCGGCGCGGTCGCCGACGGACTGGTCGCCGACGGGGTGCGCGTCGTCCACCTCGGGATGAGCGGCAACCGCGACCTGGCGGCGGTGCCGCGGCTGGTCCGGCTCATCCGCAGGGGCCGCTACGACCTCGTCCACACCCACCTCTACCGCGCCTGTCTCTACGGCCGGCTGGCCGCCCGGCTCGCGGGCGTGCGCACGATCGTCGCCACCGAGCACTCGCTCGGCGACTCCCGGATCGAGGGCCGCAGGCTGACCCGGGGGGTGCGTGCCCTCTACCTCGCCGGGGAGCGGCTGGGCACCACGACCGTCGCCGTCTCCCCCACGGTCGCCGACCGGCTGAAGCGCTGGGGCGTGCCCGCCCCGCGCATCGAGGTCGTCCCCAACGGCATCGACCTGGCCCGCTTCCGCTTCGACCCGATCCAGCGGCAGCGCACCCGACGGCGCCTCGGTCTGCCCGAGGGCGCCTACGTCGTCGGCGGCATCGGCCGGCTCGTCGCCGGCAAGCGCTTCGACGTCCTGGTCCGTGCGCTCGCCGAACTCCCCGGCGACTGCTGGCTGCTGCTGGTCGGCGGCGGCCCCGAGGAGAGCGTGCTGCGCCGCATCGCCCACGAGGCCCGGGTCGCGGACCGGGTGCTGTTCACCGGCGAACGCCCCAGTGCGCCCGACGGCTCCCCAGGACCCGACCTGCCCTCGCTCACCGCCGCGATGGACCTGCTGGCCTCGCCGTCCCCCGAGGAGGCCTTCGGGCTGGCGGTAGTCGAGGCGCTGGCCTGTGGGCTGCCCGTGCGCTACGCCTCCTGCCCGGCGATCGAGGACCTGCCGCCGCACACCGCGCCCGGCGCCGTGCGTGTGACGGGCGGCGCCGAGGCGTTCGCCCGGGCGCTCGCCGAGGCCCGCGCCCGGGGTCCGCATCCGCGCACCGCCCCGGAAGCCGCCCGGCACTACGGCATCGAGCGCAGCGCCGCCCGGCTCATGGGCGTCTACACGGCGGCCCTCTCCGGCCGGGCCGCCTCGCTCCCTCCCCCGCTCTCTCCGTTCTCTTCGCTCCCTCAGCCCCCTCTGTCACCTCAGCCCCCGCAGTCCCCGTCGCCTCAGGAAGCCAGCACCTCATGACCGAGAACCCGACCGGACCACACCGCCCGGCCTCCGTCCACTCCCGCCCCCGGTCCCTGCCCGTCTGGACCCTGCTCGCGTCCGGCGTCCTGGCCGGCGGCCTGCTCGGCGGCGCTTACGGCGTCGTCGAACCACCGTCGTACACGGCCACGGCGTACGTCGTCGCCGTGCCCACGGAGAAGTCCGACCCGGCGGCCGCGCTCGGCTTCGCCCAGGCGTACGGGCGGGTCGCCACACAGCTCGCGGTACTCGGGGACGCGCAGGTCAGGGCGGGCGTCTCGGCGAAGGTGCTCCAGGCGAGCGTGCAGACGGCGACCTCGCCGGACGCCCCGATGGTCGCCGTCACGGCCACCTCCTCCCGTCCGGCCCAGGCCGCCGACATGGCCAACGCCGTCGCCTTCGCCCTGACCCGGCACGCCGACGACAGCAAGGACGCCACGCATGTCGAGCTCCAGCAGTTCGCCCGGGCGGTCCGGCCGGGTTCCCCGTCCTCGGCATCCCCTGTGGTGACCGGCCTGGTGGGCGCGAGCGCGGGCGGCCTGCTGGGCGGACTGCTGCTGCTGGTACGGCCCCGGCGGACCCCCCAGGAGCCGCCCCGGTCCGCCTCCGTACCCGGGCCGGCCCTGGCCGCCGACCTGCACGGAAAGCTGTGACCGCACGGGCGTGGGTGAAACCCGCGTACACCACCGACCTGGTCACCGACGAGGGCACCTTCGCCGCGCTGGCCCCCGCCTGGGACCGGCTGTACGCGCGGTCCCGGACGGCGACCCCGTTCCAGAGCCATGCCTGGCTGTACTCGTGGTGGCTGTCCTACGGCCGGCCGGGCCGACTGCGGCTGCTGCTGGTGCGCGACGGCGGCGAACTGGTCGCCGCCGCCCCGCTGATGGCCGTACGCCGTCCGGTGTCCGCGCTGGTGCCCCTCGGCGGCGCGATCTCCGACTACGGGGACGTCCTCGTCGACGACGAGCGCGGGGAGGCGGCGGTGGCCGCGCTCACCGCCGGTCTCACGGCCGTCGCCCGGACCGCGCTGATCGACTTCCGCGAGGTACGCCCCGGCGGCGCGATCGAACGGGTCTACGACCGCTGGACCGGGCCCCGCCGCCGGGTGAACGACTCGCTGTGCCTGGAGCTGCCCGCCGTGCCGATGGAGGAACTGGTGGCCCGGCTGCCACCGGCGAAGGCCCAGCGGGTACGCGCCAAGCTGCGCAAGCTGACCGCGCTGGGCGTGCAGCGCCACCTCGTCCGGCCGGACGAGGTCGACTCCGCGCTGCGCCGGCTGCTCGAACTGCACCGGCTCCAGTGGCAGGGCCGGAAGGTGACGTCCGAGCACCTCCAGGCGCGGTTCTGCGAGCACCTGGTGCGGTCGGTGGGGCCGATGGTGCGTTCCGGAGACGCGGTGGTCACCGAGTTCCGGCTCGACGACGACGTGGTCGCCGTGGATCTGACCCTGCTGTCGCGACGGCTGGCGGGCGGCTACCTCTACGGCGCCCACCCCCGGCTGCGCGAACGCAAGGCGGACGTGGCGGTGATACTGCTCGACGCGTGCGCCGAGCACACCCGCGCGGGCGGGCGCGGCACGCTGAGCCTGCTGCGCGGCAGCGAGCCGTACAAGTACCACTGGCGTCCGGAACCGGTCGTCAACCAGCGGCTGCTGCTGGCCCGGCGGCGTACCGCCCCGTTGCTGTCGGCGGTGGTGTGCGACGTCGCCGCGCGGCGGCGGGGCAAGGAACTGCTGACCCGGCTGAGGGAGCGCGACGGTGGCGACAGGTCCTGACCGGGCCTGCCGCCACCCGTGCGGACACGCCTCAGGCGCGTGGCAACCCGCCGATCCGGGTGCAGATCTTCCCGCCGATCCAGTGCTCGATCCAGTCGCCGAGCTCCAGCGGCAGACAGCCGACCCCGGGTTCCGGGGCGGGGAGCTCGGCCGGCGGGACGGTCGGGACGACGGTCGGCACCGTGGGAGTGGTCGGAGTGACCGGAGTCGTCGGTCCGGTCGGGGTGGTCTGCGCGGTGGGCGACGCGAGGAGGGCGCGGTAGGCCGCGGACGACGCGGGGTTGCCCGGGCACTGCCACACGCCGTGCGGGCAGTAGTCGGTCAGCGTGTTGTACACCGGCCGGTGCTCGTCCATCCAGGCGAGCATGCCCCGCATGTACGCGGCGTTGTCGCCGTTGCGGAAGAGACCCCACTCCGGATAGGAGACGGGCTTTCCGTGCGCTCTGGCGAAGTCCACCTGCTCCTGGAGGCCGTAGGGCTCCTTCACCTGCTCGTCGAACGACAGTCCGGACGGCTGGTCGTAGGAGTCCATGCCGATGATGTCGACGGTGGCGTCGCCCGGATAGCACTGCGTCCAGGGAACGGCGTCCCGGCCCCGGCTCGGCGTGAAGTCGAACCGGAACCGCTGGCCCGGCACCGACCGCATGGTGGTGACGATCCTGTTCCAGTACTGCTTCCAGGCCTCCGGGTCCGGTGCGCAGCGATGGGTGTACGTGGTGCCGTTCATCTCCCAGCCGAGCACGATCACCGTGTCCGGCACCTTCAGCGCCACCAGCCGTTCGGCGAGGGCGCGGAAGTGGTGGTCGAACTGCCCGGCGGCGCCCAGGCGCAGCAGCTGCCGCACCTGCTCGTCGGGGACGCCGGCCTCGTTGTGCTCCAGCATGGGGACGTTGAGCACGAAGATCCGGTCGCTCTTCTGCCGGCGCCAGTCGGCCCACGCGCCGAGGAAGCCGACGTCGCCCTCGATGTTGCTCCACATGTCACCCGGCAGATAGGTGTGCCCGACCCGCACCTCCGCACCGCCCAGCCAGTTGCTGAAGCCCGCGATCCGGTCCACGCCGAGGGCGCCGTAGTCGAGGTAGGCGCCGAAGGCGGGGACGCCCTTCCCGGCCTGCCGCGGCCCGGGGTTCCGGGCCACGGACCGCGGGGTCGCGGACTTCGGGATCGCGGACTGTGGGGTCGCGGACTTCGGGGTCGCGGGCCTCACCGCGGCGGCTGTCGTGGACGGGTGGACCGGATCGGACGCGGCGAACCCCGTACCGGAGGCAAAGGCTGCCGACGCGGCGACCGCGGCCGCGACGACGGCCAGCCGTCGGGACCGGGCGCGCGACTGCTGTGGGGCCATGCCTGCTCCGTTCTTCATGCTCGCACCGACTCCTGACGCTTCCTCTGACCGCTCCGGCACTCCAGTCAATGACAATCAGACATATACCTACGAATCCGGCCAGCGTGACGGAGCCTTCGGGTGATCCGCTCCGCCGCGCAGGTGAACCGACGTGAGGGAAGAAGCCCGTGCCACTGCTCGACATCCGCGTCCCCGCCGTGCTGCTGCGGATCGACCGGAACCCCTTCCACCACGGCACGCTCGGCGCCGTGCGCTCGCTCGGCAGGACCGGCGTGGAGGTGCACGTGGTCGCCGACTTAGCCGGCAGCCCGGTCCGTGGCTCCCGCTACGTGACCCGGCTGCACCTGCCGCCCCCGCCCGGCGCGACAACGGCCGAGATCGCCGCGACCCTGCGCCGGGTGGCCGCCCGGATCGCGCGCCCCGCCGTGCTGATCCCGATGGACGACGCGAGCGCCGTCGCGGTGGGCCGGCTGCGCGAGGAACTGACGCCCTCGTATCTGCTGCCGCGACAGCCCGGCGCACTGGCCGAACGGGTGGCGGACAAGGCGGAGCTGGCCGCCGTGTGCGCCGCCGTGGACGTGCCGCATCCCGTCACCGTGATCCCGGACAGCGCGGCACAGGCCGCCGGGGCCGCCTGGCAGCTCGGTCTGCCGGTGGTGGCGAAGTGGAGCCGGCCCTGGCTGCTGCCCACCGGCCGTGGGCTGCGCAGCACGGTGGTGGTGCGCTCCATGCGAGAGGCCCGCGAGTTGTACGCACGCGCCGAGGACGCGGGCAGCCGTCTGCTCCTCCAGGAGTTCCTGCCGCCGGGCCCGGGCCGCGACTGGTTCTTCCACGGGTACGTCGACCGCACCGGAGCCGTCCGCGGCGGCGGCCCCGGCCGCAAGCTGCACGCCTGGCCGCGCGGCGCGGGCCTGACGGCCGTCGGCCGATGGACCCCCCACGCCCAGGTGCAGGCGCTCGCCGAACGGCTCACCGGTGAGCTCGGCTACCGCGGCATCCTCGACCTGGACTTCCGCCGCTGCGGCACGACGGGCCGCTACCACCTGCTCGACTTCAATCCGCGCCCCGGCGCCCAGTTCCGGCTCTTCTGCGACACCGCCGGACTGGACGTCGTACGCGCCCTGCATCTGGATCTGACCCATCGTCCGCTGCCGGACGGGTCGCCGCTGCCCGGACGGGAGTTCGTGGTGGAGAACTACGCACCGCTGACCGTGCTGCGGCCCACCCGGGTCCGCCGGGAGCTGGCCTGGCACGCCTCGGACGACCGCGGCCCCGGGCGGGCGATGTGGGGGCTGTGGTGCCGGCATGTCTCGCACCGGCTGGTGGACCGGCTGCGCGGCGGGCACCCGCGGCAGGACCCGGAGGTCCGGCCGCGCGTGGTACGCCAGGCGCCCCCGCCCGCCGTCCCGTCCCCACTCTCTCCGTCCGCCCCGCCCGTCCCGCCCGTCCCGCTCTCGGCGAACGAGGTGGGCGGGGCGGCCGGGTCCTGACGGGTACGACGCCGACGGGCGAGGGTGCCGGGCGGGAGTGCGACCGGCACCCGGCACGTCACCGCCGGGCCCTGCCCCGCCTGAACAGGAAGGCGCCGGCCGCGATCAGCGCGGCGCTGATGCCCGAGGCGGCGAGCATGGCCCCGCTGCCGGTGCGCGCCATGGTGGGCGGACCCTCGTGATGGCCGCCTTGGTGCCTGTCTC
>NZ_VJZD01000082.1 GCF_009377175.1 Streptomyces adustus
GCCCCCACACCCCCTGCGGGCCGATCCGCCCGCACCTCGCCGCCCGTCCACGGCCTCAGCCGTCGCGGCGGTCGCCTTCCCGTCCCCGTCGTCATCCCTAGCTGCCGGAGGTCCCCATGACGGACCGCACCACCTCACGCACCCCCCGGAGCCCGTTCAGATCGGCGTTCGCCGCCCTGGCCGGCACCTCCATCGAGTGGTACGACTTCTACGCCTTCGCCACGGCCGCGGCGATCGTGTTCAACGACGTGTTCTTCCCCGCCGACATGCCGACGGCGCTGAAGACCCTCGCGTCCTTCGCCACGTTCGCGGTCGGCTTCCTGCTGCGTCCGCTGGGCGGCATCGTCTTCGGGCACATCGGCGACCGGGTGGGCCGTAAGAAGACCCTTGTCATCACGCTGCTGATGATGGGCGTCGCGTCGTTCGCCATCGGCCTGCTGCCGACGTACGACCAGGTGGGCGTCCTCTCCCCGATCCTGCTGATCGTGCTGCGGCTCGTCCAGGGCCTCGCGATCGGCGGCGAGTGGGGCGGCGCGGTGCTGATCGCCGTCGAGAACGCGCCCAAGGGCAGGGCGACCTTCTTCGGCTCCTTCGCCCAGCTCGGCTCGTCGGTGGGCGCCCTGCTGTCCACCGGCATGTTCAGCCTCATGAACATGTTCGGCGACGACGCCTTCGACAGCTGGGGCTGGCGCGTGCCGTTCCTCGCCTCCGCGGTTCTTGTCGTCATCGGCCTGGTGGTGCGCACCAAGCTGGAGGACTCCCCGGTGATGGAGGAGATCCACGCCGGCCAGGAGAAGTCCGGCCGCCTGCCGGTCGCCGAGGTGCTGCACAAGGACTGGAAGACCGTTCTGGTCGGGGTGTTCTCGCTGGCCACCGCGACCGGCGGCTACTACGTCGTGACCAGCTACCTGCTGTCGTACGGCACCGACGACCTGCACCTGTCCGAGTCGATGCTGCTCAACGGCCTGTCGCTGGCCGCGTTCCTGGAACTGGTCGTCACCCCGTTCCTGTCCCTGCTGGGCGACAAGGTAGGGGCGCACCGGGTGGTCGTCGGCGGTCTCGCGGGTGTCGTGGTCCTGGCGATCCCGCAGTTCATGGTGATGGGAACCGGCAGCGTCGCGCTGATCTACCTGATGATGCTCGCCATGCGGTTCGTGATGTCCGCGCTGTACGGGCCGATCGCCGCCATCCTGGCCGACGGGTTCGCCCCGCACGTCCGCTACACCGGCATCTCGCTCTCCTACCAGATCTGCAACCTGGTCTTCGGTGGCTTCGCGCCGGTCGTCGCGGTCTGGCTGGCGTCGCTGGCCGGCGGCGCCTACTGGCCGCCCGCGGCCGCGCTGATGGCCGTCTCCGTGATCGGCATCTGGTGCACGCTGCGGCTGCGCACCTACCACCGGCGGCGGGCCGCCGCCGCGACGGCGACCGCCGAGCGGACCCCGGTGCCCGCCGGCGCCTGACCCGCTGTCACCCGGAACCGGCCCGGCCCGGTCCGCCCCGCTCCCGCGGCGCGGACCGGGCCGCGGTCTTGCTGCACGCCGCCCCGGGCGCACCGCTCGCGGCCGCCCTGGCCGGGCTGCGTCCGCATCACCGCGACGACGTCTGCGTCCCCGGCATCCCCGTACCGCACACGACCGGGTGGGCGGCGCGCCCCGCCGCATGAAGCGCACCCCCACGGGTACTCGCGGCCCCGAACGGGGACGGTGGACGGTTCCGGGGCCTGCGCGGCGCCGCGCGGCAAGCGGGAACGGTCGGACAGGCCCTGGAGTCCCCGCCGCCGGTGACGGCCGAACACGGCGGGTGACAGGGCTATGACCACCAGGAACGACCGGAAGTCGACCACCGGGAACGACCGGAAGTCGATTACCGGGAACGACCGGAAGCCGACCACCGGGAACGACCGGAAGTCCGGCGGACGGACCGCCCGTGCCACCGACCGGGCGGTGGTCCGCGCACTGCTCGACCGCCAGGAGCGCACGTACACCGAGCAGGCCGGCATCCGGCTGCGCAACACCCCGGCCCCCCTCTACCAGACGCTGGTGCTGGCGACCCTGCTCAGCGCCCCCATCCGGGCCGGCACCGCCGTCGCCGCCGCCCGTGCGCTGTTCGACGCGGGGCTGCGCACCCCGAGGGCGATGCTGGAGGCCACATGGCAGGAGCGCGTGGACGCGCTCGGCCGGGGCGGCTACCGCCGCTACGACGAGCGCACCGCCACCATGCTCGGCAACGGCGCCGCGCTGCTGCTCGACCGCTGGCACGGTGACCTGCGCCGGCTGCGCGAGGAACCCGATCCGAAGCAGGCCCTGCTCGACCTGCCCGGGATCGGGCCCACCGGCGCCGACATCTTCCTGCGCGACGTACAGGGGGTGTGGCCGGAGTTGGCCCCCTACATCGACCGCAAGGCCCTGGACGGGGCCCGACGGCTCGGACTGCCGGCCTCGCCCGAGAGACTCGGCGGCCTCGCTCCCGGCCGCGACCTCACCCGACTGGCCGACGGCCTGGTCCACGCCGCGCTCGACAAGCCCCTGGCCGGTGAGGTCCTCGCCGCGGCCACGGCGGCCCGGCAGTCCGCGTGATCCACGAACGGCCGAGAACCGCGGACGAGTTCGCCGCCACGGGTCGACGCACCCGGTGCCGTCGCGGTGGACCGACGGCCGTCCGCTGCCGGGCTGACGTCCCCATACTGCGATAAACTGGGGCAAGAGTGTCCGGGTCCGCCGGTCCTTCGCGGCGCAGCCGCCCCGAACGGTGCGGGACGGCGGCAGACAACTGCGCGATCAGCAGGAAATCCACCCCAACATCGCCCGGGGACCGCCGACTTCCCGCGTGTCCGCTTCCCCGTAGGTCGGTTCTCATGGACCTCAACACCATCACCGAAGTAGTCCGCCGACCGTCCGAGCGGCCGGGCACCGACTGGCGCGAGGGAGACGCCTGGCTCGCGGGCGGGACGTGGCTCTACTCCGTGGAGCAACCGGACCTGCGACGGCTGATCGACCTGACCGCGCTGGGCTGGGAGCCCCTCGTCCCGACGGACCGGGGCCTGGAGATCGGCGCCACCTGCACCGTCCGCGATCTGTACGCCTTCCCGTGGCCGGTGCGCTGGACCGCCGGAGTGCTCTTCCGCAGGAGCTGCGAGGCGTTCCTGTCCTCGTTCAAGGTCTGGAACGCGGCGACCGTCGGCGGCAACATCTGCATGTCCCTGCCCGCGGGCCCGATGATCACGCTCACGGTCGCGCTGGAGGCGCGGTACGAACTGTGGGCACCCGACGGCTCCGTGCGCTTCGTCGACGCCCTCGACTTCGTCACCGGCGACCACCGCAACATCCTCGCGCCCGGGGAGATCCTGCGGCGCGTCACCGTACCGGAGCACGCGCTGCGCGCACGCGTCGCCCACCGCCGCTTCACGCTGACCCGGCTCGGCCGCTCGACCGTGTTCCTGGCCGGCACACAACAGCCGGGCGGACACGACCTGTTGCTCACCATCACCGCCGGTACGACGCGGCCGGTGCGCATCGCCTTCGACGCCGTGCCCGACGCGCGGACCCTGCGGCGCAGCATCGACGCCGTGCCGGCCGACGTCTGGTTCGACGATCCCAACGGAACCCCTGACCACCGTCGGCATCTGACACGGCACTTCGCCGAGGAGATCCGCCGCGAACTCACGGCCGGTGACCTGACATGAGCTACCTCGTGAACGGCAGGAGATTCGACCGGGAACCGGCCCCCGGCCAGTGCCTGCGCACCTTCCTGCGCGAACTCGGCCACTTCGGCGTCAAGAAGGGGTGCGACGCGGGCGACTGCGGCGCCTGCACGGTATGGCTGGACGGCACCCCCGTACACAGCTGCATCACCCCCGCGTTCCGCGCCGGCGGACGCGCGGTGACCACGATCGAGGGCCTGGGACGGCCCGGCGCCCCGCACCCCATGCAGCGGCAGTTCGAGAACGCTCCGGGGTTCCAGTGCGGCTTCTGCACCGCGGGCATGATCATGACCTCGGCGACCTTCACCGAGGAGCAGAAGGCCGACCTGCCGCGGGCGTTGAAGGGCAACCTCTGCCGCTGCACCGGCTACCGGGCGATCGAGGACGCCGTGAAGGGCGTCGGCGCGGTGGAGAGCGCCGCACCGGGCAAGGCCGTCGGGAAGAGCGTCGGCGCGCCCGCGGGCCACGACGTGGTGACCGGCCACGCCGAGTTCACCATGGACACCCGCATCGACGGCATGCTGCACCTCAAGGTGCTGCACTCGCCCCACGCGCACGCCCGCATCCGCTCCATCGACAAGCGCGCCGCCCTCGCGGTGCCCGGCGTGCACCGGGTCTACACCTGGCAGGACGTGCCCCGCAGACGCTTCACCACGGCGATCCACACCGACCACCTGGTCGACCCGGACGACACCTACATCCTCGACGACACGGTCCGCTTCGTCGGTCAGCGCGTCGCCGCGGTCCTGGCCGACACGGTCGGGGCGGCCGAGGAGGGCTGCCGACGTCTCGACGTCGCGTACGAGCCGCTGCCCGCGGTCTTCGACCCGGAGGCCGCGATGGCCGACGGCGCGCCCCAACTGCACGGCTCCCACGACCCGTTCGTCCGCGACCCCGTCCACAACATCCTGATCGAGCTCCACTCGCACATCGGCGACGTCGACGCCGGGTTCGCTTCGGCCGACGTGATCCACGAAGGCACCTACTTCTCGCCGCGGGTGCAGCACGCCCATCTGGAGACCCATGGGTCGATCGCCTGGATGGAGGACGGCCGGCTGAACGTCCGTACCAGTTCGCAGTCGCCGTCGATCGCGAAGGTCAAGCTGGAGTACCTGTTCGCGCTGCGCCCGGACCAGGTGCGGGTGTTCTGCAAGCGCGTCGGCGGCGGATTCGGCGGCAAGCAGGAGGTGATCACGGAGGACCTGGTCGCGCTCGCCGCCCTGGACACCGGGCGGCCCGCCTGCCTGGAGCTCACCCGCGAGGAGGAGTTCACCACCGCCTCGCCGCGGCATCCGATGACCCTGACGGTCAAACTCGGCGCGAAGTCCGACGGAACGCTCACCGCCTTCCAGGTCCGCAACGTGTCCAACACCGGCGCCTACGGCAACCACGGCGGCGAGACGCTGTACGCGGGCGGCGCCGCGGTCATGATCTACCGCTGCCCCAACAAGAAGTACGACGCGTACTCCGTCTACACCAACACCGTGCCGAGCGGGGCGTTGCGCGGTTACGGGATGACGCAGCCGGCCTTCGCCGTGGAGTCGGCGATGGACGAACTGGCCCGGGCCCTGCACCTGGACCCGCTGGAACTGCGACGGCGCAACACCGTGCGGCCGGGCGATCCCCTGGTCGCCCTGCACGACGGTCCCGACGACGTGACCTTCACGGAGGACGGACTCGCCCGGTGCGTCGACCTGGTGGACGGTGCCCTGGCCCGTACGGCCGGCGGGCCGCCACCCGGCCCGGACTGGCTCGTCGGCGCGGGCGTGGCGAGTTCGCTGCACGAGACCGCGCCCCCGACGGAGCACCTCTCCGAGGCCTGGGTCACGCTCGGCGACGACCTCATCTACGAACTCGCGGTCGGGACCGTCGAGTTCGGGGAGGGGACTTCCACGGCCCATGTCCAGATCGCGGCCAACCAGCTGGGCACGACGCCGTCCCGGATCCGCCTGGTCCAGTCCGACACCGACCGCACGGGATTCGACACCGGTGCCTTCGCGAGCGCCGGTCTCTTCGTGGCGGGCAACGCGGTCCTGCGGGCGGCGAACGCCGTGCGCGACCGCATCCTGGAGTTCGCCGCGGCCCACACGGGCGTCCATGTGGTGATGTGCTCGATGGACGACGACGGAGTCACCTGCGGGGACCGGCGGGTGTCGCTCGCCGAACTCGTCGCGCTGGCCCGCAGACGTGGCATCCGCTTCACCGCCGCCCGCAAGGCGTACGGCTCGCCCCGGAGCGTCACCTCCAACACGCACGGGTTCCGGGTCGCCGTGCACCGGGTGACGGGCGAGATACGGATCCTGTACAGCGTGCAGGCGGCCGACGCGGGAGTGATCATCAACCCGGTGCAGGTACGGGGACAGATCGAGGGCGGTGTCGCCCAGGGCATCGGCTTCGCCCTGACCGAGCACCATTACGTCGACGGCAACGGCGTCATGGCCAACCCGAACCTGCGCAACTACCGCATCCCCACCTACGCCGACATCCCCCGCACCGAGGTCATCCTGGTGGGCTCGGCGGACTCGGTGGGGCCCATGCGCGCGAAGGGGATGGCCGAGTGCTGCATCAACCCGGTCGCCCCCGCGCTCGCCAACGCGGTGCACGACGCCACGGGCGTCCGCTACCGCGCGCTGCCGCTGACCCCGGAACGCATCTACGGCCGGCTCCCCGCGGAACAGTCGGTGTCGGCAGGCTGAGCCACCATGGAATCCGAGAAGAACGTGGCCGCCGCAGCCACGGCGATCATCGGACAGAAAGTCCTCCCGGGGATGGACGGACCGTTCCGGTCGTGGCAGGAGGACCTCAACGCCGCGGCCGCCTACTACCCCGGCTTCCTGGGCGCCGAGATCTCCGCGCCGACACAGCTGCAACCGGACTGGGTCGTCGTGTACCGGTTCGACTCGGTGGCGCACCTCCAGGCGTGGATCAACAGCGGGACCAGACAGACGTATCTCGACGCCGGTGCCAAATACTTCGACGGCCCGGCGACCCAGCAGGTGGTCAGCAGCGGCTCCCAGTCACTGGACCCGCTGGTCACCGTGGTGGTCACGCACCGCGTCCCGCCGAACCAGATCGACAGCTTCCTCGACTGGCAGCGCCGCATGGTCGAGGAGGAGAGCAGGTTCGACGGATTCCGCGGGACCGAGCTCTTCCGCCCCATCGAGGGGCTCCAGGAGGAATGGACCACGCTGTACCGCTACGACAACGCCGAGCACCTCGACGCCTGGCTGACCTCGCCCCAGCGACAGCGGATCCTGGCCGAGGGCGAGAAGTTCAGCGACTACAAGCTGCACACGATCGACAACTCGTTCGGCAGCTGGTTCGCCTTCGAGGGCAACGGCAAGGAGGCACCGCCGCCGCCCTCCGAGACCAAGACCTCGCTCGCCGTCTGGGTCGGCCTCTACCCGACCGTGGTCCTGCTCTCCCTGGCCCTGTCCCCGGCGCACCTGCCCCTGTGGATCAACCTGCTCATCGGCAACCTGCTGTCGAGCTTCATCATGAGCTTCCTGACCATGCCCCACTACGTGAACCCGCTCCTGGGCCGCTGGCTGCGCCCACCCCCCGGCGAACCACGGAGAAGGACCAACGTCCGGGGCCTGTGCACGGTCGCCGTGGTGATGGCGGTCTGGGCGCTGGTCTTCTACCTGATCACGGTCAGGTGGTGGACACTGCCGTGACGGGTTGCCCGCGCCGGTGATCGATTCGGTTCAGGAGCTGTCCGGGCCGACGCGGACGAGGCCCGGGCCGGCGTCGACGAAGGAGTCCCCGACCGGCACGTCGTGACCCTCGTCGCAGCGGAGCACCGCGTGCACCTCGGCGCCGCAGTTCTCGTGGCGTACGACCACGGGGGGCCCTTGTTCGTCGGCGGCCCAGGTGTCGCCCCACTGCCGCAGCGCCACGATGACGGCGCGGAAGTCCCGGCCCTTGTCGGTCAGTTGATAGGCGTACCGGGTCCGCTGGCCGGGCTCCTGGTACGGGACGCGCTCCAGGAGGCCGGCGGCGGTCAGTTCCTTCAGGCGCGTCGCGGCGGCGGGTTCGCCGATGCCCACGCGCTTGGCGAAGTCGTCGAACCGGCGCGTGCCGAAGAACGCCTCGCGCATGATCAGCAGCGATGTCCTGTTGCCGACGATCTCCAGGGTCCTGGCGATGGAGCAGTTGTCCATGGACCAGGCGTCCCGATCCTCCAGCAGGTCCTTCATCTCTCCGCCCTCCACCTGACTTGCCTCATCTGAAGTCAGCCTATACCGTCGAAGCTGACTTCTTAATTCATAAGTCAGCTAGATGAGCGCATTCCATAGGAGGAATCATGGACATCAGCACCGCAACCGTCCTGGTCACCGGGGCCAACCGCGGACTCGGCCGAGCGCTGGCCCAGGAGTTTCTCGCGCGTGGCGCCACGGTGTACGCGGCGGCCCGCCGGCCGGACCTGATCGATCTGCCCGGCGTGAAGGCGGTACGCCTCGACATCACCGACCCCGCGTCCGTCGCCGCGGCCGTCGAGGAGGCCGGTGACATCACGGTGCTCGTCAACAACGCGGGCAGTTCCACGGGCGCGGATCTGCTGACCGGCGACTGGGACGCCGTCCGCCTGGAGATGGAGACCCACTACCTGGGCACCCTCGGCGTGATCCGGGCGTTCACCCCCGTGATCGAGGCCCAGGGCGGAGGCGCCGTTCTCAACGTCCTGTCCGCGCTGTCGTGGATCAGTTTTCCCGCCGTCGGCGCCTACGCCGCCGCCAAGTCCGCGGAGTGGAGCCTGACCAACGCGGTGCGCCAGCAGCTCGCGCCCCGTGGCATCAGCGTCTCCGGGCTCCACGTCGGCTACATGGACACCGACATGGCCCGCCATGTCGAGGGACCCAAGGCCGACCCGGCGGACGTCGCCCGCGCGGCCGTCGACGGCATAGCCTCCGGGGCTGCCGAGATCGTCGTCGACGACACCAGCCGCCAGGTACAGGCAGGCCTCTCCGGTGGCGTCGCCGCCCTGTACCCGCAGTTCGGCTGAGACGAGGACACCGTGACCACGACTCCTTCCCCCGCCCCGGGCCGGCTCAGGCCGGCCGACCCGCGAACCGATGTCCGGCCCGCCCAGGACCGGTCCTCCCGGTCCGCCGCCGTCGTCACGCTCGTCGCGATGTGCCTGGGCGCCATGACGACCTTTCTGCTGATCACCGCTTCGGTCTCGGCGCTGTCGGCCATCCAGGACGACCTGCACGTCTCGCCGACCGGCCTCGTCTGGATCCCCTCCGCGTACACCCTGCTCGTGGCCAGTCTGGTGCTGTCCGCGGGCACCATCGGCAACCTCTACGGCCGCAAGCGCGCCTTCGTCACCGGCGCAGCGGTCCTGATCATCGGTTCGCTCGTCGTCTACACGGCGGACTCGGTGGGAGGCGTCATCGCCGGCCAGCTCGTCTCCGGCCTCGGCGGTGCCCTCGTCCTGCCCAACAGCCTGGCCATCCTGGGGGCCGCCTTCCCCGACCCCCACCGGCGCACCGAGGCCATCACCGTCTGGGTGGCCTCGTCCGGCATCGGGCTCGCCGTCGGCCCGCTGATCGCGGGCACCCTGCTGGACCACTTCCACTGGAACACGGTCTTCCTGTCGACCGCCGTCCTCGCCGTGGTCACCATGGTCGCCGCAGTGTTCGTCGCGGAATCACGTGGCCCCAAGGGCAAGCTCGACATCCCCGGACAGGTCCTGGCCGTCCTGGGGATCGCCGCCCTCGTCTACGCCCTCATCGAAGGCGGACACGACGGCTACACCAGCTCCCGCATCCTCACCGCCTGGGTCGTCGCGGCCGCGGCCCTGACCGGGTTCGTCCTCGTCGAACGTGCCGCCCGCACCCCCATGCTGGACATCACCCTGTTCCGGTCGACGTCCTTCAGCGCGGTCATGTTCGTCGCGGCCGTCTCCCTGTTCGGCTTCACCGGACTGGCCATCCTGTCGGTGCTCTTCTACGAGCGCGTCCAGCACCTGTCCGCCCTGGACGTGGGGTGGCGGCTGCTGCCCTTCTTCGGCTGCTACGTCATCGTCAGCTACGCGACCGGACGCATCATCCGCCGTACCGGCTTCAAGCTCCCGCTGACCCTCGGCTTCCTCGTCGGAGCCGCCGCCACGGCCGGACTCACCACGCTCGATCCGACCACCCCCTACGCCCGGGTGTGGTGGCTGTTCGCGCTCTTCGGAGCCGCGAGCGGGATGGTCGCCGCGCCGAGCACCGCCGCCGCCCTGGTCAGCGTCTCCCACGAACGCGCCGGCATGGCCTCCGGAGCCGTCAACGCCTTCCGGCAGATCGGATCCGTCACCGGCACCTCCCTCCTCGGCGCACTCCTCGCCAGCCGGCTCCAGTCCGGGCTGCCGTCCCGCCTCGACGCCCACCACGTTCCCCGAGCGGCCTGGCCCGCCGTAGAGCACGCCGTCTCCACCGGCAGCAGCGGCCACCGAGCGGCCCCGCCGAGCGTGACCGCCGCGGTCGGCGACGCCTTCACCTCCGGCGTCCACGCCGGCGTGATCGTCATCGCCGCCGTGTTCCTGTGCGCGGCCCTCGCCTCGGCCCTGCTGATACACAACCGACCGCACCACACCACCGCCACACCGAACTGACGCGCGGCTCCTCGCCGTCGCGGCGATGCCGGCGGCGCCCGGACGGCCGGGTCGCAGTGGCGCCCCCTCCGCCCGGCCTCCGGGCCATGACCAGCTCCTCGCCGGTTGCACCGCCCGCACCGACGCCGAGGAGTTCGGCACCGGTGCCTCGACCCACGCCCCCGCCACCACCCCGGCATCCTCGGCTTCGTCGATGGCTCCCGGCTCCGCCGCTGGACGCCCGCGTGGGCGCCCAGCGGCATTTCTATGTCCGCTCGCCGCCGGTATCGCCGCTGTCCGGCGCCTCGGCTCCGGCCCGGCGGGCGGCTGCGGCCAGCGTCTCCAGGGCGGCCAGGTGCCCGGCGAGTGCCGTGCGGCCGGTCGGGGTGAGAGCGACCCAGGTGCGCGGCCGCTTGCCGAAGTAGCCCTTGCGGACGCTCACATAGCCGGCCTTCTCCAGCGCGGCGATCGTCTTGCTCAGTACGGAGTCGGTGACCCCGCAGTAGTCCCGCACCGCGCTGAACTCGGCCTCGGCGCAACCGGACAGGAACGCGGCCACCGTCAGCCGGGTGGGGTGGTGGATCTCCTTGTCCAGGGCGGGCGGGCCCGCGTCCCTCATGACTCCTCCCGGGCGCCGGCGCGCCCACGGGCGGCCTGCACCCAGGACAGCGCACCGGCCACGACGCCGAATCCGACGAACGCTCCGGCCGTGCCGAAGAGGAGGGCCCCCGCCAGGCCCGCCGCGAACGGGACCAGGGGCAGGACCCACCCGCTCCCGCGCCCGCGCCGCGCGAACCACGGGGCGACCCCGGAGGCGTGCTGCACCTTCCAGGTCACCATGAGGAAGGTGCCCGCGCACAGCACCGCGGCCGCGAGGATCCAGCCCTGCCACCGGGGGGACACCGGCGCGAGGCCGAAGCCGCTCATGGCCGCGGCGAGCAGCAGGCCATGGGTGGCGGGATACCAGGCCGGCACCGACCGCGCCGACTGCCGTGCCGCGTTCTCGGCGGCCCGCGCGGTGCGCAGCGCCACGGCGGCGGACTCGGCGCCGGGCTGCATCGCTCCTGAGCTGTTCATGGGTTCTCCGGCTTCCGTGCGACGGGTGCGCTTACGCATGCCAGAGTGGCATCCACTTTCCAATACGGCAAGTTATTTCCGTCTTGGCGAGTCCGGACGTGCGAGAGCCCCGGAAACGGGTCGCTGCGAGTCCGGAAACGCCCGGGGGCGACTGACCCGGCATGCGGACGATGCAGCCCCCGAAGACCGCTCGCGGAAGCTGATCACCGTGAAGTCGATACTGAAGGACGCCTATGACAAGGGGGCGATGGGGGAGGACCCGGTGAAGGGGGTGCAGGAGCCGGAGTACGTCCGCGAGAAGGCGGTTATCAAGCTCAAGCACCACAAGGCGGGGGAGTTCCGAGAGGTTCCGCTGCCCCGCTCAGTCCGGGAGGCGATCGAACGCCACGAGGACAAGCACGGCACCACCCGCGAGGGCAACGCTCACTTCAGTGGCGGGTCCGCACGGCGCCCGTTGTGCTGAACAGGGTGAGCAGAATGACCCTCGTCCGGTCGCGGAGGCGAGGAGCACGGTCGGCCCGGGTCCGCCCGCCAGCCGGAGGCGGACCCGTCCGAGGTCACCCACCGTGCGGGGCTGGGCGGGCTCAGTGGCGCTTGGTCGCCTTCTGGACGCGGCTGATCAGCTTGGCGTCGAAGTGGGAGAACCTCTCCTCGTCCGGGTCCACCTCCTCCAGGATGTACCGGGCGAGCATCGCGTGGCCCGTGGCGTACTCCTGGTAGAGCGTCCAGATGGCCTCCCGCGCCGCGATCTGGCAGTCCACTTCGATCTCGGGAGCGCCCTCCTCGACCTCCGTCCAGTGGGACTCCCCGGCCACGCAGGTCAGAAGGTCGTTCAACAACCGAAGCCGCACAGGCTCGGCAAGATCCTCCTGCAAGGCGGCGGCGATCAGCGACGTCACCGGAACCGCCACCTCGAACAGCAGCGACTGGATGTTGATGTGCCCCTCGAGCGTCGCCTCCGCGATCTCGGCGGGGCTGCCGGCCTCCAGCAGACGGGCGAACGTCTCGGGGACATGGGCGCCTGTTTCACCGCAACCGCACCGCAGCGAAGCCCAGTCGACCCGCTCGGCCTGAATCAGCGAGGGCCTTGTGGTCATGCCTGTCCTCCAGGTGCGGTCTTAGAGGTGTCGTTCATGGCGTGGAGTATAGGAGTCGTGTGGATCACTTCTTGTTCCAAGGGCCGTCCATGAACAGGGCTCCGGGCTCGACGTCCTCGGGAAAGAGGAACACCTGGCACTTGTCGCAGATGGGCATCTCGTCCCAGGCTCCCAACTCGGGGTCCCAGATCAGGGCACGGGTAAGCACGACACGGTTTGCGTCTCCGCCCAAGGCGTTGATCACGTTGCCTTCCGCGCAGTACCCGCAGCCGGAGGAGGCGACAGCTATCTCGCGCGTCTCGGCGTTGTAGCCGGCCGTCCATGCCTTCTTCATGATGCCGCTGCTGACCGGGATGCCGTCACCGTTGGGGAACAGGGTGCGTTGTGCCACCCGGTTGCGGAGATTGCGTGCCCCAGCGAGGCCGTCCTCGATCCGGGTGCCCCTGGGCAGACGGGCCTTGACGACCGTCGCCGCCGAGGAAGCCTTGCGGCCGGGAGCCGTCTTCTGGATGGGCGCACGGGAGTCACGCGCCGACGGCTCGGTCCCTGACGCTCCGGCGTCGGGAGAACTCGGCTCGGCCGCCTCGGCATCCGTCGCGCGAGCCCGTTCCTGTGCGTTGGCCCGCTTCGCGGCGACGAGGTCGGCTGCGTCGTCGGCGGCCTCGCTTGAAGCACTTGCTTCCGCGCCGGCGGCAGCGGCACCTGTCCCCCCCTCCTCTATGGCTCGTGCAGCGCCCACGCCGAGGCCCACCACGCGGACGCCGAGAAGCATGCTGCCGCCTGCATCCGCATCGGCGGCGCCGGTAATGGCTCCCGCGACACAGTCCAGGACACCTGAGCCGATGCACCACAAGGCAACCGGCAACACCGCTACGCCGACGGCCGTGTAGATCAGCTGTCCGCCGTCATAGCTTTCGCACCGGTTGGTGCCGAAGTCCTCGGGCTGGCAGGGGGTTTCGCCGAGCGTGGGCGTCGGGGTCTGCGTGGAGCTCGGCGTCGGCCCCAGGGAAGGCGCTGGGGTGGTCGACGGAGCGGGTGAGCTGCTCGAGCCGCTGGAGCTCTTGGTGCCCCCGCCGCTGTGGTGCTTCTTCCCACCGCCGCAGTCGACGGCGCACTTGTTCATCGACGGGTCGTTGTACCAGTCGTCGAAGCCCGTGGGGTCGCTGCTGCTGGCCGGGTTGTCCGCGGCGTAGGTGTAGCCGCCCATCTGGTTGGGGTCGCCCGCCTGGAAGATCGGGTCGGGGCTGAGGAAGCGGCCTGTGGTGGGGTCGTAGTTGCGGGCCCCCAGCAGATCGAGGCCGGTGACCGGGTCGGCGGGCTGCCCGAGAAATCCCTTGTTCTCGTCCGCGGCCACCCACGAACTCGGCTTGGTGCCGCGGAGGTTGCCGTACGGATCGAACGAGCGGCGGGTGACGGCGAGGGTGGACGCGTCGACGGCGGTCAGCGCGGTGCCCTGGCCGTTGGCGACCTGGTAGGTGACGCTTCCGGTGCTGGAGCGGGTGACCGAGGTGCCGTCCGGGCCGGTGATGTTGCGCAGGCCGGTCCAGGTCTTGGCGGAGACGTTGAGGGTGATCTGCTCTGCGCCGCCGAAGAGGTAGAGGATGCGGGTCTTGTCGACGCCGTCGACCGCGGCGGTCTGTTCGAGCAGGCCGCCCTGGGCGTCGTAGAGGTACTTGCTGGTGTTGGTGTGGGTGCCTGAGGTAGTCGCGACGGTGGCGGTGCGGCCCTCGGCGTCGTAGGTGAAGGTCTGGCCCTGGCCGGCCGGGATGGCGCCGGCGGCGGCGGTGGTCCAGGTCTGCCCGCTGCTGCCGCAGGTGGCGAGGGTCAACTGGGTGCCGGTGGTGGCGGAGGCGGCCGGGTCGGTCAGGCACATCGCGGTGTTGGCGCTGCTGACCAGGGTGCCGGTGGTGGTGACCTTCCACTTCTGGGTGGCGTCGGTCTTGCAGGTGTCGATCACCACGAGGGTGCCGCTGGTGGTGGCGTTGCCGGTGGTGTCCAGGCACATGCCGAGCACCTTGACCGTGCCGTCGGTGCCGACGGTCCACTTCTCACTGGTGGCGCCGTTGCAGGTGTTGATCTGCACCTTGGTGCCCGCGGTGGTGGCACCGCCCGCGTCGTCGACGCACCGCTTGACCCCGCCCGTGATGGTGAACGAGCTGGTCAGCGAGCCAGTGGTGGTCACCTTGCGGGTGATGGTGTCGCCGGCGTTCGCGTTGGCGTAGGCGGGGTCCGCGTAGGTGGAGGCGACGGACGCCGTTCCGGACGGATTCGTGAGGGTGGCCGTACCCGCCTGGTCGGGCAGGGTCGCGGGCGACGTGCCGTTCGCGCCGGGGTAACTGATGCTCTGCGTAGCGTCGTTGAGCGCGTTGCCGGTGGTGTCGTGGTTGACCGTGCCGGTCCGGTCGCCGAGCTGGTCGTAGGTGTAGGTCTGCCAGTACGGCGCCGGCCCTCCGACGGTGGTGGCGGTTATCGGGGACGTGGTGGTGGTCTGCACGCGCGTCGTGGTGCAGCCGCCGACCGCGCCGGGAGTCGCCGCCCCCGGGTCGGTGATGCCGCCGGTGTCCGTCCAGGCAGCGGTCAGCCGCTGGAAGGAGTCGTAGGTGAAGCACTGGGTGTCGTGCTTGGTGTTGTCCTGCAGGTCGTCGACGGCGGTGAGTTCGCCGGCCTGGTTGTAGCGCAGATTGGTGACGTCCAGGGCGGTCGTGGAGGTCTGAAGCATGCTGCTGGTCTGCGTGACACGCCCCGTGGTGGCGTCGTACTGGGCGAAGGTCGCCAGTTCCTTGCCGGTGTGGCCGTAGTTGGCCTGGAGGACGCGTCCGAAGGCGTCGTGGACCGCGGTGTCGAGGTAGGCGGGGGTGTTGGCGGAGTTGATGAAGCCGCCGATGCCGTCGAGGTTGCCCTGCTGGGTGTAGCCGTAGTCGATGTCCTCGGCCGGCAGGTTGCCGTCCGCCTGGAAGTGCGTGGTGGACAGAAGGCCGACGGTGTCCGTGTAGTGGCTGGTGGTGGTGTAGGTGACGCTGCCCGAGGTGGGCGCGCTGGACTGTCCGGCCGCGGCGAAGCCGTCGGAGGACGGGATGGTCAGCGTGGTGCCCAGCGGCTGGTAGGCCGTGTTGTAGTCGGTGACGGCCTGCGTGTACGCCGATCCGTTGGCGCCGCCGACGTAGCGAGTGGCAGAGGTCTGGTACCCCTTGGCCAGCGTGTCGTACAGGTGCGAGACCAGCAGCTTGGACTGGTCCGGCGTGGCGGACCAGGGCGCGGCGTACTCGGCGGTGGGGCGGTTGTCCCAGTCGTAGGTGAAGGATGTCGCCTGGCCACGGGCGTCTGTGGTCTGCAGGAGGTTGCCGGCGACGTCGTACTTGTCGAAGGTGGTCTTGCCGGTGTTGGGGTCGGTCTGGGTCAGCTTCTGGCCGAGCAGGTTGTAGGTGTACGACCAGGTGTTGCCCGCGTTGTCCTTGATCGACTCGATCTGGCCCGCGGGGAAGTAGGTGTACTTGGTGGTGGCATCCGCAGCCGCCACGGCACCCGCGGTGCCCTGCATCCACAGCGTGGTGGTGCCGTTGGAGGCGACGACAGCCGCGGTGGAGTCGTTGCGGACCTGGAAGGTGGCGCCGGTGGTGGCCGTCAGGCCGGTGGTCCACAGCTGGGCGACGGCCGTGCTGTAGACGACGAGGTTGCCGTCGGTACCGAACTTGGCCCAGGCACCGGCGTGGCCGGATGTTCCGGAGGACCAGATCGTCGCGCCGGTCGCCAGGGCGGACAGCACGAGGTTGCCGTCCGACTGCATGGTCAGGCGCACGCTGTCGGAGGTGAGCGACGTCCCCGAGGGGATCACCGAGCCGCCCGTCAGCGTGACGGTGGAGCCGGTGTTCTTCACCACCGTGCTGGTGGCCTGTCCGATGGCATTGGTGAACGTGGCGGTGGAACGGCCCCCGGCGGGCGCCGTGGTGTCGACCTCGTCGGCACCGGGGTAGCCGGTGGAAGAGTGCCACTGCTCGGCGGCCTGGTGCCAGAGTGTCTCCTTCAGGGGCCGGCCCTCACCGTCGTAGGTGGTGGTGGTCTCCGAGGGGATCTGGTTCTCGTTCGCCGCGTACAGCGTGGTCGAGGGGAAGTTGTTCGGCTCCGAGTACGGCGCGTACGACGCCACCTGCCAGCCGTGGGAGTCGTAGAAGGTGTCGGAGATGACCCGGCCCGAGTTGGAGTCGCCCGAGGCGGTGTCCTGGGTCTGGCGGGGCTGGAGCATGCCGTCGTAGATCGTGACGGAGGTGGCGTAGGTGCCGTCGTCGCGCAGGGTCTTGGAGGTGACCGAGGTCGGCGCGCCCGGCTGGGTGATGGTGCCGCCCGGTGCGGGGACGGCGCCGGGGTCGATCGAGTAGGTGAAGGTGCGGTCGGCGCTCTGGCCGGCGGCCTTGTCCCGGCCGGGGAGCCACACCGCGGTGCGGCGGCCGAGCGCGTCGTAGGTCATGTCGGTCTTGCGGCTGTTGGCGTCGACGTTCTCGGTGGACAGTCCCCGCAGCGGGTCGAGGGAAGAAGTGACCGTCCAGTTCTGGGAGTTGGTGCTGGCGATGGCGGTGGGGTTGGTGTTGCCGCCCGCCGAGGTCCAGGGCGGGGTGAAGTCCGTGTGGGTGTTCTGCCCCGTGACGTCGACCGTGTCGGTGATCCGGCCGGCGCCGTCGTACTTCATCGCCGAGTTGGTCTGCCAGTTCTCCGTGGTGCCGGTGTAACCGGTGGCCGTACGCAAGGCGGTGACCCGGCCGACGGCCGTGCTGCCGGACTGCTCGAGCTGCCCGAACGTTCCCAGGTTGGTGAGACTGCCGTCGCCGTCGTAATAGAGCTTGCGGTCCGCGATGAGGGTGCCGGCGCTCGGCGCGGTGCCGCACGGGCCGCTGACCGTGGTGGCCTGGTCCGGGTAGGACAGGGCCATCGGGTTGTCGGCCGGTGGCGTCGCGTAGGTGGTGGTGGCGCACTTCTCCTGTGCGGGGTCGACGCCGTCACCGTGGTCGTCGACGGTCGACAGGCGGCCCCGGCTGTCGTACGTGGTGTCGGACTTGGTGTGCCGCCAGGTCCCGTCGGCGAGGAGTTCGTACTTCAGGCTGCTGCTCGACTTGAGCCGGTGTGCGGTGAGGTCGGGCAGCGTGGACAGGGCCGGCTTCGTGTCGCCGGGGTTGTCCTCCTGGGTCCAGTCCGTCCACGGCGTCTGATGCGCCGAGGCGGTGGCGGTGAAAGCGAACGGACCGTCGATGCTGACGGCGTCGACGGTGCCGCCGGCCTGGGTGTAGGTGTCGTTCTGCAGCGCGGTGCCGGACATCAGGTCGGAGTCGGTGACGCTCAGCACGGTGCTGCCGCCGACCTTGGCGTCGACAGTGACGGATCGGCGGGTGCCGTCCGCCTTGTAGTCGCCGTCCATGCCCTGCAGATAGGTGGTGGTCTGCTGGGTGACCGGCTCGGGGGCCTGGCCGGTCTTGACGGTGACGGTGCGGAAGCCGCGGAACTGGTCCCAGGTGCGGTACTGGTCGTCCGTGGTGGCGGAGTCGTCGCGGTGCCAGGCGGGACCCGAGTAGCTGTAGCGGGAGATCTGGGTCTCGGAGCCCGCCGGGTTGTTCTGGGCGTCCGGCTTGTACTGGCCCGCGATGGTCAGGTCGGACACGGCCACGCTGTTGACGGTGACCTTGTTGAACCAGTCCGCGATCGGCTTGGAGGCGCCGGGCACCGTCCAGTAGACGGGGTAGCAGGACTCGGTGTTGCTGTCCGCGTGGGAGATGGAGAGCGTCTTGCCCGCGCACGGTGCCGAGTTGTACTCGACCGCGATCGACTCGCCGGTCTCGGTCTGGATGCTGGAGATGCGGGGCCGGTACAGCGGCGGGGCGGACGGGGAGTCGTCGTTCACGCGGTTGTCGATCTCGGTGCCGGTGAAGGACACCTGGTTCAGCGTGATGTCGTCGTTGCCGTTGCCGTAGGTGTCCTTGCCGGTGTGCTGGACGGACTGCAGCCACATCACCGCCTGGAGCATCCCGGCGTCCTTCGGGTCCACCGTGGTGCCGGTGACCGGGTCGACGGTGCCGCCCGCGTCCGAGTAGACCTGGCCCAGCTTGTAGGAGTCGACCGCGGTGAGCTGGTCGGTCGCCTTCACATGGACCTTGGTGGTGATGGAGGCCAGGCGGGTGGTGGTCCAGAACGTGGGCCCCGACGTGATGCACACGTCGTCGGGGACGCTGGTGGCGTCGTCGGGGAGTTTGGTCTTGTCGGTGGAGTCGCAGTGCAGGTCCCACGGCACGTCCGGCCAGTGGGTCGCCGTGCTGTCCTTGAGGTTGTCGGCAGAGCAGTCGGTGAAGCCGCCGCTGGTCTGGCAGCGCTGGGCCAGCCCGAAGTCCACTTCGGCGGCGGGGGTCCGCCCCGCGTGCTCGTCGGCCAGTGTGTAGCCGTAGGACACGAGCGTCAGTGCGCCGCCCCGGGTGTACGAGGTGAGGGTGCCGGTGTCGTCCGGGTCGGACGACTCGGCCGCCTGGCCGCCTCCCAGGTCGTAGTAGTTCGACTCGGTCGTGTAGTCGTAGCGCTGCACGAAGCCGGACGGGGAGACCACGAAGTCGAGGTTCCAGCGCCAGCCCTCGGGCTTGTCGCACCGGGACGCCTTGCCCTTGGCGTCGTCGTGACAGGGGTCGCTCGCACGCGGGTGCAGGACCGGGACACCCCACGCCGAGTGCGTGGAGGCGTCATCCGGGTTGGAGGGCATGGCGGCACTGCCCGGACCGTTCGGGGCGTGGTCGGCGCCGAAGTAGGCCGCGGTGCCGTCCGTGGTCAGCACCCGGTAGTAGACGCCGTCGTGCAGGCCGTTGTCCGCGCCGGACAGCTCCTGCACGAGGGTGCCGTCGTCACCCTGCAGCCGCCACTGCTTGATCTCCCCGGGCACGCCGGAGTCCACCCCGTCGGGCACGAGCACTCCGGAGTGCGAACCGAAGGACAGCATGGCGTTGTCGCCGTCCCAGCACTCGTCGCCCGAGCCCTTGAGGATCTTGTCGCCGCCGGAGTCGAGCAGCGAGTCGCAATTGCGGTACGCCCGCTCGACCGAGCCGACCTGGTAGCTCCAACCGTCTCCGACCCAGGAGGACTGGGAGTTGCGGGCGGTGGTCTCACCGTCGACGGACTGGGAGTCGTAACTCAGTCCGACGGTCGGTGCGTTGCTGCCGACCGTGGACGGTACGGAGATCGGGTACGAGTAGGTGAACGAGCCGGTCGCGGACGCCTGCCAGCTGCCCGCTGCCGACAACTCCGTTGCGCCGTAGTCACCTTGGGAGCCGGAGGCGCCGGAGGTCACGGCGAGCGCCGTGGTGGCCGCGGCGGCTGCGGCGGTCAGCGGTGCGGTGCGCTCCGACATCGCCTCCGGGCCGTTCGCGCTCGCGGACGGCTTCGGGGACGCGGTGCCGTGGCCGGGCCGGGGGGACGGTGAGGACGGCGCGCTCGGGCTCGCGTCCGGAGTCGTGGTTGCGGTGCCCGTGCCGTCCGCGGACCGCGAGGCGGTGGCGCTCGGCGTCGGCTGTGACCCGCTCGTACCGTCGGCCGGGCCGGTTTCCGCGCCCGTGCCGTCCTCCTCGGAAGAGGCCGCGGACGTGGGGGCCATGGTGACCGTCGCCGTCAGCTGCTCCGCGGACGCCCGGTTGGTGAACTTCAGCGGCGTGGCCTTCTGGCACTCCGGCTTCTGCGGAGTGGTGAGGGCGCAGCCCGGCAGCTGCACCAGGCGCAGCCGGGAGCCGTAACCGCCGCCGTACGCACGGGCGATGGCCGAATAGTCGATGACGACCTTCACCCGGCCCTTGGCGGACGTGGCGCCGGAGGGGGTGATGCCGAGGAGCATGCCGTTGGCGCCGGTGCGCAGCGTCTGGGCGTGGGAGGCGGACTGCACGCGTACGGAGTCGACGCCGTGCCCGGCATCGGCGGGTGCCACCCACACGGGCAGCGAACCCGCCTTGACCGGCTTCGACTTCCCCTGTGAGCCCAGGTCGACGACGGCGGTGCCGGCCTTGGGCCAGTGGGCGGTCTGGGACCGGTAAGTGCCCAGTGCCTTGTAGCCCTTGGGGTGCTTGTTCGCCGTCGGCTGGAGGAGATGCGCTCCTACGGCCTTGGTGACGGGGAGCTTCTTGGGCCGCCACACCTTGCCGTCGAACGAGAAGCCGCCGTGGTGGCCGAAGCCGTCGCCGCCGTCGTGGCCGGCCAGGAAGCCCGGCATGCCGAACCCGCCGGCGATCGCCACCGGCAACAGCAGTGCGAACAGCGCGAGCGGAACCGTCCACAGCCCCAGTCCGCCGAAGAATCTCCGGTGCCATGTGCCAGCGAACCAGCGCCGTCTGCCACTCACGTGTAATCCCCCCACAGCACAGCCCTTTTGAGGGGCTGTCACACGATCCGATCACTGGTCAGTGATCGACCGGAGGCTAGGTTTGGTCATGATCGCGACTCAAGACCCTTTGCCGTTTCCATGAAGAAACCATGCGTGTGCATGACAGTGCCTGTGTAGTTTTCTGTGCCGCAGTTGATCACTTTCCTGCTCTCTGTGGCACCCGGGCTTTCCCCCACCCGCTGCCCGCGATCCGAAGGAAGCCCACCAGGTGTTGAGACCACCGATCCGCATCGGCCGCGGACGCACGGCCGCGGCCGGCCGACTGGCCCTGTTCGCCGCCGTGTTGAGCCTGGCGGCTGCCGTTCCGGCGCTCCCGGCCGCCGCCGACGACTCCTCGCCCGCCCCCGCCGACCCGCTGATCGCGGCCCGGGCCGAGGCCGTCTCCACCGGAAAGACGGTCCCGGTGGACGCGCTGACCACGGAGGTGTCCACCACCGAGGCGCTGCCCGACGGCACCTTCACCAGCACGACCAGCGCACTGCCCACCCGGGTCTACAAGGACGGCAAGTGGACCCCGGTCGACTCCACCCTGACGTCCGACGGCCACGGCGGTTTCGCACCCGAGGTCACACCGAACGCCGTGACGCTCTCGGGCGGGGGTGACGGCCCGCTGGTCGAACTCACCCACGCCGACGGACCCAGCATGGCCCTGACCCTGCCGTTCACGCTGCCCGCGCCGACCGTCAGCGGCGACACCGCGGTGTACCCCTCGGTGCTGCCCGGAGTCGACCTGTCGGTGTCCGTCACCGACCAGGGCGGCTTCAGCGACGTCCTGGTCGTCCACGACGCGGCCGCGGCCGCCGACCCGCGGCTTCGTAAGCTCCAGCTCGGGGTCGACGCCCACGACCTCACGCTGGCCACCACCGACGCCGACACCATGCAGGCCACCGCCGTCGACGGCGACCTGGCCTACACCAGCCCCCAGCCGCTGATGTGGGACTCCGCCACCACCCCCGCCAAGCTCGGCGGACCGGCCGCAGACGTGACGTCCTCAGTGGACGGCCCCGGCCCGGAGGCCACCACCGAGCCGGTCGCCATGACCGCCACGAGCAAGGCAGTGACGCTGACCCCCGACGCGGGCATGCTCAGCAGCCCGGACACCGTCTACCCGGTGTACATCGACCCCTACACCAACCCGGTCGCCTCCACCGCCAGCCACTACACCGAGATCTACTCCAGCTCGACCTGCGACAACTCCCCGCAGTACGACAAGGCGCAGACCAACGGCCAGGGCGCGGGCTACCAACGCTGGGGCGGCGCCTGCGGAGTCGGCGTGGAGCGCTCGTACTGGGCGATCAACACCAGCGGACTGCACTCCTCGTTCGTCGTCGACGACGCCTACGTGAAGATCTCCACCACCTTCGCGGCGAGCTACAACTGCAGCCAGAACCAGCCCCTTACGCTGCACACCACCAACGCCATCAGCGCGAGCACCGACTGGCTGTCGCGTCCCGGCGTCCACGACACCGCATTCCCGCCGGTGACCGACACCGTGCCCAGCGGCGCCAACTCCGGCAGCTCGTGCAGCAACAGCACCGCCACCTTCCACGTGAAGGCCCAGGCACAGAAGATCGCCGACGAGGACGGCAACGGATACGACGCCGACGGCACCTTCGGCGACGGCGCCAACACCTGGACCATCGGTCTGTACGGCAACGAGTCGGAGACCTCCGGCAACGACGACTACCTGCGCCTGTCGACCACGCTGACCCTCACCACCAAGTTCGACATCCCGCCGGGCATCCCCACCGATCTGCACTTCACCCCTGCCGCCGCCGGCGCCTCCGCCCCCTGCACCACCAGCGGAGCCGGCTGGATCGGCGCCACCACCTACTCCGACGCCGGCAGCAACATCACCCTGCACTCCACCGTCACCAGCCAGATGTCGGGCGAGAACGTCAAGGCGCACTACTACGTCTGGGACCGCAGCGTCGACCCGGACGGCGACGGCAGCGGGGCCTCCGTCTCCAGTCCCGACAGCGGCTGGCTGGCGTCCGGTTCGGACGCGCCGATGAAGATCGGCGCCACCCTGAAGGACGGCCACCAGTACGGCTGGGACGTCTACGCCGAGGACGACTCGGCCCAGGGCCTGACCTCCGGCAAGTCCGACCATTGCTGGTTCACCACCGACTTCACGGCACCGCCCACCCCGGACATCTCCGGCAACGCGGCCTTCCCGCCGGTCGGAACGGCGCGCGAGGGCGACCCCGTCTACGCCGGCCCCGGCAAGACCACCGACTTCACCGTGACCGGCACCGACGCCGCCGCCGGCGACGACACCTGCGTCCCCGGCCCCTGCAATTCCAGCGGCATGAAGTCCTTCCTCTGGCAGCTCGACAGCCCGCCCACCGAGGCCGACGGCACCACAGCCGCGGTCTCCGGCACCGACAGCGAGGGCCGCTCCACCGCCACCGTCCCCGTCCCGATCCAGGACTGGGGCGTGCACACCCTGTACGTCGCCGCGGTCGACAAGGCGGGCAACATCTCGACCAGCCCCGCCGGTTACACCTTCACGGTCCCCTGGAACCCCGCCACCCCCATCAAGCCGGGCGACATCTCCGGCGACGGCGTGCCCGACCTGCTTGCCACCACCAAGACCGGCGACCTCGACCTGATCCCCGGCAACCAGGACCCGGGCCAGAACACCGCCCCCGTCCACAGCGACCCGGTCACCGGCACCCCGCCCGCCGTCACCGGCCCCGTCACGGTCTCCACCAAGGAGGACTCTCCCGACGGCACGGGCTGGAACAACTACCTCATCGCCCACCGCGGCAACCTGCACGGCGCGAGTGGCGACGACCTGTGGGCGTACAACAGGACCAGCCACAACCTCTACATCGTCAAGAACGACCTGGACCCGGTCGACGACGCCTCCGTCCCCCGCAGCCCCTGGTCCACCCTCGGCGGTTTCGTCGACAAGCGCTTCGACCACGTCGTCAAGGACGCCTGCGCGGCCTCCGACGTCGTCGCCGACGACACCCGCTGCCGCACCACCGACTACAACAGCACGAGCTGGAACGTCAGCCAGCTCATCACGCCGGGCAACGTCTTCGGCAACACCGACGACTACCCCGCCGTCATCACCGTCGAGAACAAGGAACTCTGGATCTACCAGTCCGACGGCGGCTACCACCTCAAGAACCCGCTCCTGCTCGGTGACGGCGACTGGACCGGCCAGAGCCTGATCGCCGCGGGCACCTTCAAGGGCAAGCCCGTCCTGTGGTCCCGCGACAACACGACCGGCCAGCTGTACAGCTACCCGATCAACGTCGACCCGACCACGCTGGTCCCAGACCTGCTCCACCCGGGCACGCACACCAGCCTCGGGCTCACCCTGTCGCCGACCGCCTACCCGGTCGTCGCCTCTCCCGGCGACGTCAACAGCCCGGTCCGCAGCACCTCCACGAACCCCGGCGCCCCGGACGGCATGCCGGACCTGTACGCCGTCGACGCCTACGGCCAGCTCCTCGAGTACAACTACCGCCAGAGCCTGGTCCTCACCTCCCCGCCGACCTACGACTTCGCCCCGGCCGTCTCACTTGGATCGGTCACCGACACCGCCACCCACTGGTGGAAGCTGGCCGAAGGCAGCGGCGCCACGACCGCGGACAGCAACGGGACCCTCACCGCCGGCCTGTCCGGAGGCTACTCCTGGACCAACGACACCACCCGCGGCAATGCCGTAACCCTCAACGGCACCACCGGCTACGCCAGTACGACCGGTCCGGCCGTGGACACCTCCAAGAGCTTCACCGTCTCCGCGTGGGTCAAGCTCACCTCACTGGGCACCGCCAACAGCACCTTCCTGTCCCAGAACGGCACCACCAACAACGGATTCCAGCTGTACTACTCCTACGGTGCCAAGTCCTGGGCCTTCGGCAGGCACAGCACCGACGCGAGCGGCGCCGTGTGGCGCGCGACCTACGGCGGCAAGCCGGTCGCGGGCCGGTGGACCCATCTCGTCGGCATGTACGACGCCACCGCCAAGGAGATCCGTCTCTACGTCGACGGCAAACTCGCCGCCACCAACGATTGGACCTACGCCCCGTGGAACGCCACCGGCCCGTTGCAGCTGGGCCGGAAGCTCTCCTCAGGGACCTACGGCGAATACACCAACGGCGCGATCAGCGACGTACGCGTCTATCCCTACGCCCTTCCCCCGGCCGACGCCGCGTCCGCCGGTGACCTGCCCAAGGTCGCCCAGCTCGACTGACACCTGACGGTCACCCGTAGCGCCGCCCGCACCCGGACGTCTCCGGGCGCGGGCGGCGCCTACCCGGATCCGCAATCCGGCTCCGGATTCGGAGTCCGGCTCCGCCCACGCACCCACCTCTGCCCTGGGAACCATCATGAGACGCAGCACCTTCCTGGCCGCGGCCACGGCGACCGCCCTGTCCGCCTCCTTGTTCACGGGAACCGCCCCGGCCCACGCCGACGGCACCACCGGCGGTCCCGTCCTGTCCGACGCCGACGGCTGGTACGAGCCGGGCCTGCTCTTCGTCACGGCGCACTCCGACAGCCCGCTCACCCGGATCACCGCCCACTTCTATCCGCTGGACGCACCGGACGGCGCCCCGGAGGCCGGATCGACCGAGGACTTCACCCAGTACTCGGGGCAGGACGCCCGCTCCGGTGTCTGGCGGGCGCCGGTGCACCTGGCCGAACTCGGCGACTACCGGGTGACCGTGGATCTGCAGGACGCCTCCGGCGCCACCGTCACCGGGGCCCTTTCGCCGCACACCCTGCACTACCGGACCGTCATCACGGTCACCGGCCTCACCACCACCCCGGACGTGCCGGACTACCTCCACCAGGACGTCTCCGTCAGCGGCACCGTCGTCGCCCGCGACCCCCGCGACCCCGACGCCCCGGTTCCCGCCGACGGCGTCACCGTCGACCTCGACGCCGGGCGCATCCACACGACCGCGACCACCGCCGCCGACGGCCGCTTCACCGCCGCCTTCGTCCCCACCGAGCCGTCCTTCCAGCTGTACACCGTGCCCGAGTCCTCCAGCCGCTACCCTGGCGCGATCCACCCGCCGGTGTCCCCGCAGAACCTGCACACCGCGCAGGCACCGGTCCGCTTCTCGGCCGGCACGCACACCCTGAACCTGGAGCAGGGTGCGACGGGGACCGTCACCGGCCATGCGGAGATCCAGACCGCCTCGGGCTGGCAGCCTCTGCCGCACACCACGATCACCCTCCAGAACAGCGCATACGTGGCCGGGCAGACGACCACCGACAGCCGGGGCGACTACACCCTGCACGTCTCCTCGAACAACGCCGCTCCGAGCGCCGAACTCGTCGCGGGCACCGGCGGCATGCCCTTCCAGCAGACCGCCACCGAACCCTTCAGCCTGCACGTCGCCTTCACCACCCACACCGCCGTGACCGCGTCCCTCCACGACGACGGGACCCTGACGACCGACGGCTACGTCTACTACGAGGACACACGCGCCCACTGGCCCGCCAAGCCCACCGTCACCCTCCAGTACTCCAAGGACGGCAAGAGCGGCTGGAAGGACGCCGCCACCATTCCGGTCCCGATCCGCCACAACAAGCCCCTGGTCCCGGAGACGTTCGCCCGCACCCTCGCCAAGCCGGACACCGACGCCTACTGGCGGGCCCGCTTCAACGGCAACCCCGACCTGGGCACCAGTACCACCAAGCCCGTGCACCTCTACCGCTATGCCACCCGCATCACCGGCTTCCACGCCTCCCCCGACCCCGTCCGCAAGGGCCGGTCGATCAGCTTCGCGGGCACCCTCCAGTACAAGAAGGGCACCACCTGGAAGCCGCTCGACGGGGGCGCCCCCACCCTCTACTTCAAGCCCCGCGGCTCCTCCACCTACCACTACGTCTGCGAACTGGCCAGCGACTCCAACGGCCACCTCAAGGGCAGGGTGACCGCCAAACAGGACGGCACCTGGGCCGTCGCCCTCAGCCGCCAGACCGGAAGCCACTACCTCACCAGCACCAGGGTCTCCGACTACGTCGACGTCCGCTGATCCGCGTCACAACCGCCGCCCACCTGGTCAGTCCGCGCGGCCTGTCGTTCTACGTCAACTGGTCCAGCAGCAGGTCGAACTACTGCTGCTGGAGAGGTACTTGATCGAATTCGCCGTCCGCTCGGGCGTTTTCCGGCGCCGGCTTCGTCTCGGCCGAAGGCCCTTCGCGTTACACCCTGCCGGATGGCTGCGAGGTCGACTCCTGCTGGCTGCGGCACTTGGTGCGGGGCTGGTGTCCCACTGCTGGGGCTCTGGGCTGCCCGTACCGAGGCAGCCGCAGGATGACGCAGAAATGCGCAGGCGGAAAGTCAAGTCACGGCAACGCACGATCTTCCTGGAAGGCTTCGAGCCCAAGGCGTGTCGATGTACGGCGTGGGCCGCCCTTGACCTGCAAAAGCAGGCGGGGAGCAGACAATTCGGGAGTTTCTTCGCGCTTCGCACCATGTTCAAGTCCAAGAGCTAGCGCTTGGGCGTTTCCGCAGGTCAGGTCCTTGATCGCCACCTCCGGGTCGGCAAATGATCAGCATCAGGCCGGACGGTGTCCGGCTTGCTGACCTGTACCCGCGGCAGTGACCTGCTGCGCCACCCGGTGCCCTCCACCAGGCCACGGTCGAAAACCAGTTCCTGCGCCAGCAGCTCGGGCAGCGCGCTGCCATCGTCCACGCGCTGCCCCCCCCGCAGCCTCGGCCGCCGACGGCCCACGCGGAACGTGACCTTCACGGCAGGTCCTGTTGGTCGCGCTCGCGCCAGGTGTTGTCGCGGGAGATGGTGTTTGCGGTGAACGCCCTGATGCGGTGGGCAGTCGGGGCAGCTCCTGCCGCGGGAGACGGCGCCCAGGGCACGGCTTGGTGCGGTCGGTGAGGTGCTGGTCAGCCGAGCGGGTTGGTGGTGTCGCGCAGGGTGGCCAGGGCTGGTGCGTACATGCGGGCCTTGATGGTGCCGAGGGTGTCGCCGGCCTTGTTCACCTGTGCCTGGGCGATCTCGATCGCGGTGGAGCGCACGGCTTCCTCGGTGACGGCCTGGTCGACGATGCCGGTGGCCGCGGCGTCGGCGCCGCCGTAGCGGCGGGCGGTGATCATGGCCTCGTGCGCGGTCTGCGGCGCCAGCCGGGATTGGATGAGAGCGGCCATGCCGGGGGTGAAGGGGATGTTGATGTCCGCTTCGGGCAGGCACCAGTAGCCGCGGTCGGCGCGCATGACGCGGAAGTCGTGAGCGAGGGAGAACATCGCGCCGGCGGCGAAGGTGTGCCCCTGCAGCGCGGCCACCGTGATGACCGGCAGCGACAGCATCCGCGCGAACAGCTCGTGGACGGTGACGACGTAGTCCTGGTGGTGGTCGGTGTGGGCGGACAGCCAGTCCAGGTCGAGCCCGTTGGAGTAGAACTTGCCGGTGGCGGCGGTGACCAGGGCGCGAGGGCCTTCCGCCTTCTCCACCTCGTCGAGCGCGGCGCCGACGGCGGTGAGCCAGTCGGGGTGGAAGCGGTTCTCTCCGTCTCCCAGATCGAGGACGAAGACGTTGTCCTGACGGTCGAGTGAGGGCATGGCGACTCCTTCGGGCTGAGCTGAATCGGACAAGCGACTGCGGGCTACGGCCGGGGACCGGATTCGGCACCGGGGCGGTCGCGCAGGGCGTGGAGGAGCAGGTCGTGGATCTCGGCGGCGGCTGCCTCGATCGGGGCGGTGCTCCGTTCGGCCCGGCACATGATCACCGCGCCTTCGATGGCGGCGATCATGAAGGCACCGAGTCGGCGGCTGCGTTCCTCGGTCAGGCCGTGCCGGACGAGAGAAGCCGTGAGGGCCTCCTGCCAACGGGCGAAGACTGCGGCGGCCGAGCGGGCAAGCCTCCGTGGTGTCCCGGAGGGTCGCCACGCTGCCTCCCCGGTCGCCCTGCGGGTACGTCGGCCGTTTGTTCACCGCCGGCAGTCGGTCCCCCGCGCGATGCACCTCGTCGGTGACCTCCTCCCGCGACGACAGCAGGCTCATGACCGGCTCCGACAGTCCCAGCTCCCGCACCGAGCGCCCCCGCACGTCAGCCGGCAGTCCGAGAAGCCGCGTCGCCGCGTCGTTCGCCAACAGCAGCCGTCCGTCGGGCGCCGGTGATCAGCACCCCTTCCCGCACCGCGTGCAGGACCGCGTCGTGGTGCTCGTACAACTGCGCCAGCTCCACCGGAGCCAGGCCGTAGGTTTGCCGCCGCAGCCGCCGGGACACCGGCGTCGTTCCCGTTATGGCCAGCGCCAGCGCGACCGCGCCGCTGGCCAAGATGATCGGCAGCTGCGGCAGCCACAGTCCCGCCACGTTCTTGACCGTGATTCCGGCGGAGACCAGGCCGACCACCTTGCCGCGCGAGCCGGTCACCGGGACCACCGCCTGCACGTCCGTCCCCTGGCCCGCGGGCAGAGGCGGCCCACCGGCCTGCTCGACGACGGTACGGCCCTTCAGCGCCGGTGCGATGGCGCCGACGAACTTCTTCCCGATCTCCCGCGGATAGGGGTACGTGTAACGAATCCCCTTCGTGCTCATGACGACGATAAAATCCATGCCTGTGCGCTTGCGCGCCAACTCGGCCCGCGGCTGGAGCACCGCTGAGGGGTCCCGGCTCTGCAGTGCCGCGGCCACGCCAGGGGCACTCGCGAACGACTGGGCCGCGATGACCGACTCCCGTCGCCCCTGCTGCAGAGCGTCACTCGCCGCCTGGAGCCACCATGCCCACCACCGCGGCCAACACCAGCAGGACCACGATGACGACCTGGGGGAGGAACACCTGACCGGCCGCACTGCGCAGGTCCATCCGGGAAGCGCGACCTTTGCGCGAGCGTCCGACGGGCGGATGAGGTTCCGGGCTCAGAGGGCGTCCGGAGAATGCCTCCATACACCCTTGACAACACCACTGTGGGCAAGGCGACGCTGATGAAATCCGTCGCGCGGCTGCCGCGTCGCAGCAGCAGACGGCGTCGGTGCACGAAGGAACGAGCTGAGCGGGAGCAGGGCGTCGAGAGCAGATGCCCGGCGGCGCGGCAGGCGTGCGTGGGCTGCTGACCGCCCGGGCTGCGGCGGTGCTGCGCGGCGAGCCGTGCGCCCTCGTCCCCGGCCGACCCCGTGGTGATTGCGTCCTTGAAGGCGCGGGCCGGCTCGCGGTCGGCGGCATCGTATGCGCGACTCGGCAGGGGCCAGGAGCCTGTCGCCGCGCAGGGTGCGCCGCATCGCTAGCGCGGTCGCCTGCTCACTGGGAGCAGACACAGCCGTAACACGGCTTCCAGCCATCTACGCGGAGCGCTCTGGAGTCCCGGGGCGCCTACAGCGGACGGCGACGGCCGCGATGTCGTCATCGAGCCTTCCGCCGCTGTAATGGAGTAGGTCTCGGTGAAGCCGGTACAGCAGCTCACGGGGCGTCGCCGGGCCGAGCTGCCGCATCCACTCCGGTAGCGGGAAGAACGTGCCGGCCCGGTCCCGGGTCTCCGTCACGCCGTCGGTGTAGAGCAGCATCTGGTCGCCGGAGGCGAAGGCGACGGTGTCGACGTTGTAGTCGTCCCCGAGGAGCGTCGCGAGGTTGAGGGGCGGTGAGGGGACGGTGGGCTCAAGGACGCGGATCTCGCCGTTGCGCATCACCAGTGGCGGAGGATGTCCACAATTGAGGATTTTGACATGTCCGCCGCCACTGGGGATCTCGGCGATCAGAGCAGTGGCGAAGTGCTCAGGCTGATCCGGGTCGAGGGTCGCGATGCTGTAGCGCCCTATGCTCGTCTCCAGCCGATGGATGACGCCCCTCAGGTCGGGCTGGTCGTACGCGTTCTCCCTGAAGCAGTTGATCACCGCCGCGGCAGCTCCCACGGCCGGCAGCCCTTTGCCGCGCACGTCACCGATGAGCAGCCGAACCCCGTACGGCGTGTCGGCCACCTCGTAGAAGTCGCCTCCGATCCGGGCCTGCTCCTGGGCCGCCAGATACAGCGACTCGACATCGAGGCCTTGGACACGGTGCGGCAGCGGGCGCAGCAACACCTGCTGCGCTGCGTCGGCGACGAGCCGGACCTGGAAGAGCGTCTCCTCTCGCTGGAGTCGAAGATGACTCGCATATGCGGCCGCCAAAGTGACCGCGACGATCGCAGCCGCCGTGTAGGGCGTTCCGAGATCGGAGTACACGAGGCTGAGCCCGATCATGGACAGCAGGCAGAACGCCCCCAGCGCGATCGTCGGGAGCACGGGCCACACCGCAGCGGCCAGGGCGGGTGCGGCAGGCAGGAGACGGCTGAAGGCGATCTCCCTGGGAGTGGCGAAGGCCAAGCCAGTGATGAGGACGGTGAGAATCACGGGGGACAGCAGGACGATCTCGCGTGGGGCATCGGATGAAGGGCGGTGGTGCCGGCGTCGTCGTGTCCTGATCACAAAAATCATCTTAACGGGGCATAACGTGCTTCGTTCCGTGAGAGTATCGGCGCCCATGCGCGCCGACCGGCCGCTGGACCGCGCCGTGCGGCCCCCTCGGAACGCCCCCGGCTGTGAGCGGTCCTTCCGCCTTCCGCGGTGGGCAGCCCAGGGGTCGGTGCCCGTCGTCAAGGACCGACAAGGTGAAGCTCGCGCCTCCCCGGGCCGAGCCTCACTCTCTTCGAGGGCGCACGTGGTCTGGGACCACGGCCGTCTTTGGCACGAACCACAGGTCATGGCCTTCATGTCCGGGAGGGGCCGCACGGTTGGCGACAGCGGCGTGATAGCGAGCGCTGCGGCGGAGCCCCGTCGAGGACCATCCCGACGGGGCGATTCGTCGTGGCCGCCGGCGGCCTGTCGGCCTAGGCCCTGTCTGACAATTCCCGCCTGCCCCGCGACGCCATGCACGCCCTCTCGCCGCACCGGGCCCCGACCCGAGTACATCCAGTACGAGGGCCGAGGCCCGGCACACCGAGAGCACGCACCTGACGCCGCGGGGCCCGCCCTCCGGGCGGACGACGGGAATTGTCAGACAGGGCCTAGGCGGACGTCGGCCACCCGGTCTGCTGAGGCCGAGGCCGACGCCCTCGCCTTTCCCGGGAGCGGTGCGGGAGCGGTGCGGGAGCGACTGCGCGAGCAGCCGACCCGCTGCACGAAGGCACTCCCCGGTGCTGCGGTGGGGTTCGTGTGAGGGGGTGAAGTCCTCCGGCGATCGCCTGACGGGGCGTCTGGAAACTCGACAAGTGGTCGGCGCTGTCCTGGCCGAGCGCAACGACGAGTGGACCGAAGCCCGCCGACTGCACCGGCCCTGACCGGCCGGCCAGGGCCCGACTCCACTCGATCGCGTCAGAAGCCGACGACACTCGACGTGAGCGGGCCACCGGCGTTCCGTGGTCAGACGCGGGCCTCGTAGACGATGTTGAACGGGGTTTGCACCGCCCGGCGGAAACGGGCCAGGCCGGCCTCCGATGCGACCTGACGGGTGCGCTCCTCGCCCGCCTGGGCGCCCAAAGCGCGGCCGGCCTCCTGGGACTGCGAGACCGGCGTGCAGATCAGGGTCGAGGCGCTGTAGTACGCGCGGCCGAGCGGTGTGAGGTTCTCCTCCAGCCGGTCACCCGCAAACGGCTCCACGAGCATGATGCTGCCGCCCTCGGCCAGCTGCTCTCTGCTGTGCGCCAAGGCGCCGACCGGGTCACCCATGTCGTGCAGGCAGTCGAAGAACGCGATCAGGTCGTACGGCCCGCCGGCGAAGTCCTTGGCGCCGGCCGTTTCGAACGAGACCCGGCCGCTGACACCGCTCTCCGCCGCCAGCTCCCGGGCCGCGTCGACGGAGGGTCCGTGATTGTCGAAGCCGGTCACCGGTGCGCCAGGGAACGCCTTGCCGATCATCACGGTGGAGTGGCCCAGTCCACAGCCCACGTCGGCCGCCCTGCCGCCGGTGCGCAGCTTCTCCACCACGCCGGTCAGCGCCGGCAGCCACTCGTCCACCAGGTGTGCGGCGTAGCTGGGACGGAAGAAGCGGGCCGTCCCCGCGAACAAGTCCGGGTGGTGTTCGTGCCAGCCGACGCCGTGGCCGTCCCGGAAGGCGCGCTCCAGCCTGTCCCGTTCCTCGGCCGAGCCGCAGGACAGGAACGACTGGTACCCGCCCAGCGCGAAGACCGGACTGTTCTCGTCGGCGAAGACCGCACGCTGTTCCGGTGACATACGGAAGCGGTCATCGCCCTCGTAGGTCAGGTATCCGCCGGCGGCCATCGCGGCCAGCCATTCGCGGACGTTGCGCTCGGTGGTCCGGGTGCGCTCCGCGAGCTGCCCCGGGGTGACGGCTTCGCCGTCCACGAGGGCCTGGAAGAGCCCGAGCCTCTCCCCGAGCAGGGTTAGGGGTGCCGCCGCGACCGCGCCCAGATCGGTCAGGACCTTCCCGAGCAGCTCGTTCAACTTCGCTTCGTCCACGATGCTCATGTCGACCGACACGACCACACCTCCGATCGATCCGGCCGGACCCACGGTTTGTGGCGGAGGGAACCTCCTCTCGCCCTTCGTGCGCCTGACGCTACCTCGGGCCCAGGGAAGAAAGTCGCGCAAAACACAGCAGATCGCGGGCGGACGAGCCGCGCTCCACCGACGAGGGCGGAGAGGGAATGCGGATGACGCGTCATTGGGCAGCCAGAACTCGATGCCCAGCAGGCGTCACCCTGTGCCTACATCACGGCATCCCCGCGTGACGGGGCTCTCAATGTGCTCCGGAGCGCTGTTCCGTAGTCTGGATCCGCCTGTTGCCCTCAAGGGCGGAGTGGATGCACCTGGACGCCTCCACGTCTGCCTGGCACTGCGTCAGGAATCCCAGCGATCGGTCGGCGTCGGTACCTGAACAGCAGGCGGAAAATCAGTGCGAGGTCTGCCGTTGTAAAGTGAAAAACGCCCTTGACCTGCAACAGCAGGCAGGGAGCCGAATACCGGGAGCGCTCACGTGTTGCGAACCATGTTCAAGTCCAAGATCCACCGAGCCACCGTCACGCAGGCCGACCTGCACTACGTGGGATCCGTGACCATCGACGCCGATCTTCTGGACGCGGCCGATCTGCTGCCCGGTGAGCTGGTCCACATCGTCGACATCACCAACGGCGCCCGCCTGGAGACGTACGTCATCGAGGGGGAGCGCGGGTCCGGGGTGATCGGGATCAACGGGGCCGCGGCCCATCTGGTGCACCCCGGCGACCTGGTGATCCTCATCAGTTACGCACAGGTCACCGACGCCGAGGCCCGCACCCTGCGTCCGCGGGTCGTGCACGTGGACGGCGACAACCGGATCGTGGCGCTGGGTGCCGACCCGTCGCAGCCGGTGCCGGGCTCGGACCAGGAGCGCAGCCCGCAGGCGGTCGGAGTCTGACCGCGGGGACGCCGGAGAATCCGACCGTATTCCGAGCCGTACATTCGAGCCGTACTTGGAGGGGGAACCCATGAGTGACATCACGATCCGTGACGACCGGACGGGCGGGCGCCTGGAGGCGCTGGCCGCCGACGGCGAAGTGGCCGGCCGTATCGAGTACTTCGTGCTGGAGGCCCCCGCGCGGGCCCTGGTGCCGGTGCACACGATCGTCGAACCGGCCCACGAGGGCAAGGGCATCGCGGGCTCGCTGGCGCGCGAGCTGTACGTCATCGCCGCCCGCGAGGGCATCTCGGTGGCCCCGCTGTGCCCGTACGTCGTCAAGTGGGCCGAACGCCACCCGGACGAGGCCCCGGCGGCCGCCCCGGAGCTGCTGCGGGCGGCCAAGGACTGGCTGATCGCGCACCCCGGAAGGTTCTGAACCGCTCGTGCTCGCGCTCCTGCACACCTCGCCCGTCCATGTCCCGGTCTTCGACGCCCTGCGCGACGAGGCACATCCGGGCCTGGAGCTAAGGCACTTCGTCGACGAGGGGCTGCTGGAGCGGGCCCGCGCCACGGGCCCGCACACCGTGGCGGCGGACGTACGTGCCGCCGTCGACCGTGCCGTGGCCGGCGGCGCGCGGGCTGTGCTGTGCACCTGTTCGACCATCGGCGCCGTCGCTGAGGCGTACGGCGCCGAGGCCGGGGTCCCGGTCCTGCGCGTCGACCGCCCGATGGCGGCGGCCGCGGTGGCGGCGGGGGAGCGTGTCGTCGTCCTCGCGGCCCTGGAGAGCACCCTGGCCCCGACGGTCGAGCTGATCGAGGAGGAGGCGCGACGGGCCGCCCGGCCCGTCGCGGTCCGCACCGTGCTGGTCGACGGCGCCTGGGAGCGTTTCGAGGCGGGCGACACCGATGGGTACGTCCGTCTGGTGGCGGCCGCGGCCGACGCGGTCGCCGACGTCGACGCCGACGCGATCGTCCTGGCCCAGGCCTCGATGGCGGCGGCCGTGGACCTCGTCACCACCCGGGTTCCGCTGCTGTCGAGTCCCCGGCCCGGTCTGACGGCCGGTGCGCAGGCGTCGCACGGGGCGTGAGCTCGGGGGCGTCCGCTGCGTCGGGGGCGCACGCCGGGCTGCCGTGCCGGGGCCCGCGGGTGAGTGGTGGTGCGGGCACCGGGTACGCGGGGAGTAGTCCAGAGCCTAGGTTCACCGACTGGCCGGAGGACGTCATGACCCAGCCCGCCTCGCAGCCCGATCCGGTCCCGCCAGGACCGACGCCGGGCCCGGACCCGCAGCATCCGGAGCCGTATCCGGACCCGGTGCACCCGCCCGAACCCTTCCCGGACCCCGCACAGCCCCCGTC
>NZ_VJZD01000083.1 GCF_009377175.1 Streptomyces adustus
CCACAGCCCCCACCCTCCGCGGCACGATCCTGCTCGGTTTCGCCGGCGGGCTCGTGCCCAGTCCCTCGGCCGTCGTCGTGCTCGTGGGCGCCGCCGCGCTGGGCCAGGCCTGGTTCGGGCTGCTGCTGGTCGTCGCGTACGGCGTCGGACTCGCGCTCACTCTGACCGCGGCCGGGTTCGCCGTCGTACGGCTGGGTAGCCGTATGACCCGGGTACTGGACGAAGGCCCCCGCTGGACGACCCACCCGGTCGTCACCGCGGTCCGCCGCACCACCCCCCTGTGGTCGGCCCTGGTCGTCGTGGTCCTCGGGGCGGGACTGGTGCTCAAGGGGGCGGCATCCGTTATCGGTTGAGTTATTTTGGGGAAGATGTCCGCCAGGCTGCGGAGGGGGATGCCGGTGTCCGGGGAACAGGGCGCTGAACGTCTGGTCGCGGGCCGCTACCGCTTGCTGTCGCCGCTCGGCGAGGGCGGCATGGGGACCGTGTGGCGGGCCCGCGACGAGCTGTTGAACCGCGAGGTCGCCGTCAAGGAGGTGCGGGCGCCGGCCGGTCTGCCGACGTCGGACGTGGAGCGGATGTACGCCCGGCTGGAGCGCGAGGCGTGGGCGGCCGCCCGGATCTCGCACCGCAACGTGGTGACGGTGTACGACGTGGCCACCGAGGACGGCCGCCCCTGGATCGTCATGGAGCTGGTCCGAGGCATCTCGCTGGCCGAACTCCTGGAGACCGAGGGCCCGCTGACCCCGCAGCGCACCGCGCAGATCGGTGTCGAGGTGCTGGCCGCGCTGCGGGCCGCGCACGAGGCGGGGGTGCTGCACCGGGACGTGAAACCGGCCAATGTCCTGCTGTCGAACGACGGCCGGGTGGTGCTCACCGACTTCGGCATCGCCAGGGTCGAGGGCAGCTCGGCGCTGACCATGACCGGCGAGGTCATCGGCTCGCCCGAGTTCCTGCCGCCCGAGCGGGCGCTGGGTCGCACCCCGGGACCCGAGTCGGACCTGTGGTCGCTCGGCGTGCTGCTGTACGCGGGGGTCGAGGGCAGCTCCCCCTTCCGTCAGGCCACTCCGCTGAGCACGCTGCGCGCGATCGTGGAGGACGAGCTCCCGCCGCCGCACCGGGCCGGACCGCTCGCGCCCGTCATCGAGGGGCTGCTGCGCAAGGACCCCGCCGAGCGGCTGACCGCCCAGCAGGCCGAGCGGGAGCTGCGGGTCGTCGGGGCCGGCGGCGCGCCGAGCGCGGGCACCGTGCGGGCGGTGCCCTATCCCACGGCGCCCACCCGCCCGATGTCGTCCCGGCAGGAGCCGTCGACGCCGCCGTGGCCCGGCCCCGCGGCCGGCGCGCGCACCACACCCGCCACGCCCCTCGCGCCGCCGGACGAACGACGCCCGGACCGCGACCGCCGCGCCGTCGTGGTGCTGGCCGCGGGGGTGCTCGCCCTCGCGCTGGCCGTCGGGGGGCTGACGTATGTGCTGCTGAAGCACGGCAAGGACGGGAACGGGGGCGGTGGGGGCGCCACCACCGCGAGCGGCGGGCTCACGCCCGGTACGAGCGCGCCGACCACGTCGGCCGGCCGACCAACCCCCTCGGCGACCCCCAGCAGCAGCGCGCCCACGTCCGCCACCCCGCCGCAGACCGTCGACATCACCCTGACGGGCAAGCACACCGACTACACCGGCAGTTGTCCGCCGTCGGACGCCGACGCGCCGACGTTCACGGCGACGTTCACGGTGGGCCGGCTGCCGGCCGAGGTCGACTACCGGTGGGTGTCGAAGAACGGAAGGATCTCGGACACGAGCTGGAAGACGCTGTCGTTCCCCGAGGGCGGCGCGCGGTCGCGGCAGGACCGGGTGATCGTGACGACGTACTCGGAGAGCGGCACGTTCTCGAACGAGATCAGCGTGGAGGTGCGCGACCCGGTGCACCGGACGTCCGAACCGGTGCCGTTCACGGTGACCTGCGTGAAGGAGACCCCGTCGGACGAGGTCTCCTCCTCGCCTTCCGTCACTCCGTGAGGGTTCAGGCCGCGTTCGTGAGCACCGGGAGATAGCCGCCCGACTGCCCGGCGGCGGTCGGGTGGTAGGACTCGCCGATGTCGAGCCAGTTGAGGCTGTGCAGCCAGGCGCTGCCGGAGCAGAGCTCGTGGCCGGTGAACGTGGAGCGGACGTCGCCGAAGGTGAAGCCGTGGGCGGCGGCCCGCGCGGCGACGGCGGTGTCGAGGTAGTCGGCCGCGCCGTTGATCGCGGCGCGCTTGGTGTCGGAGAGGCCGAGACAGGTGGCGCCGAGCTTGTAGAAGCGGGGGTAACCGATGACGACGACGCGGGCGTTGGGGGCGTTGGCGCTGATCGCCGTGTAGACGGCGTCGAGTTTGCCGGGCAGCGTCGAGTCGACGTACGCCTTGGCGGTGTTGATGCGGGAGATGCAGCCGCTGTCGGACGACAGGACACAGGTCGTCATCACGTCGGCGAACCCGGCGTCGTTGCCGCCGATGGTGATGGAGACCAGGCCGGTGGAGGAGTTGAGCCCGCCGAGCTGACTGGCCAGAACGTCATCCGTTCGGGCGCCCGAGCAGGCGGCGAAGGTGAACGAGGACGGTGCGTGGGCGGCGTTCCAGAGGTAGGGGTACGCCTTGGTGCTGCGGTCGCAGTCGCCGCTGGAGCTGATGTAGCTGCCGGAACCCACTCCGGAGGAGTAGGAGTCACCGAGGGCCACATAGCCGGTGGCCGCGGCCGTCGACGAGGCCTGCGCCACACCGCTCCCGGTGAGGGCGATGCCGCCGGCGAGGAGGAGTGAACTGACGAAAGCCGCGATTCGGGAACGTCTCATGGAACCTCCCTTTAGCAGGATCTCTGCCTCGACTTACGTAGCAACTACGCGTGTTGACAGGAAGTGTCCATGCCAAGATTGTTGCCCTCCGCCACAACTCGCGCCCCGAGCGCACCCGGAGCGCACCCGCTGTTCAGCGGCGGATCAGAACCACGACGAACTTCCGCATCTTGACGGCCACCTTCGGGCTGCGCGACATTGAAGCCCGGCATCCGGCACTTCGGGGGGCAAAGTCGCCCATGCGGAACATCCAGAACATGCAGAACATGCAGAACATCCAGACCACAGGCAACCGGACTTCGACGGCGCCCGCGGAGGGTGCCGAGCGCGCGGGGCCGGGACCGGGCCGGGACCTGTCGCCGCTGCTCGCGGGAGCCGCCACGGCGGTCGGGGCGATCGGCGCACTGCTCGCGCTCACCGACTCCGGCTCCTCCCTGCGCGGCCCGTTCGTGCTCTTCTTCCTGCTCGCGGCCCCGGCGGCCGCCGTCGCCGCCGCGCTGCGCGGACTGGATCCGTTCGCCCGCCTGCTCGCCTCGGTCGCGGGCGCGGTCGTCCTCGACATGCTGGTGGCCCAGGCCATGCTGGCCGTGCACCGCTGGTCGGTGCCCGGCGGGATCACGGCGGTGACCGTGCTCAGCGCCCTCGCCCTGCTGCTGGTCGTGGTGGGCCGACGCCGAGGCCGCACGACGGGGAGACAGGGTTCCTGACATGGACATCAGCGTGTACCGCCCCGGCGAACTGACCGCGGCCGACCGGGCGGCATGGACGGCGATGCAGTCCAAGGCCCATCTGCACGACGCACCCGGCCTCGCGAACCCCTTCCTGTCACCGGAGTTCACGCTCGCGATGGGCCGGGTCAGACGAGGCGTGCGGATCGCGGTCGTCCGCCAGGACGGGGAGCCGGCCGCGTACTTCCCGTTCCAGAGATCCGCCGCCGGGGTCGGCAGAGCCGTCGGCCTCGGCGTCTCCGACGCCCAGGGACTCGTGCACCGGCCCGGGTTCACCTGGGACGCCCGCGCGCTGTTACGGGCCTGCGGGCTCTCCCTGTGGGAGTTCGACCATCTGGTGCAGGGCCAGGAGCCGTTCGAGGCGGGGGCCTCCGGCGCCTTCCCGTCCCCGGTCATGGACCTCGACCGGGGCTACGAGAGCTATCTGGGCGAACTGCGCGCCCGGTCGCCCAAGTTCACCCGGACCACGCTCGCCAAGGAGCGCAGGCTCGGCCGGGACACGCGGGGCGTGCGCTACGTCCACGACGAACGCGACCCGGCCGCCCTCCAGACGCTGATGGCGTGGAAGTCCGCGCAGTACCGGCGCACCGGCCGCAGCGACCGCTTCGCGCACCCGTGGATCACCGGGCTGGTGCAGCAGCTGTTCCACACCCGCCACGAGCCGTCCGGAGGCATCCTGTCGGTGCTGTACGCGGACGACCGACCGGTCGCCGCGCACTTCGGACTGCGTAGCGAACGCGTCCTCGCCTGCTGGTTCCCGGCGTACGACCCGGCGTACGCGAAGTACTCCCCGGGCCTGATCATGCATCTGCGGATGGCCGAGGCGGCCGCCGCCGACGGCATCGCGTACCTGGATCTCGGCCGCGGGCACAAGGAGTACAAGGACTCCCTGAAGACACGCGAACTCACCGTGTCCGAAGGGTGGGTGACCAGGCGTCATCCGATGGCGCTCGGGCACCGGGCGCACCGCGCCCCGGTCCGGGCGCTGCGCAACGCGGTGCTGGCCCGTCCGCAGCTCTTCGAACCGGCCGACCGGCTGCTCAAGCGCCTGGGGCAGGTGCGTTCGAATCGGTGAGCAACACCGCACAGCGCATGTAACGGCCAAACCAACAAAAAGGTGAGCCCTCGTTCCAGGTCTTGCCATACAGGTTCAATCGTCAATACCGTCGTACAACTCACCCGCATCGGTCCGTCGGCACACGGCTCCAAGGGGAGGGACCAAGGGCCACGGCGTACCGGGGCGGGGCGCGGTAGGGGGGTGCCGTGCTCGGTGAGCGCAGTTGTCGCCGAGCCGTGCCGCGCAACCGGCCGTCGTACCACGGCGGACCGGTCAGCTTTGCCTGCTCATCCACGTGCACGGAGAGTGATCGTGCCGTGCCGTGGGGGAGAAACCCCCCTTTCGAACCGGACACACAGCCGGGCCGCCCAGGGGCGGGCGGTCCACCGGACGAGAGGGACCAGACCCATGAGCTCAGTTCTGCGCCCGCCCGCATCGGGCCAGGATCCGACGACAGCCGGCCATTACCGGCCGGTCTCCTCCTACTTGGCCATCGCGCCACCGGTGAGCGTGGTCATACCCGCCATGAACGAGGCGGAGAACCTGCCGTACGTCTTCAAGACCCTGCCGGACTGGATCCACGAAGTGGTCCTGGTGGACGGCAACTCCACCGACGGCACCGTAGAGGTCGCCCGCGACTTATGGCCCGGGGTCCGGGTCGTCGCGCAGGACGGCAGGGGCAAGGGGGATGCCCTGATCACCGGCTTCGAGGCGTGCACCGGCGACATCATCGTGATGGTCGACGCGGACGGCTCGGCCGACGGCAACGAGATCGTGTCGTACGTCTCCGCCCTCGTCTCGGGCGCGGACTTCGCCAAGGGCTCACGCTTCGCCAACGGCGGCGGCACCGACGACATGACCTTCGTCCGAAAGCTCGGCAACTGGGCGCTGTGCACGGTCGTCAACCGCAAGTTCGGCGCCCGCTACACCGATCTGTGCTACGGCTACAACGCGTTCTGGCGGCACTGCCTCGACAAGATCGACCTCGACTGCACGGGCTTCGAGGTCGAGACCCTGATGAACATCCGGGTGGTCAAGGCGGGGCTGAAGGTGCAGGAGATCCCCAGCCACGAGTACCTCCGCATCCACGGCACGAGCAATCTGCGCGCCGTCCGGGACGGACTGCGGGTGCTCAGGGTGATCCTCGGCGAGCGCTCCAACCGGCGGGAACTGCGCCGCCGGAGCCACCACTCCCCGATGCTCGACTCGGTCCGGGGAGAGGTGTCTTGAGCGATCCCGACATCTCCGTCGTGATCTGCGTCTACACGGAGGACCGCTGGGAGGACATCCTCGCGGCGGTCGCCTCCGTGTGCGCGCAGTCCCGTCCGGCCCGGGAGACCCTGCTGGTCGTCGACCACAACGCGGCGCTCCTGGACCGTCTGAGCGAGGAGTACAAGGAGATCGGCGCAGTGCGCGTCCTCGCCAACGCCGGACCCCGCGGACTGTCCGCGGGCCGCAACACCGGCATCGCCGCCTCGCACGGCGAGGTCGTCGCCTTCCTCGACGACGACGCCGTGGCCGAGCGGGACTGGCTGCGCCGCTTCACCGAGGGGTACGCCGACCCGCGCGTGCTCGCGGTCGGCGGCCGTACGGTGCCGATCTGGGCGTCGGGGCGCCGGCCCGCCTGGTTCCCGGAGGAGTTCGACTGGGTGGTGGGCTGCACCTACCGGGGCCTGCCGCCGGGCCGGGTCCGGGTGCGCAACGTCCTCGGCGGCAACGCCTCCTTCCGCCGTACCGCGTTCGACGCGGCGGGCGGCTTCGCCACCGGCATCGGCCGGGACGGCGACCGGCGGCCGCTGGGCTGCGAGGAGACGGAGCTGTGCATCCGGCTCACCCGGGCCAGGCCGGACGCGGTCCTGCTCATCGACGACCGCGCGGTGATCCACCACCGGGTGCCCGCGGCGCGCGAGCGCTTCGGGTACTTCCGCACCCGTGCCTACGCGGAGGGCCTGTCCAAGGCCCTGGTGTCCCGCAGCGTCGGCGCGGGCAAGGGCCTGGAGTCCGAACGCCGGTACGTGACAAGGGTGTTGCCGGCCGGGGTGGCACGCGGCCTGCGGGACGCGCTGCTGGCCCGGCCGGGCGGCGCGGGCCGGGCCGGCGCGATCGTCGCCGGGCTGCTCACGGCGGCGGGCGGGTACGTCGTGGGCCGGATCCGGACCCGCGGGGGCGGCGCCGTCTTCTCGGTGCCGCGGATCGGGGCGGCCGCCGGGCGGACCGGGACGGACCAGGGGCACGGGACGGCCCACCAGCCCTGGCCGGTCCGGAAGAACGGGACGGCCCGGCAGACCGGGACGCTCCAGGGGAGCACGGAGGAAGCAGATGGCTGAGCCGCCCGTGCCCATCCTGATGTACCACGCGGTCGCGGCCGACCCCAACGACGCCACCCGCACCCTGTCGGTCGCCCCCGAGGCGTTCGCGGAGCAGATGGCGCTCGTCGGCGATCTGGGCCTGACCCCGCTCGGCACCGCCGAGCTGGCCGCCCGCTGGCGCTCCGGCCGGCCGCTGCCCGCGCGGCCCGTACTGATCACCTTCGACGACGGCTACGAGGGCGTGCACCGGCACGCCCTGCCGGTCCTGGCCAAGCACGGCTTCGCGGCCACCTTGTTCGTGTCCACCGGCTGGCTGCGGGGCGCGTACGACACCGGCGGCGGCCTGGACCGGATGCTGGACTGGGACCAGGTGCGCGAACTGGACGCCGCGGACGTCGAGATCGGCGGCCACAGCCACAGCCATCCGCAGCTCGACCAGCTCGACGAGGACACGCTGCGGGCCGAGCTGACCCGCTGCCGGGACATCGTCGCCGACGAACTGGGCGCCCCACCGCTGTCGTTCGCCTATCCGTACGGCTACTCCAGCCGCCGGGTGCGGCAGGCGGTGCGCGCCCACGGCTTCGCCCAGGCGCTCGCCGTCGGCAACGGCCTCGCCCGCCGCCGCCAGGGGCCCTACGCCCTGCAACGCCTCACGGTGCGCCGCAACACCGGCATCGAGGAGTTCGAACGGCTCGTCGAGGGCCGCGCGATCGCCCGCGCCTTCGCCGGGGACCGCGCCCTCACCAAGGGGTACGCGATGGTCCGCAGAGCCCGCCGGATCCGTCGGAAGGCCGGCCGTTCCCGTGTCTGACACGACCACGGCCCAGGAGGCGTCGACCGCGACCGAGCCGCCCGAGCGGGCGCCCCGCCGACTGCGCCTGCCCGGCCTGGGCAGACCGCCGGGCGGTGGCAGCCAACTGTTCCGCAACGCCTACGCCCTGATGCTCAACACCGGTATCAGCGCGGTGCTCGGGCTCGGCTTCTGGCTGGCCGCCGCCCGCTACTACTCCGAGTCCGCGGTCGGCCAGGGGTCCGCCGCGATCGCCGCGATGAAACTCCTCGCGGGCCTGACCGCGGTGACCCTGACCGGCGCGCTGGCCCGCTTCATCCCGATCGCGGGCCGGGTCACCCGCCGTCTCATCTCCGCCACCTACGCGGGCAGTTCGGCGGTGGTGGCGCTGGCCGCGGGCGTCTTCCTGCTGACCCTGAACGTGTGGGGGCCGTCGTACCGCTTCCTGCACGGGCCGCTCAACGGACTCGGCTTCGTGGTGGCGGTCGTCGCCTGGAACCTGCTCACCCTCCAGGACGGGGTGCTGACCGGGCTGCGCAGCGCCCTGTGGGTGCCGGTCGGCAACACCGTGTTCTCGGCCGTGAAGCTGGGGCTGCTGGTCGCGTTCGCGACGGCGCTGCCGACCACGGGCGTCTTCGTGTCCTGGGTCGCCGCGATCGCCACCTCCGTGCTGCCGCTGGGCTGGCTGGTGTTCCGCCGGCTGGTCCCCCGGCACGTCGGAGCGACCGCGCGGCAGGCCGACCCGCCCACGCCACGGGAGATCGGCCGGTTCCTCGTCGGCGACTACACCGGTTCCCTGTTCTCGCTCGCTGTGGTCTACCTCGTACCGGTGATCATCGCCTCGCAGGTCAGCTCCGCGGACAACGCGTACTTCTACATCACCACGACCATTGGCGGCACGGTCAACCTGCTCGCCATCAACATGGGGGCCTCGCTGACCGTCGAGGGCTCGCACGACCCGGCCCGGCTCGCCGCCGACACCCGGGCCGCGCTGAAGCGGATGGCTCGGATCATGCTGCCGGTCTGCGGTGCGCTGTTCGTCGGCGCGCCCTGGATCCTGGGCGTGTTCGGCGCGGGCTACGCGGACGCGGCCACCGGGCTCTTGCGCTGGTTCGCCGTCGGCGCGGTGCTGCGGGTGGTGATGGAGACGTACTTCGCGGTGCTGCGCGCCCAGAGCCGCACCGGCGGACTCGCGTGGCTCCAGGGCCTGTTGTGCGTCCTGGTGCTGGGCCTGACACTGTTGCTGCTGCCGCGCATGGGACTGGTCGGCGCGGGTGTCGCCGAGATCTCCAGCCTCGCGGTGATCGTGGCGCTGGCCGCGCCGCGACTGTACCGGACGGTCAGGGCGACGCCCGTCGCGTCGCCCGCGGCTGCCGCTCCCGACGGGGACCTCGCCGACCTGGGGGCGCGCGAGGTCCCCGTCGCGGGGGCACCGCGCCGACGCGGGCCCGCCTGGGCGCTGGACTCCGACACGCTCGCACTCGGCGTCCGCGTCGACTTCGACCACCAGGAGCGCCGGCCCGACGTGCGCCCGGGGCCGGGCACCCCGCCCACCGGTACGCCCGTCCTCGGCACCGGGCACCGGCCGGTCCGGCAGCCCGGGTCGGAGGCCTCGCTCGGGCCGTCGGAGGCCTCGCTCGGCCCGGCCGACACCGTGCCGCGCGACGGTACGACGGTCGACGCGCCGTTCGGGGCGGACTTCGACGCGGGTCCCGCCGTCGGGGCCGAGCCCGTACAGGAGGATCCCGCCGCCTCGGGCGGACAGCCGCCCGACGGACCCGCCGCGCCGCGGACCTGGCGCGAGCAGCTGCTGCCCACCCGCCCCGGGCTGCTCCTCGGCTGTCTGCTGACCGCCGCGCTGCTGCTCTACTGGGTGCCCGTGCTGCGGCTCTCCGACGCCGACCTCGACGGGATGGGCGGGCTCGGGCTGATCTCGGTGCTGCCGCCGGCGACGCTGACCGGCGCGGCACTGCTGGTCGTGGTCTTCGCGGCCCTGCTCCGGCGCGGCCGTGAACACCGCGGCCTGCTGCTGGTCACGCTGCTCGCCACGGTCGTCTCACTGCACGCGCTGCCCGCCGTGATCGAGACCGAGCCCCGGTTCGCGACCGCCTGGCAGCACCTCGGCTTCCTCGACTACATCGACCGGACCGGTGCGGCCGTACCCGACCTGGACGCCCGCTGGAGCTGGCCGGGCTTCTTCGCGGCGGCCGCGTTCGTGCTGCGGGCGTGCGGGGTCGACGACTACACCGAGCTGATCCGCTGGTGGCCTACGGCCATCCAACTCCTCTATCTGGCACCGATGTTCCTGCTGGTCCGCTCGATGCGGGCAAGCTGGCGGGCCAAGTGGACCGGCATCTGGATCTTCGTGCTCGGCGGCTGGGTCGGCCAGGACTACTTCTCCCCGCAGGGCTTCACCTTCCTGCTGTATCTCGCCTTCGTGGCGATCCTGCTGGTCTGGTTCCGCCCCCCGCACGTGCTCTGGACCGAGCGGCGGCCCGGTGAGGCGGAGGTCGAACCGGCCGACCGCCCTCGGCGGGCGGTGCTGCTCGCGGTGCTCATCGGCCTGTTCGCGGCGAGCGTGCCGGCCCACCAGCTGACCCCGTTCGTGATGCTGGGCGTGCTGGCCTTCCTCGTCCTGCTCGGCCGCTGCGAACTGCGCGGTCTGCCGCTGCTGTTCGCGGTGATCGTGGCGACCTGGGTGGGCTTCATGGCCGAGCCGTTCTGGTCCGGTCACTTCGACGAGCTGTTCGGCGGCGTGGGCGGCGTCGGCAGCAATGTGTCGACATCCGTCTCCGGCCGTATCCAGGGCGGCAGTTCCACCCACAAACTGGTGCTCTACGCGCGGGTGCTGCTGGCCGGCGGGGTCATGGCGTTCGCGTGCTGGGGCTGGTGGCGGCGGCGCGCGCACAAGTACCGCGAGCGGTCGCTGCTCGTGCTCACCTTCGTACCGTTCCTCGGCTTCGGCATGCAGTCGTACGGCGGGGAGATGGCGCTGCGCGTCTTCATGTTCGCCCTGCCGGGCGCCGCCCTGCTGGCCGGGCTGGCGCTGTTCCCGCGCACCGGGATCACCGCCGGGGAACGCGACCGGGACCGGGGCGGCCTCGCTCCGGTGGCGGCGCTGCTGGCGGGGCTGATCCTCATGGGCGGCTTCCTGGTGGCCCGTTGGGGCAACGAGTCGTTCGAGCGGATCCGGTCGGGCGAGGTCGCCGCGATGGACTACGTCTACGCTCACGACGATCCGACCGTGCGCCTGCTGTGGCTGAGCAACGACACCGAGAACAACGTGACCCCGGCGATGCCGTGGGGCACCAAGGACATGGAGAAGGTCCAGTACGTGCCGACCCTGGCGCCCGCCGACCCGGTCCTGGTGTCGGGCCTGGTCGAGGCGCTGAAGGACGCGGGCCCGAACTCGTATCTCATGGTCAACCGCAGCCAGGTCGTCTACCTCGAACTGGACGTGGGCTACTCGACGTCCTGGGAGCCGCGCCTGCTGGCGAACCTGGACGGGCGGCCGGAGCTGAGGAAGGTCCTGGTCAACGACGACGTGACCATGTACGCGCTGCGCGACCGGCCCGCGGGCGAGGTGCCCGGGGCCGACCCGGGCCCGAACGGACCGCTGATCACCTGGACGCCCTGGTCGGTGGTCGGGGCGCTGGCGGCCGTGGTACTGATCCTGCTGCTGACGGCGCGCGAGGTGCTCCGGGTCGCCGGCCGGCCGGGCGTGCGGCAGGGGCGGCGGCTTCAGAGCGCCTTCTGGTTCGCCCTGCCGCTGCTGGCGGTCCTGTGCGCGGCGCTGGTGCAGCGGTTCCTCACCATGAAGTGAGCCCGACGGCTCGCCGGGTGCTCACCGGGTACTCCCCCGGTGCTCACCTGGTGAGCCACTTCACCTCGTACGCCCGCATCTCGAACCGCCGTCCGTCGACCTGCGCGCTGATCGGCCGGTCGCGGATGTTCACCACCAGGACGACCTTGTCGGTGGCCAGGACCCGGACGTTGGGCACGTCGTCCGCGGCGACGGACACGGTGTCGTACCGCGTACCCGGCGGGAACTCCTCGCCGAACCGGGAGACCAGGCCGTACATGGGCAGCCGCGCGCCGCCGCCCGCGCGGTCGGTCGGCGTCCACAGGCAGCCGGGGCAGCCGGTGCCCTTCTCTTCCTCCGGGTTCCAGTAGAAGCCCGAGGACGCTCCGCCCCTGACCATGGCGATCATCCCGGCCGCCTGCACGGCGACCCGGCGGTCCTCCGGCCAGCCCTTGCGGTCGTCGTTGCCGTCGGCGGGTTCGACGTAGTACTCCGCCCACCACAGGGGCAGACCGCCGGTCTGCCGTCGCACCCAGGCGCCGACGGCGGTGAGCTTGTCGGTGGCGCCGAACTCGTCGGGCAGCAGTTCGTCGTCCTTGGTGTAGCTGGAGCCGTCGACGACGACGAAGTCCGCGCCTGCCTTGTGCCGGTTCCAGTAGGCGAAGGCGTCGAGGACCCGCTGGTCCATCGCGCCCCACGGGCCCGCCAAGGCCGTCGAGGCCTCCTCGGCGCGCGGGTCCACACTGTCCATCACCAGGTAGGGGCCGCCGACCATGATGTCCTTGTCGACCTTCTTCAGGGCCTGGTGGACGAGGTTGTAGAGGCGGGTGTAGCCCTCGTAGTCCCAGCGGCCCTCGGCGTCGTTCCAGAAGCCCTTGAACTCGTTCCAGACGACGAAGTGGCGTACGTCGGGGTAGCGCCGGGCGACGGTCGCGGCGAGCGCGGCGAAGTCCGCGTAGTGCTCGGGCCGGGGGGCGGTCTCCAGCGCGGCCTGGCTCCAGTCGGTCGAGCCCGCCCGGCCGCCCTTCATCCAGTCCGGCGAGCAGCACAGGGTGATGACCGGGGTGCCGCCGGAGGCACGCACGAAGTCGATCCGGCGGTCCAGCGCGGCGAAGTCGTAACGCCCCTTCACCGGCTCGGGGTTGTCGGCCCCCCAGCCCATGACGGCCTGGTTCTGCGGCAGGCCCCCGCTCTTCGACAGCAGGCCCTCGACCCGCCGGGTGGCGGCCCCGCTGCCCTCGTCGGCGCTGAACTGGGTGTGGGTGAAGCCCCAGCCGACCTCGGGCCGCGCCGCCCGCGCCGGGGTGGCGGGGGTGCCGTGCACCTCGGCGCCGTCGGACGTGGTGCCCGCGGTGCCGTCGCCGCCCCCCGGCAGCGTGTTGATCAAGGTCACGACCAGAGCGAGTGCGACCACGGCCGCGCCGATCAGCGCGGTGAGCCGCCACCGCCGAGCCCCCGAATTCCACTCATGACGTCCCATCAAGGACAACACTAACGGCGTGAACGGCCGTACGGGCAGGTGCAGTCGAGGCACAGTACGGCGACGGGACACGGGCGACGCGCACCGAGAGGGCGACTCCCGGGCCGGGAACAGGACGGGACATGACAGGACTCGCCGGACGGGACGGGAGACAGCGGGAGGCGGCGGACTACCCCGGACGTGGGGAACACGCCCGACACTTCACGCGCACCGCGGAAACCGGGTGCACTCGGCGCCCATGTGCCGGATCATGGCGGCATGTCAGCGAACCCGCACGACGCGCTGCCGATCCGGCTCAACGTCGACGACTCCGACTCCCCTTCCGACGTCGTCGACGCCCTGTTCCTCGGCCGCTTCGCGACGGGCGAGCAGCCGTTCTCGCACGCCTCGAACATCGAACGGGTGCGCTCCGGCGCGTCACTGCTGCCACCGGACGCCCGGGTGCTGCGCATCGCCCGCGACGACGACCGCAGCGCCACCCTGGCCGAGGGCGACGGCTGGACGCTGCTCGTCTCCCGCTGGAACCGGGGGGCCGACGTCACGGTCACGGCGACCAGCGCCGAGCTCGCCCAGAAGGTCCTGGACCAGGCGACCGACGGCGCCACGGACGAACCGGAGCCGCAGCCGGAGAACGTCACGATGGGCTTCTGGTACGTGTCCCCGAGACGGGGCCCGCACCGCACCACCCGGCAGATCTCGGCGGGCACCTGGGAGGACGTGCGCTCCAACTACACCGCGCCGGTGGCCGGCGCGATGGACCGCCTGATGGGCACCACCCCCGAGGACATCGCCGGCCGGCTGCTCCTGCTGCACGGCCCGCCCGGCACCGGCAAGACCTCGGCGCTGCGCACGCTGGCCCGGTCCTGGCGGGAGTGGTGCCAGGTGGACTGTGTGCTGGACCCGGAACGGCTGTTCAGCGACGTCGGCTATCTCATGGACATCGCGATCGGCGAGGACGACTCCACGGGCAAGGGCCGCTGGCGGCTGCTGCTCCTGGAGGACTGCGACGAACTGATCCGCGGCGAGGCCAAGCACACGGCCGGGCAGGCGCTGTCCAGGCTGCTGAACCTGACCGACGGCCTGCTCGGCCAGGGCCGCAACGTGCTGGTCGGGGTCACCACCAACGAGGACCTGGAACGCCTGCACCCGGCCGTGGTCCGCCCCGGCCGCTGTCTGGCCCGGATCGAGGTCGGCCGGCTGACCCGCGCGGAGGCCGTGGACTGGCTGGGCACCGAGGAGGGCATCGGCCGGGAGGGGGCGACCCTGGCGGAGCTGTACGCGCTGCGGCGCGGGACGACACCGGCGTCGGTCCCGGAGCCACGGGACGGGGTGGACGCGGGGCTCTACCTCTAGGCCCTGTCGTCAGCCGCCGTACGCCGCCCGCAGGGCGTCCCGTACGGCGGCCAGCGCGTCCGCCTCGGTGAGCCCGAGCCGTCGGGCCCGCTCCACGTACGCCTGCGCGGCCGACGCCAGTTCCCGCTCCGCGGCCGCCCCGGCCGCCGCGATGTACGTCCCGTGCCGCCCGCGCGTCTCGATCACGCCGTCCGCCTCCAGGGCCCGGTAGGCCTTGGCCACCGTGTTGGCCGCGAGGCCCAGCGACTCGGCCAGCCCGCGCACGGTCGGCAGCCGGTACCCCACGGGCAGCGCTCCCGACCGCGCCTGCTCGGAGATCTGCGTCCGCACCTGCTCGTACGGCGGGGCGCCGTCATCGATGTCGATCTTCAAGTTCACGGGGTGATTGTCCCGCACCCGTCGGTGCCGTGCCCGAAAATTCAGAGGCGTCCCGGTCGGTAGCCCCCGTAGCGTGCGTCTCCATGACGATGATCGTGCGTGATGTGCGAGCCGGGGACCAGGCGGACGCCGACGGTTTCGTCCGGGTCCGGCGGCTGGCGCTGCCCTTCATGGTTTCCACCCCGGAGTCGCTGGTGCACGACCTCACCCGCACCCACCCCGCCGCGCGTTACCGGCCGTTGGTCGCCGAGGTGGACGGCGAGATCGTCGGCACGGCCCAGGTGGGTCTGGTGCCCGAGAGCCCGGAACCGGGGCAGGGTTACCTCAATGTGTACGTGCACCCCGGGTGGCTGCGGCGCGGCGCCGGTTCGCTGCTGACGCGGGCCGCCGAGAAGCACCTCACGACCGAGGGCGCGACCAGGGTGTTCAGCTGGGTCCTGGACGAACCGGACAACCGCGCCTTCGCCGAGCGGCGCGGCTACCGGGCGAGCCGTTCCGCGCACTTCCTGCGTCTCGACCTCGCCCACGGCACGCTGCCGCCTCTGCCGGACCTGCCGCCGGGCGTCGAGCTGCGCACGGCCGCCGACTTCGCGGCCGATCCGCGCCCGCTGTTCGAACTGGACGCGCAGGGGGCGTCGGACGAACCGAGCGACATCGACGTCGCGTTCACCGACTACGCGGCCTGGCTGGACGAGACCTGGAACCACCCGCTCCTCAGCCTTGAGCTGACCTCGGTCGTGCTGGTCGACGGCCGCCCCGCCGCCCTCAGCGCGGCCCACACCGACGGCGCCACCCGGTATTCCAGCGCCATGACCACCACGGACCGCGCCTTCCGCGGCCGAGGCCTGGCCAAGCTCGCCAAGACCGCCTCCCTGCACCGCGCCCGCGCGGCCGGCTGCACGGAGGCGTACACGGGCAACGACGCCGGCAACGGCCCGATGCTCGCGATCAACACCTGGTTCGGCTACGAGATCTGCGCAACGGAGGTGCGGTATGTCCGCGAACTCGGCTGATACGGCCCGCATGGTGGAGGTCGTCCTGGTCAAGGGCGGCCGGACGAAGATCCGTTACCCCGCGGAGCTGCTCCAGGACGACGGCACCCGGATCGTCGTACGCGCGCCGTTCGCGAGCGGGGCCGTCCGCGACTTCGGCTTCGTGCGCTTCGAGCCGGGGGACGTCTTCACGGAGTACTACTGGCGGGACCGCTGGTACTCGGTGAAGGAGCTGCGTGACCCGGTGGGCACGCTCAAGGGCTGGTACTGCGACATCGCCCGGCCCGCGGCCTTCGCCGACGCCGAACTCGTCGTGGAGGACCTCGACCTGGACCTGTGGCGCTCCGCCGACGGCCGCGACGTACGGCGCCTGGACGAGGACGAGTTCGAGGAGAGCGGCCTCGCCGAGCGGGACCCGGCGGCCGCGTCCGCCGCCGTGGCCGCCCTCGACGAGCTGGAGCGACTGACACGCGAGGGCGGATTCGACGAACTCCTGGTCTAGCACCGGCCTCCCCGCGCGCCCGTAGAACCCATGGGAGCGACGGAAGGCTGTCGCCGGACTCACCGGAGCGTCGCCACCACCGCGTACCGCTCGTCCGTCACCTCCTTGCCCCACAGCAGCGCGTCGTCCGACAGGCGCTCCAGGCGTACCTCGTCGGCCCACGGCGTCACCAGGGACACGAGCCGCTCGGCGGGTATGCCGACCGGGTGGAGGGTGCCCCACACGCCCTCGACCAGCACGAGCCGGCCTCCCCCGGTGCCGTCGGGGCTGCCTCCGGGGCGCAGCAGGTCCCGCCAGTGCCGCAGGGCGCGGTCCGGGTCGGGCAGGGCCCACAGCAGATGCCGTACGAGGACGGTGTCGAAGCGCCGCTCGCCCACCGGCGGGGCCGCCGCGTCGCCGACGAGGAACACGGCGTCACGCCCGGCGAGCTTGTGGCGCGCGAGGTCCACCATGGCCGGGGACCGGTCGACGCCGGTGACCCGGTGTCCCCGCTCGGCCGCGAGGAGCGACAGGCTGCCGGTGCCGCAGCCGAGGTCGAGCACGTCCCCGGCCCGTGCGGGCAGCCAGTCGCGCAGCCGCCGCGCCCAGGCGTCCCGCACCAGGGGGTCGCGCAGTCCGTGGTCGGGCTCGTCGTCGAAGGTGGCGGCCTGCGCGTCCCAGTCCACGTCCGTCGAGGTCACGGCGGTGCGGGCGGTGCTCCCGCCCGTGCCGTCCCCGGTGATCCGGCCTCTGGTGCCATCGGTGATCCCGTCCGTCATGCGGCAAGCGTGACACCCACCACTGACAATCGAATGGTGACCCCGGCCACTGACAGGCGGCCGCCGATGAGGAACTCTCCCCGAAAGCGTCTGCCCCCGTGAGAACACGGGCCACGGCAGGCACTCGAAGGAGGCAGCCATGCGCCGCATCACCGTGCAGAAGCCCCTGAGGAAGACGGACGGCCGACGAGTCCGCGAGGACGCCGAGGCGCGCCCCGACCAGCGGCCCGAGGTCCGCAAGGAGATCGCCCGGACCTGGTGGCCGGACGGCTGACCGGACCGGCCCCGCGGGCCGGTCGGCGCGGTCGGCGCAGTCGGCACGGTCAGCGCAGTCGCTTGCGGTAGTGGACACGGTCGTAGGGCCCGTCGACGCGGCGTTCCACGACCTCGTACCCGTACTTCGGGTAGATCTCCCGGTTCTCCCACATCAGCGCGTTCGTGTAGAGCCTGACCTCGGGCAGGCCCAGCTCACGCGCGCGTGCGTCCACGAACTCCAGCAGCCGCCGCCCCACCCCGCCGCCCTGCGCGTCGGGGTGGACGGCGATGCTGTCGAGGAACAGATGGTCCTCGTGCGTCTCCAGCACGACGAGGCCGGTCACCTCGGCGGTCCCGGGGCCGACGGTGACGAACACCCGGCCCGCGGCCACGTTCGCCGCGTGGTCCGCCTCCATCGGCTGCGGCACCACACCGATCCGCTCGATGTAGCGGTGGTAGGCCGCGTCGGTCACGGCCCGCACGGCCGGTACGTCGGCGGCCACGGCAGGCCTGATCCCCTCGTGCGTCATGCCGTGCACGGTACCTACCTGATCCCAGCCTGAGCACTCCCTTAAGACGAACCTAAGGATCTCCGTCGATCGCCCTCAGCAGGCGATTCCACGGCTTTCCGGGGCTAACTTGCTGATCACCCCACGGGATCCAGCCCGCCCGAAGGACCGTTTCGAGGAGTTCCCCCATGCCTGCTCGCCGCAAGCTCGCCGTCGCCGCCGCGCTGGGCACGGCCCCGCTCGCCCTGACCGCCCTCGCGGCCGCCCCCGCGTCCGCGCACGGCTCGATGGGCGACCCGGTCAGCCGGGTCGCGCAGTGCTACGCGGAGGGCCCCGAGAGCCCGAAGTCGGACGCCTGCAAGGCGGCGGTCGCGGCCGGCGGCACCCAGGCGCTCTACGACTGGAACGGCATCCGGATCGGCGACGCGAACGGGCAGCACCAGGCGCTCATCCCGGACGGCAGGCTGTGCAGCGCGAACAACGACGAGTTCAAGGGCCTGGACCTGCCCCGCGCCGACTGGCCGGCGACCGCCGTGCACAGCGGCTCGTACACCTTCAAGTACCGCGTGACCGCCCCGCACAAGGGCACCTTCAAGGTGTACCTCACCAAGGCCGGCTACGACCCCGCCAAGCCGCTGGCCTGGTCCGACCTGGACCTGGAGCACCCGGTGGCGACGGCCACGGACCCGGTCGCCACGGGCGGCTTCTACACGTTCTCCGGCACCCTCCCCGAGCGTGCGGGCAAGCAGCTGCTGTACGCGGTCTGGCAGCGCTCGGACAGCCCGGAGGCGTTCTACTCCTGCTCCGACGTCGCCTTCGGCGGCGGCTCGGCCGGAACCGGTGGCTCGACGGGCGGCAGCGGCTCGACGGGCAGCGGTTCCGTCGCGGCCCCGGCCGCCTCCGCGCCCTCCGAGCGGCAGATCGAGGCCGGTGCCGACAAGTCGACGATCGAGCACCACGGCCACGGGGACGACGACGCCCGTACGTCCGCGGAGCCCACCACCGGGGCGAGCGCCGAGGCGACCACGGAGGCCACCGCCGACGCGGCCACGGAGACAGCCACCGAAGCGGCGGCACCGGCCTCGCCGACGGCGGCGGCCGACGACCCGAAGGCCGCCGTCGTCGGCGAGAACCTGGCCGAGACCGGCGGTGACCCCCGTACCCCGTACTTCGCGGTCGGCGGCGCGGCGGCGCTGGCGCTGGGCGCGGCCGCGCTGTTCGCCTCGGTGCGACGGCGTGCGGTGAGCGGTGGCCGGCACGGCCGCTGAACAGGACTCCGGGGCCTGACCGGCGGCTCAGGCCGGACAGGCCCCGGCGGAACGACCGGACGTCAGCTGAGGACCGACGCGCAGGTGGTGGGGCTGGCGTGGGCCGGGTCGAGGGCGTTCGCCACCTCGTGGAAGGCGATCCGGTCGGTCACGCCGAGCAGCGCGTGTTCCGAGAGGTCGAGCGAACACAGGTCCTGGATCAGCACGTTCTTCACGTCGGACCCGCTCAGGAACTGGCTCTGGTACGGGGTGACGACCTCGTCGTACTTGCTGGCGATGACCGTGTAGTGGACGCCGGGCACGGTGTCGCCGCCCTGGTTGAGCTTGGTCATGAAGTCGGACCCGACGACCTGCTGGGCGAGCGCGGGGGTGGCCAGGTTGAGCACGTCCTCGGCACCGGGGAAGTACGGCAGCAGCTTGGTGAGCCCGCCGAGGGTGGTGCCGTGGCTGTTGGGCGCGATGCCGACGAGGGCGTTCACCTTGGCGGCGCCGCCGAGGAACTTCAGGTAGTAGCGGGGCATCATGCCGCCCTGCGAGTGGCCGACGAGGTCGGCCTTGGCGGTGCCGGTCGCGGCGAGCACCTTGTCGACGAAGGCGGACAGCTGCTCGGCCGACTTGTCGATGGGGCCGAGCCCGTAGATGAGGGGGACGCCGGCCAGCTGGCCGTAGTCGAAGGAGAAGACGCAGTAGTCGCGGCTCTCCAGGTAGGGGGCGAGGGACAGCCAGTTGTCGACGGAGTTGGCGAAGGTGCCGTGGACCAGGATCACCGGGCGGGGGTGGGCGGCGGACGGCTTGCAGGAGTAGTCGTTCCAGCCGTGGCTGGGAGCCGAGCTCGTGGCGGCGGACACACGGGCGGTGGTCGCGTGAACGGGGGACGCGTGGGCGGCGGTGGCGGGGACGGCGGCGACCGCGGCGGTCATCAGCAGCGCGGCAAGCGGTCTGAGCACTCGCTTCCAGGGCAGCATCGGGTGATCTCCTTGCGGCTCATGGGGGGTACGACGGCATTACGCCCTGTGATCCGGATCACGGGATGCTGTTCATCCGTCAAGTTACGGGCGAGTAGCCCCGATGTGAAGTTACGCGTCAGTAAAAAGTTCCCAGTGGTCACTGGCAGGGTTCGGGCGCAACGGACGAAGCGTCACCAGGAAGGCCTGAGCGGGCCGTAGGGTGCGATACGCGCCAAGTGATCGCGCAGAACGCCCACTTCACTCTCGCCCAGCACCCCGGCCCACCCCTGCACGATCTCGGCGATCGCCTCCTCCGCCGCCCGGGTGCAGGCCCAGCCGCGCTCGGTCAGCACGACGAGCCGGGCCCGCGCGTCCTCGGGATGCGGCCGCCGCTCGGCGTACCCCTTGCGCACGATCTCGTCGACGAGCTGACTGGCGGCCTGCTTCGTCACCCCGAGGTGGACGGCCAGATCGGTGACCGTCGCACCGTCCGGCGCGAGCCGGGCGAAGGCGAAGCCGTATGCGGGCCGCCCCTCGAACCCACGGGCGACGACACCGTCGTTGACGCGTCTGGTCAGGTCACCCGCGGCGGCGAGCAGGGCGGCGGCCAGGGCGAGGGCTTCGGAGTTCTGCACGGTGGCATTGAAACACCCTCGACGAACCGGTCAATCCCCTTGACTAGTTGGTCAAGCTCCTTGACCATATAGTCAAGCGACTTGACCATTTGCCTTGACCATTCGTCTTGACCATTTGTCTCGACCGTCCGTCGGGACCGTTCGTCGAGGAGGCACCCCATGCCCGTCATCCGTCCGTCCGACGCCGTCACCCACGAACTGCACGGCGCCCGGTTCGTCTCGTACGCCGGCTCCCACACCGGCAGCAAGCAGCTGTGCGCCTGGCGGGGCGAGATCCCGCCGGGTACCAGGGCGCCCGCGCACACCGTCGACCGGGAGGAGATCCTCCATCTGCTCGACGGCGAGCTCGTGGTCACGCTGGATGGCCGCACCGACCGCGTCACCGCCGGCGACACCCTGATCATCAACCCCGGCGCGACCCTCACCGTCGAGAACCACTCCGACCGGACCGCGGTCTCCTGGGTCACCACCACCATCGGGCTGGAGGCGGAACTGGCCGACGGCACCCGGATCGCCCCGCCGTGGGCCCGGTGACCGTCGGCCATCGGCCATCGGCCATCGGCCATCGGCCATCGGCCATCGGCAGGGGATGATCAACCCGCGCTCCCCGGGCTCTGGTGCCACAACTTCCTTCCACCCGCCGGGCCTTCGCCCGCGGGACGCAGGTCGGCCCAGGGGTGCAGCTCGTAGCCCGTGGACATGCGGATCGTCCGGTCCGCCCCCGGCTCCACCGTCGCGTCCGTCCTTGCCGCCCCCCGCTCCTGCGGGACCGCGGGCGCGGCCAGCCGGGCCGCCACCCGGTCGAGGCCGCCGTCGGCGCGCAGTTCCACCAGTTCGGCGAGGTTCCAGGCGGCGGCGCCCACCACGCTGAGACTGCGCGGGCCGCGCCGCTGCACCACCCCGCGCACCAGCAGCAGCCACGAGTGGAAGACCGTGTGGGCGCAGGCGTCGTGGGAGTCGTCGAAGAAGGCGAGGTCGACCAGACCCGTGCCGTCGTCCAGGGTGGAGAAGATGACCCGCTTGCCGGACCGGATCGGCGGGGTCTGGGTGGCCGCCTTGGCGCCGGCGACCAGCACCGTCTCTCCGTGCCGCGCCTCGCGCAGCCGGCGCGCCGACACCACGCCCAGCTCGTCCAGGAACGCGCGGTGGTCGTCCATCAGGTTGCGCGAGACGTCCATGGACAGCACGCCCAGCTCGGCGCTGAGGCGCTCGGCGTCGGAGAGGTCCGGCAGCCCGGCCGGGGCCGCCCCGCGCCCTCCGGCCGGATTCACCTCGCCCATGTCCGTCGGCAAGGAAGGGAGTTGACCACCACCCGTACCCCGTCTGCTGCGGTGCAGCTCGGTCAGATGCAGTTGCAGATCACGGCGGTTGGCACCGAACGCGTCCAACGCGCCCACCTGGGCCAGCCGTTGGGCGGTCGGCCGACTCGGACGGGACCGCTCCCAGAAGTCCGGCAGCGAGGCGTACGGCTGCCCGTCCGCGATCCGGGCCGCTTCGGCCTCACTGATGCCGTGCACGTCCGAGAGCGCCAACCGGAGTCCCCATCCCCCAGTATCAGACACCAGTTCGATTCGATGAGCGGCCGCCGACCTGTTCACGTCCAGCGACAGGATCGGCACCCCGCGCCGACGCGCGTCCGCCAGCAGCAGCCGCTTCGGATACATTCCGGGGTCGTGCGCGAGCAGCCCGGCATAGAAGGCGGCCGGGTGGTGCGCCTTCAGCCACGCCGACTGGTACGTCGGTACGGCGAACGCGACGGCGTGCGCCTTGCAGAAGCCGTAGCTGCCGAAGGCCTCGACGATCTCCCAGGTCCGCCGGATCGTTTCCGCGTCGTATCCGTTCGCCGCCGCGTGCTGCGCGAACCAGACCCGGATCCGCCCCTGCGACTCCGGGTCGGACAGCCCGCGCCGCACCCGGTCCGCCTCACCGCGCCCGCACCCGGTCAGGATGTCGACGATGTCGATGATCTGCTCGTGGAAGACGACGACCCCGTACGTCTCCTTCAGCGGCCCCTCCAGGTCCGGGTGCGGATACCGCGCCGGCGCCCGCCCGTGCCGCGCCTCGATGAACGGCCGCACCATGTCGGCGGCGACCGGGCCGGGACGGAAGAGCGAGATGTCGACGACCAGGTCGTGGAAGCCGGCCGGCTGGAGCCGCCCGACCAGGTCCCGCTGGCCCGGCGACTCGATCTGGAAGCAGCCCAGCGTCTCGGCGGAACGGATGAGCCGGTACGTCGCCGGGTCGCCCGGCGGCACGGAGTCCAGGTCGATCCGCTCCCCCGTGGCCCGCTCCACCTCCGCCACCGCGTGCGCCATCGCCGACTGCATCCGCACCCCGAGCACATCGAGCTTGAGCAGCCCGAGGTCCTCGACGTCCTCCTTGTCGAACTGGGACATGGGCAGCCCCTCGCCGCTGGTCGGCACGACCGGCGTACGGGCGAGCAGGGAGGCGTCGGACAGGAGTACTCCGCAGGGGTGCATGGCGACCCCGCGCGGGAGGGCGTCGAGGGCCTCGACCAGCTCCCACAGCTTCTCGTACTTCTCCCCCTCCCCCGCCAGTTGCCTGAGCTCGGGCAGCTCGGCCAGCGCCGCACGGGCGTCGCGGGCCCGGATGTGCGGGAAGGACTTGGCGATGCGGTCGATCTCGGCGGGGTCCATGGACAGGGCGGCTCCGACGTCACGGACGGCGTGCCGCACCCGGTACGTCTCCGGCATGGCGACCGTCGCGACCCGCTCGGCGCCGAAGCGGCCGATGATCGCGCGGTAGACCTCCAGGCGGCGTGCGGACTCCACGTCGATGTCGATGTCGGGCAGCACCGACCTGCGGGTGGACAGGAAGCGCTCCATCAGCAGCCCGTGCTCGACCGGATCGGCGTGCGCGATGCCGAGGAGGTGGTTGACCAGGGAACCCGCGCCGGAGCCGCGCGCGGCGACCCGGATGCCCATGTCCCGTACGTCGTCCACGACCTGGGCGACCGTCAGGAAGTAGGAGGCGAAGCCGTGGTGGGCGATGATGTCCAGCTCCTGGTGCATCCGCTCCCAGTAGGCCCGCCGGGTGTCGTAGCCGCGCAGCACCATGCCGGCCGCCGCCCGGGAGGCGAGCGCCCGCTGGGCGGTGCGACGGCCGGCGCCGACGAGGTGCGCCTCGGGGAAGTGGACGGTGCCGATGCCGAGGTCGTCCTCGGGGTCGACCAGGCACGCGGCGGCGGTGGCCCGGGTCTGCTCCAGCAGCCGGTGGGCGGTGTCGCGCCGGTAGCCCGCGGCCTCGACGATCCGCTCGGCCACCGCGAGCATGGCGTCGGCGTCCTTGAGCCAGGCCTCGCCGGAGTCCAGTTCCCTGGCGGGGTCGATCGGGACCAGTCTGCGGGCGGCGTCCAGGACGTCGGCGACCGGGCCCTGGCCGGGGTCGGCGTACCGGACGGCGTTGCTGAGCACCGGACGCACCCGCTGCTCGGCGGCGAAGCCGACCGTGCGGGCAGCCAGCCGCAACGAGCCCTCGCCGGTGCCCCGGCGGCCGTGCCAGACGGCCTCCAGGCGCAGGTCGTCGCCGTAGATCTCGCGCCAGGGGGCGAGCAGCCGGGCCGCGCGGTCCGGGCGCCCCGCGGCGAGTGCGCGGCCGACGTCGGAGGCGGGGCCGAGCAGCACGGTCAGACCGGCGGCGTGGCGGTCGGCCCTGGGCAGCAGCGGCGATCCCTCGCCTGCATGTGCCGCGGTGACCAGTCGGCACAGGCCCGCCCAGCCGGTCGCGCCGTCCCGGGCCAGGAAGGTGACCCTGGGTGTCGATTCGTCGATGAAGGCACCACCGCGTACGGGGGTACGACGCCGCTCCGGCCGTACGGACTCGTCCGGCCCGGCCTCCTCGACCGCCAGGTTCACGCCGAACAACGGGCGGATGCCCGCCTTCGCGCAGGCCTTGGCGAAGCGGACTGTACCGGCGAGGGTGTCGCGGTCGGTGAGGGCGAGAGCGTCCATGCCCCGCTCGGAGGCACGCTCGGCCAGTCGCTCGGGGTGTGCCGCGCCGTAGCGCAGGGAGAACCCGGAGGCGGTGCGCAGATGCGTGAAATCCGGCATCCGCACCTCCCGCACTCGTGAGCCCGACCAGCTCTCGAACATTAGTTCCCAACTGCCTCAGCACCACCATACCCCTATTTTCGAACGCATGTGCGATGACGCTTCGAACCCCTCTCACCTGCGCAAACACCGCACATGCGGGGCCGGTCGATCAGCCGATCCGGGCGCCGAAGGCCGACAGGGCCTCGGTGACCGGCTGGAAGAAGGTCACACCGCCCGCGGTGCAGTCGCCACTGCCCCCGGAGGTGAGGCCGATCGCGGCGTCGCCGTCGAAGAGCGGGCCGCCGCTGTCACCGGCCTCCGCGCAGACGTCCGTCTGGATCAGACCGCTCACGGTGTCGCCGTTGCCGTAGTTCACGGTGGCGTCCAGACCGGTGACCGTGCCGGAGTGCACCCCGGTCGTCGCACCGCTGCGGGTCACCCGCTCGCCGACCGTGGCGCGGGCCGCTCTGGTGATGGTCCGCGCGGACCCGTCGTGGAGGTCGACCTCGCTCGGGTGGTCCACGTCGGCGGTGTACTTGACCAGGCCGAAGTCGTTGCCCGGGAAGCTGGACCGCTCGTTGCGGCCGATCGTGACGCCACGGGCGTCGGTCCAGGTGGAGACCGCCTCGGTGCAGTGCCCCGCGGTGATGAAGTACGACTGCCCGCCCTTGACCACGTTGAAGCCGAGCGAGCAGCGGCCGCCCGGCCCGGCGATCGCGTCGCCACCGGCGATCAGGGGCTTGAACTCCCCCTTTCCGCGCCCGAGTTCCACGGCGGAGCCGAGCCTGTCGACGACCTTGCCGAGTCTGGTCCACTCGGCGCCGGAGACGGTGCGGTCGGCGGTGACGACGATCCGGCCGGTGCGGGGGTCGGTCACCCAGGAGGTGCCGGGCACGGTCGCCTCGTCCGCGAGGGCCGCACGGGCGCTCCTCGGCCCGGCGAGGTTCCCGACGGACGTCGAGGCGAGGTCTCCGGCCGCCGCGACCGACAGGACCCTGGGCATGGACGCCCCGGCCGACTCGCCGGCGTTCGCACTCTGAAAGGCGGCTCCCGGAACGAGCAGCGCGGCGACACCCGCACCCGCCACGGCCGCACGGCGTCCGGATGTGCGTCGTTGCTTCAACTCATGTCCTCCTGCGGGGAGGTCGGCCCGCCGGGCGATGGGGGCCCGACGGACCGGAAGGCCGGTTGACGAGCGTCAACTCTTCCGAGTCGCACAGGGAGCACACAAGGTCGACTTCAGGGCGCGCACGGCGGCCCTCGCACGCCCCCTCGCGCCGACCGGCCTCACCGCCCGACGACCGACCGTCAGCCGGCGGGATCTACTCCCGCCTCGAATCCGCCCCTTCGGGATCCGTGCCCAAGGGGGCTGCGGCCGGGAGAAGTTGCTCCTGCACCGACGACTCGACCTCCGGAGGCGAAGGCGGGACCGGCGCCGACGGCGGCACCGGCTGCTGAAGCGGCGTCGGCTGCTGGACCGGGACCGGCTGCGGAACCGGCACCGGCTGCTGGGCCTTCTCCAGGAAGCGCAGCAGCTCCACCGGGAAGGGCAGGACGAGCGTGGAGTTCTTCTCGGCGGCGACCGCCACCACCGTCTGCAACAGCCGCAGTTGCAAAGCCGCGGGCGTGTCCGCCATCTGCTGCGCGGCCTCGGCGAGCTTCTTCGACGCCTGGAGCTCGGCGTCGGCGTTGATGACCCGGGCCCGCCGCTCCCGGTCGGCCTCGGCCTGACGGGCCATGGAGCGCTTCATGGTCTCGGGCAGGGACACGTCCTTGATCTCGACCCGGTCGATGGAGACACCCCACTCCACGGCCGGGCTGTCGATCATCAGCTCAAGACCCTGGTTGAGCTTCTCCCGGTTGGACAGCAGATCGTCCAGCTCGCTCTTGCCGATGATGGACCGCAGCGAGGTCTGCGCCATCTGCGCGACGGCGAACCGGTAGTCCTCGACCCGTACGACCGCCTCGGCCGGGCCGATCACCTTGAAGTAGACGACGGCGTCCACGCGCACGGTCACGTTGTCCCGGGTGATGCCCTCCTGGCCCGGCACCGGCATCGTGACGATCTGCATGTTGACCTTGCGGAGCTTGTCCACGAACGGCACGATCATCGTGAACCCGGGTCCGCGCACCTCGGGCAGGAGTTTCCCGAGCCGGAACACCACGCCCCGTTCGTACTGCTTGACGACCCGCGCCGCCGTCATCGTGTACACCGCCCCGGCGGACGCGAGCACCGCTCCCGCCGCCACCAGCTCCTCGACCATCACGACCCCCCGGGGTCCGACGTGGGTGCCGCCCGGGCCGGTACCGCCCGCGGCATTCGCCTTGTCCGACGGTAACGCCGGTGCCCGGACGAGGGCGAGCCCCCGCACGCCGGTTGCGTACGGGGGCTCGCCGCGGCCGCTGACTCCGGACCGCGGACCGCGGACCGGGCAGGACGTCAGCCGACGCTGACGCCGTAGTAGCTCAGCGCCTCGGTGACCGGCTGGAAGAACGTCGTACCGCCGGAGGTGCAGTTGCCGCTGCCCCCGGAGGTCAGACCGTAGGCCACGGAGCCCGAGTAGAGCGGGCCGCCGCTGTCGCCGCCCTCGGCGCAGACCGTGGTCTGGATCATCTGGTAGACGACGTCACCACTGCCGTAGTTGACCGTGGCGTTCAGCGCGGTGACCCGACCGCTGTGCGTGCCCGTGGTGGAACCACGACGGTAGACGGTCGTGCCCACGCTCGGTGTGGCCGCGCTGCTGATGGTCTGGCTGCCGACGGCGCTCGGGTGCGCGGCCGAGCCGGTGTAGCGCACCAGCGCGAAGTCGTTGGTCGGGAAGCTGTAGCTGACGTTCGTGCCCAGCACGGTGCTCTGACCGGAGTTGGAGTACCAGGTGGAGGCGACCTCGCCGCAGTGGCCCGCGGTCAGGAAGTAGTAGGTGCTCCCGCTGTGCACGTTGAAGCCGAGCGAGCAACGGTAGCCGCCGCCGTAGATGGCGTCGCCACCGGTGATCAGCCGCTTGAACTGGCCCGGGGTGTGCTTGATGGTGAGGGCGCCGGCGTTGCCGCCCGCGTCCGCCTTGATCTGTGCGATCTCGGCGGCGGAGACCGTGTCGTCGACGGTGACGACCACACGGTTCGTCTTGGCGTCGACGGCCCAGGCGGTGCCCGCGATGTCGGACCTGAGCACGGACTGGTTGACGCTGCTGAGCTGGTTCGCGCTGAACGTCTGGACGTCGGTCGCGCTCGCGGTGGGGACGGCGAACGCGGCTGCGGCCACGAGTCCGGTCGCCACGGCGATCAGCCGGGTCCGTCTCGCGATTCCGCTTCCAAGGGTGGTGCGCTTGATCCTCACTTTTCGTTCCCTCCCAGGGGAATTCGGGGGCCCGCGTGGGGTCGAGGCCCGTGAGGCGCAGCCAGGGAGGGCCGCCCGGATTTCGAACGTGCCGTGTCCCTGACAAGCGCTGTGGGGGAGTATTCGACCGCACGGCCGACGCGCGCAAGGGCGCCTTTCGGCCGTGCAGCCTTCAACTTAATTACGCCTGCGCACGGTTGCCCAGGCCGTCAGGCCGAGTCCCGCTCTCCCGCCGCGATCGCGACGCGCGGGCCGTTCCCACAGGGCGTCACCCGGCGTGCTCAGATCCCGCAGTCGCAGCACTCACAGCACTCGCAGCAGTCGCAGATGTCACAACAGCCGCTACAGTCGCCGCAGTCGCCACAGCTGCCGCAACACCCCTCGCGCCTCCTGCCCGACCAGGGGCCCTCGTAGCTGTCGGCGCAGCACACCTTGCAGGTGCAGCAGAGTCCGATCGCGACCGCGCACCCGGCCCAGAAGCCCCGCTTGCCGGGGCTCGGCGGCAGCCCGCCGAAGGGGTCGCCCCCGCCGGGACTCGCATAGGGGTTCCCCGGCACCGGCCCCTTCCCCAGCCCGGGCCCCGGCCCCTGTGGCGTGAAAGCGCCCTCCGGCGCGTGCCCGCAGGCCTCCGTCCCGAACGCCCGGTCCACCGACCGCCGCAGCTCGTGCGCGAGCAGCAGATGGGCCAGTCGGCCGTCCGTGAACTCCACCTCGCGCAGGGCGAGCCGGATGCCGTGCAGCGCGTCGTCGGCGAGCCGCCGGGCCTCGCCGAGCGGGGTGCCGGTCGCGGTGAGCGGGTTCCAGGCCCCCGACGCGGCGTCGGCCTCCCGGTCCTCGACGGCGTCCAGCAGATGTGCGAGCCGCCCGAACAGCCGTCCGGCCTCGGCGAGCGGCACGGCGTTGCCCGGCCGCCCGGCCAGCACCGCGGTGTGCGCGAAGGCCGCCGCGGTGGCGGTCTCGGTGGGCTCGGTGACGGTCAGGATCGGCGTCCCCGGCCCGGCGAGGGTCTCCAGGCCGGTCTGCCGGTCCACCGCCTCGACGAGCACGGCGGTGTCGAACCCGACGGCGCTCCCGCCGCGCGCACCCGCCCGCTCCCAACTCCGGGCGACCCGGCGGGCGGCGAGCGCCACCGGCCTGCGGGCCAGCAGTCCGTCCCCGTCGGCGACATGGTCGTGCACCTTGGCCGAGGCGAGCACCAGCGAGACGGCGGCGGCGAGCCGGGCGCCCTCGCCGTTCGCGACGGACGCGGTGCGCATACCGCGCAGCGGGCAGGGTCCCGCCGTACGCCGGCCGCCGCTCTCGGCGACCGGGCGCTGAGCCTCCGTCAAAACCGATATGAGCAGCCCGTCGTAGTTCGTCACGATCCGCGCGAACTGTCCGTGATCGGCGCGAAGGGCGAGGCAGAGCCCGCACAGATGTGCCATCCACTGGACACGGAGCCCCTCACCGAGACGGTGGCTGCACGGCCTGACAATTCCGAACACGACGACCCCCCGTGGTCCGTACGGTGTTGAGCAGCCGCATCGTATCGGCTGCCGTTTCGGCTGCCCGTTCACCCGTACGCACCGCTCGTCACCCGTCCGCCGTGAAGAATCATATTTCACTCATAGTCAGCAGCCGCATACAGCAAGACCCTTGGGGAACGCGGGCTCTCGACGGATCGACTGTGCACCAGTACCGTCACAAACCCCCCGTGCGGCGTCTATCCACTTGGCGCGACATCCGCATCATGGACGACCATAGGGATGCGGATAGCAAGAAAGACCGCTGTGAGAGGAGGCGTCCATGGGATCGGTGCGCAAGGCGAGTGCCTGGCTTGGCCTCGTCGACGACAACGATGACGAGCGTTACTACGACGACGACTACTCCGAGGGGACCGACTCCGGGAACGCCTGGGTCACCGACCCCCGGGTCCAGGTGGCCACGGACACGGCCGAGGAGAAGGGCCGCCGGATCGGCACGGTCACCCCGGACAGCTTCCGGGACGCCCGCGCCATCGGCGAGATGTTCCGGGACGGTGTCCCGGTCATCATGAACCTCACCGCCATGGAGGCCGCCGACGCCAAGCGCGTCGTCGACTTCGCGGCCGGGCTGATCTTCGGGCTGCGCGGCTCGATCGAGCGTGTGTCCACCCGCGTGTTCCTGCTGACCCCCGCCGACACCGAGATCGTCAGCGGGGAACCGGCCGCACGCCGTACGGACGGCTTCTTCAACCAGAGCTGAGGCGGGGCCGGTCACCGGCCCTGCCCCGGCGGGGGTTCACAGATCTCGATGACCTCCCGTACGTTGTTCGGCTTGCCGAAACCGGCCTGCTCGGGACGCAGGCGGCCGGCGTCCGTACGCCGTCCGAGGTGATGGGCGAGCAGGATCCCCTCGTGCAGCTCGACCGCCATGTCGTCGAGCACGGCCCGGGTGAGCCGGAACCCACCGATGGGCCGCCCGCCCCTCGCCGACGGGGGCGACTTCGGGGACACGGACACGGGACACCCTCCGGCAACTCGTGACCAGCGCCGCCGGTCACGGTTCGACCGCGGCCGACGTCACGACGCCGTGTCAACCGCGTCCACCCCGGCAGGCCGCCACGCCAGGCCCCACGGCCTCCCCCGCCGCTCACGCCGAGACGCGTGACTCCGTGGGTTCCTCCGTCGGGGCCGAGGCCCGGACGACCCCCTTGATCTCCTCCGCCGGGACGCGGGACTCGGCGGCCTCCCGCGGCGCCGGTACCGCGGGTGCCGGTACCGCGGGTGCCGTCGCGTCCTCGCCGCACTGCATGACCCGGGGCAGCCGCAGCGCCATCACCGCGCCCAGCAGCAGCAGGCCCGCACTCACCAGCAGCGTCACATGCAGCCCGTGCACGAAACTGTCCCGGGCGGCCCGGCGCAGGGCGGCACCCGCCGGACCCCCGAGCCGTCCGGCCACGTCGTAGGCCTCGCCCAGGGAATGCCCCGCCGCGGCCGACGCGGCCGCCGGAACACCCGGCACGGACGCCAGACCCGGCGCGTACGCCGCGTTCATCACCGTGCCGAGCAGGGCGATCCCGATCCCGGCACCGAGCTGGTACGACGTCTCGCCGATCGCCGAGGCCCCGCCGGACTGCGCGGCCGGCGCCTCGCTCAGCATGGACTCGTACGCTCCGAACAGCGTCGTCTCCAGTCCGAAGCCGAGCAGCACGAACCCGCCCAGCAGCAGCCCCGGCTTGTCCGAGCCGCCCATCGCGGTCAGGGTCACCACCGCGACCGCGGTGAGGCAGAACCCGGTGCACACCATCCGTCGCGGCCCGAAGCGCCGCAGCAGCCGCGCCCCGGCCAGCCCGGCGGCCATCGCCGCGACGGTCAGCGGCAGCAGCCGCAGCCCCGTCGCCAGCGGGGAGAGTCCCAGCACCAGCTGGAGGTACTGCGCGGCGATCAGCTCCAGGCCGACCAGCGCCAGCATCGCCAGCACGATGCAGCCCACCGAGACGCTGAACGCCGGCCGGGCGAACATCCGCAGGTCCACCAGGGGATGCGGGCGGCGCCGCTGACGCCGTACGAACAAGGTGATCAGCACCGCGCCCAGCACGAGCGGCAGCACGGTGAACGCGTCCGTCGCCGGCTCGCCGGCGCCGAGCCGCTTGACGCCCAGCACCACGCCGAACAGTCCGGCCGCGGCCATCAGCGCGCCGACGACGTCCCAGGGCCCCTCGGCGTTCCCGGTGGACTCGGGCAGGAGCACCCGGCCGACCGGCAGGCTCACCAGCATCAGCGGGATGTTGACCAGGAAGACCGAACCCCACCAGAAGTGCTCCAGCAGGAATCCGCCGAGCAGCGGCCCGACCGCCGCGCCGACCGCGGCGACCGCGCTCCAGACGCCGATCGCCATCGCGCGTTCACGCCGGTCGGGGAAGACCTGCCGCAGGATCGAGAGGGTCGCGGGCATGATCATCGCGCCGCCGACGCCCAGCAGGGCCCGCGCGACGATCAGGGTCTGCGCGTCCTGGGCCAGTGCGGCCAGGCCGGAGGCGACACCGAACAGCGCGTACCCGAGCAGGAGGATCCTGCGGCGGCCCACCTTGTCGCCCAGGGTGCCGAAGAGGATCAGCAGCGAGGCGCAGACGAGAGGGTAGGTGTCGACGATCCAGAGCAGCTGCATCGCGTCCGGCCGGAGGTCCTCGGTGACGGCCGGCACCGCGACGTGCAGCACGGTCGCGTCGACGGCGACGAGGAGCAGGCTGACACACAGGACGACGAGCACGACCCAGCGGTTGGCACCGGCCCCGGCCGCCCGACGGCGCAGCGCGGCGGCCGTGGTCGTCCCGGCCATGTAGTACCTCCCAGAAGATCCCTCGGGGTGCGGCGGACTCACAGGGTCGGGGACTTCCCCATGACTCGGCCGGAGAGGAGCGGTGGTCTCCGGCCCGCGCAAATCGCACGCGAGTGGCACGTCAGCGTACGCGAGTTCGCTCCCGCGCCCAGTGGCGGACCTCTCACCCCCGTCCCGGAACCCGTGTGGCGTAGGCCACTGCCCCCGTCGCCCGCACGCCCCGGCGGGCCGTCCGGTCGCGGACGCGGTCGATAATCGGACCCGTGACACATCCAGCGACGCGTACGGCGTCCCCGCCCGCCGCCGCCCTGCGCCGGGCGGCTCCGGCCCTCCTGGGGTACGCGGCCGTGCGCGCCCTGGGACTGCTCACGCTGGCCCTGTTCGCCCAGGCGCGGGGCAAGAGCGCGTACACCCTGCTGACCGGACGCTGGGACTCGCTCTGGTACACGAGGGTCGCGGAGCTGGGATACGGCTACGAGGTGCGTCTGCCGAACGGCGACGTGCACTCCAATCTGGCCTTCTTCCCGTTGCTGCCCTGGCTGGAGCGGCTGCTGCACGCGGTCACCCCGCTGTCGTACGCCGGCGCCGGACTGGCCGTCTCCCTGCTCGCCTCGCTCGCCGCGGCGTGGGGGATCTTCGCTGTGGCGGAGGAGGTGTACGGGCGCCGGGCCGGTGTGTGCGCCGTGCTGCTGTGGGCGGTCCTGCCCGTGGGGATCGTGCAGTCGATGGCGTACAGCGAGTCGCTGTTCACCGCGCTCGCCGCCTGGTCCCTGTACGCGGTGCTGACCGGCCGCTGGCTGACCGCCGGGCTGCTGGCCGCGCTGGCCGGGCTGACCCGGCCGGTCGGGCTCGCCGTGGTCGCCGCGGTGTGGACGGCGGCCATCGCCTCGTTCGGGCGAACACGGAGCGAAACGCTCCCGCAGGGCGCGCATACAGAGGAGCGCGCCCCCTCCCTCACGCGGCGCGCCCTCGCCATGCTGATCGCGCCCCTCGGTGCCGCCGGGTACGTGCTCTGGGTCGGCCGACACACCGGCCGGGGCCCGCTCGGCTACCTCGACGTGCAGGCCGGCTGGCGCAACGGCTTCGACGGCGGCTACGCCTTCGCCCGCTTCGTCGCCGACAAGTTCACGTCATTTCCGTCGGCCCTGGCCGGCGTCGGGCTGGTCGTCGGGGTCGGCCTGGTGATCTGGCTGTACGTCGTCGGGGTACGGCAGCGCCAGCCGCTGCCGCTGCTGGTGTACACGGGTGCCGTCACCGCGCTCGCGCTGTGCGCGTCGAGCTACTTCGGCTCGAAGCCGCGCCTGCTGCTGCCCGCGTTCCCGCTGCTGCTGCCGCTCGCCCTGGCCCTGGCCCGGCTGCGCACCTCCAGGTCCGCGCTGGTGACAGGCGGTGTCGCGGTGCTGTCGGCCGTGTACGGAGCGTTCTGGCTGAACGGCTCCGGTCCGCCGTGACCGGCTCCGGCCGACCGGTGAGCGTCCGGAGAATTCCACCCCAGGATTCGGTGAACGAATTCATAAGTGACATAAAACTGCTCCCTAGAATGATCAAAGGAATTGCAGGGACCGCCATCCCGACATTGACGATTCAGAAGAAATAAAGCCTCGCCTGAGAGGAATCCCACATCACATCGTCATCACAAACGCGCTGAATCGACCGGGAACTGAGCTCACTCGCTGTAACGTCGATTGGGTGCGTACCGAACGAAAGCTCACCCGTCTGGACCGGGTGTTCGCCAGGCTGGACCGTGAGCCGGAACGGCCGGCTCACATCGATGTGCCGAAGATGAGCCGGCACAGGATCGTGCTGTTCAGCGCGACCCTTGCCTTCTACCTGGCGATCGTGTGGGCCGTGGTGATCACCTCATGGCTGGTCCGGCTCGACTGGCAGGTCATGTTCTTCCGGCCGTACCAGCAGTGGCCGCAGATCCACGCCTTCCTCGACTACTACGTGGTCCTCGGCCAGCGCGGCCCGACGGCCGTGATGGTCGCGGCCTGGCTGGGCTGGCGGTCCTGGCGTCAGCACACGCTGCGCCCACTGCTGAGCCTGGGCGCCTCGCTGCTGCTGCTGAACCTCACGGTCGGCGCCGCCAAGCTGGGCATGGGCCGGCTCGGCCCGCACTACGCGATCACCATCGGCTCGAACGAGATGGGTCTGGGCGGCGATATATTCCCCAGCGGCCACACCGCCAACGCGGTGGTGACCTGGGGGATTCTGGCGTATCTGGCCTCCACGCCGAGAGCGCGCCGCTGGCTGTCCGCGCTCTCCGCGGTGACCTCGCTCGGGGTCGGCCTGACCACCGTCTACCTCGGCACGCACTGGCTGAGCGACGTGGTCCTCGGCTGGGCCGCGGGTCTGCTGATCCTGCTGGCACTGCCGTGGTTCGAGCCACTGGTGGCCCGCGCCGAGACCGCGCTGTTCGACCTGCGCGACCGTCTGCGCGACCGCCTGCGCGACCGGCGCTCCGGTACGAAGGTCGCGCCGGTGCCCGCCCCCGCGTCCCCGGTCGGCGCTCCGGTGCTGCTCAAGCCCCGTACGGCGGCTCAGGGCGAGGTCGCGGCGGCCCGCGAGGCGACCGTCCCGGTGCGCCCGCAGCGGACCCCCGTCCATCTGGCCCCCGGACCGCACACCGCCCGCTCGGAGCGCACCCCGGCCGCCCCCGCGGGCAGCCGCCGGCCGCCGCCGCACCCGGACCGCCTGCCCCGGGGCACGGCCGCCTCGACGGCCCGCCCCCTGACCGGCGGCTGACCCCGGCTCACCGCGAGGCCGTCGGTACGCACCCACCCGGCCCCGCGACGACGAAGGCCCGGCTCCTGGACCA
>NZ_VJZD01000084.1 GCF_009377175.1 Streptomyces adustus
GAGCCCGGACGGCTCGGGTGGCGCGGTCCGTCGTTCCGGCTCACGCCGAGGGGATCTGCCCCCGAACCCACGCGGGATCGGGGTTGGTGTGCGCCCGGCCCGCCACGACGACGGTCGGCACGGTCTCGTTGCCGTCGTTGGCCGCCCGCACCGCCGCGGCCCCTTCCGGGTCACGCCAGATGTCGACCCAGTGCAGTCTGCGGGCGTCGCGCCCCAGTCGGAGCCGCAGTCGCAGGCAGTACGTGCAGCCCGGCCGCCAGTAGACGACCGGCCGGCCGTCGGCCGCACTGCGGCGTCGTGCCTCTAGCGCACCGACCGACCGCGGGAACACGAGAGGTGAGTTCATGGCTGCGAGCAGCGCGAACAGCAGCAGCACCACCACGGCGTCCCAGGGGCTCCCGCTCAGGAACAGGCCGGTCGCGAGAACCGCTCCGCAGAGCCCGAAGGGAATCGCCAAGTTCCAGGAGCGCGTCATGACGACGCAGGTTAGCGCGACGAGGACCAGGCCTGGGCCCCGGCCTGGTCCTGTCACATTGCCTGTCCTGCTACGCCTGCGGTCCGGTCAAGGCACCCCTCACATCGCCCGTCGCCCGTCCAGTTCCCGCCGGGCTTCGAGGGCTCGCGCCAGCACCTTCGCCCGGTAGGGGTTCGCGGTGTCGAGGGCCGTCGCCACCGCCACCGCCTCGTCCAGCAGCGCCAGCCGTTGCCGGGGCAGGTCCCGCACCGCCGCCGAGGCGCTGGCCTCCACCAGGACGTACGCCAGCTTCGACCCGTACACCTCCGGCTCGACCTGGGTCAACAGGCGGTAGATCGACAGCCCTTCGGTGCCACGCACCACCCGCCGGTTCGCGCTCAGCAGCCGCACCCTCGCCCGCATGACCATGTCCTGATCCATCGATCCCCCTTCGTTCCCGCACCCCCCGACCCCCACCCGTCGCACGACGGGACAGCACAGCGAACGCGCCGACAGCCGGGAACGGCTGCCGACACGAACGTCGAGGAGTGGATGACGACGAGTCTGCGGGCAGGCCGCCAGCCGCGACAAGTCCCGACCGACGTGCGCTCCGTCCTACCGCGAACGGCCTTCTACCAGGCATGATGGATCTGACACTCACTCCGGCAGGAACCGCGGCCGCGTCAGTACGGCGGTGTCACCCCGCGGCGGGTGCGGGGACGTCGCGCAGTCGGCGCAGCGGGGAGAAGAACACGAACCAGCCGGCCGCCCAGGAACCGACCAACGCCAGCGCCAGCGTGGGCCGCACGCCGATCTGCGTGCCGAGCACTCCGCCGAGGATCCCGCCGAGCGGCAGCGTGCCCCACACCACCCAGCGGACGGCCGCGTTCATCCGGCCCATCAGTTCGGGAGGTGTCACCGACTGCCGGTAGCTGAGCTGCGCGACGTTGTACACCATCCCGGCGAAGTACGCGACGCCCCAGCCCAGCGGGACCAGCAGCACGCCCCAGCCGCGCCAGGCCGCCGCCGCGACGACCTGCGGCGCGCTGAACACCAGCATCGACATCCAGATGATCCGCGCCGAACCGATCCTCCTGGCGAGCCGGCCGGCCAGGGCTCCCCCGACGATCCCGCCGACGGCCGTGCCCGCCGTGATCAGCCCGATCAGCGCGGGAGGTACGTGCAGCTCCCGGACGAGGAAGATCACCTCCAGTGCCGTGCTCATGCCGCCGAACAGGTTCGCGGTGCCCGTGCACGCCACGACCTTCCGCAGCACCTTGTGCCCGACGACGAAGCGCAGTCCCTCGGCGATCCGGCTGCGCAGCGTCTCCTCGGGCCGCCGCGCGGGCGGCGGTTCCTCGCGCGTCCTGATGCCGAGGAGCGAGGCGACGGACACCGCGTACGAGATCGCGTCGGCGGCCAGCGCCCCCGCCGCACCGAGCACCGCGACCAGTCCCCCGCCCACGCCGGGCCCCCCGAGCTGCGCGAACGCCTGGGTCGTCCCCAGTTTGCCGTTGGCCTCCATCCGGTACTCGGCGCTGACGAGCGAGGGCACATAGCTCTGGTACGAGACGTCGAAGAACACCGTGCACACGCCTGCCGCGGCGGCGACGAGGTAGAGCTGGGCCATCGTCAGGGTGCCGAAGGCCGCCGCCACCGGGACCGAGCCGATGATCAGCAGCCGCAGGACATCGCAGACGATCATGATGGATCGTTTGGAGCCGCGGTCCACGAGCGCGCCCGCGGGCAGCGCGATCAGCGCGAACGCCGCCGTGGTGGCGGCGGTCAGCAACCCGACCTCCAACGTGCTCGCGTTCAGCGCGACGACGGCTACCAGCGGCAACGCGAGCTGGGTGATCGCCGAACCCATCTCGCTGGCCGTCTGACCGCTCCACAACAGCATGAAGTCCCGCTGCCGCCACAGGCTCGGCCGCTCGAACCCCGGCCCGACGTCATGAAGTTCGTTCGCCACGTCTGTCACCGCGTCAGCCTAGAGCGTGCATGACAGCGCGGGGCAGACGGGAACGGTCGGCCGGGCCCTACTGCCGGACCGCCGGGTCCGTCCGGTGCCGCAGGAGCGCGGCGAGCACGATCCCGGCGAGGAAGAGGGCCGTCCCCACGGCCAGCCACGGCCACGGGTCGAACTCGTCCACGCAGGACTGGCCGGAGGCCGTCGCGGTGCACACGTTGCCCGGGCCCCCACGGTTGAGGAAGGCCACGTACAGCAGCGGTACGCCGAGACCGGAGACCAGACCCGGAAGCCCGGCCGACGAGCCGCGCCGCACGGCCAGGAGCGCGGCTGCCGCGACCGCGCCGGGCAGCAGATACGGGCCGATGGTCAGGGCGGTCAGCAGACCGAGCGAGCCCAGCGCGCCCACGACGAACCAGACGCAGAACCACGCCCGGACGGCGACTCTCATACGACCTCCCTGGCGCACGGTGGAGCTGCGGCGGACCGTCGGATCAGGATCTGGACAGATAGGCGGGGGCGGCCCACGCGATGTCGTCGACCGCGAGCCACGGCGCGGCCGCGACGGCCGTGGGTGTCACACCGGCGAACGCCATGACATCGCGGTGGAGGTGGGACTGGTCGGCATAGCCGATCTCCGCCGCCACCCGTGCCGCGCTGTGACCCGCGGCCAGCCGGTGGGCCGCGTGGTCGAAGCGGACCAACTGGGCGGCGCGCTTGGGGTTGAGCCCGACCTGGGACCGGAACCGGGACCACAGGCGCTTACGGCTCCAGCCGACCTCGGCGGCCAGCCGCTCGACCCGGACGCCTCCCAGGTTCGTCACCATCTTCCGCCATACGAAGGCGACTTCGGGCTCGATCGTCCGGCCTGTCTCGTACCGTCGGACGAGCGCCGCCGCCACGATCGCGAACCGGTCCTCCCAGGCGTGGGCGGCGTGCAGTCGTTCCCGCGTTCGCGTGCCCTCGCGGCCCCAGAGGTCGTCGAGGGTGACCATCGTGCCGTTCGACTCGGCGAAGGCGCCGCCCAGCACCGCGTGGGCGACCACCGGCGACAGTCGCACCTGGAGGCAGTCGATGTCACGGCCGCGGCCCCGGACACCGCCGGGCGCGAGTCCGAGGACGAAACTGCCGTTCTGCCGCCAGCCGCCGCCGTCGTCGACGGCGAGCAGTCCGTCGCCGAGGTCGACGGCGACCGTGACGGCCGGGTACGGAACGATGTCCAGGTCGACGGGGTCCGCGCTGCGACCCCGGAATCCGGCCATGCTGACGCCGGGCAGCGGGCCGGGCCCGGCCGGCGTGGCGATGTCCCACACCGCCGCGGCGTCAGGAACCGGCTCGGCGGATCGCATGACGCCAAGTTACGTGACATTCGTCCAATACGGGATGGCGCGGGCGCACCGACACCGACGGCTCCTGCAAGCACCGCGGACCAGAAGGGACCGCTCGTGACGCACTCGCCGATCGACCTGTTCACCCCGGCCGTCGAACTCGCCGCGGCCATACGCCGTAAGGAGGTGAGCCCGGTCGAGGTGGTCGACCGCTGTCTTGAGCGGATGGACGCGCTCAACCGCCGCGGCGGCCGGACCGACGGGCCCCGCCCCGGCGACGTACACCGTTGAACGGCACCGAGACGAGATCCCCGACCTGGACGAACTCGACGTCCGGGCCCCGCTCCACCACCTCGCCGGTGATCTCGTGGCCGAGGACCAGCCCGATGCCGACGGCCGTGCGCAGGGCAGGGTCTGCTGCCGACCGCGCGTTCTGGCCACCCTCCGTGCGGGTGCCGTCCCTGAAGAGGACGACCTCTCAGAGCGTCGGTTTCCACCCTACGTCGCACGTCCCTCCGTCCGTAGCGGCCGTAGCGGCCGTAGCGGCCGTAGCGGCCGACAGCGCACGCGCGGCACGGCAGGCCACGTCCAGGAGCCGGGCGTCGGCGCCATGGGGCGCGACCAGTTGCAGACCGACCGGTTCGCCGCGCACGGTGCGTCCGGCGGGCAGGCTGAGCGCGGGATGTCCCGTGATGTTGAAAGCCCAGGTCAAGGCCACGCTCATCCGGGCTCTGGGGCCGTCGTGGCCGTGCGGCGGGTGCGGTGTGGTGGGCGTGAGGAGAAGGTCGGCATGCGCGAAGCAGTCCCGCAGGCGTGCGGCGTTGACCGCGACGGCACGGTCCACCTCTGCGGGCGGCCGATCGCTTGCGCGCAGGGCCGTCCAGGCCGGGGCGGGGTCGACGAGCGTCGGCGGCCGGTCCGCCGACACCGAGAGAACGCCCTGCTCGGCAAGTGTCCGGGCGGCACGAAGAGCCACGGCGGCGACGGCGGCGTCCGTGTCGGCATACCCCAGGGTGGCCGACCAGACGGCAGTCGGTGGCGCCACCGATTCCGCCGGGACGGTCCGTACGGGGGCGACCGCGTCCAGATAGGCGGCGGCGTCCAGCGGACTGCGGGCCAGCACACCCGGCGAGTTCAGCCCCGCCCGATCGCGGGAGGGCAGCAGCCCGTTGGTGGGCTTGAAGCCGGTGACCCCGCACCACGCGGCGGGAATCCGTACGGAACCGGCGCCGTCCGAACCGCTGGCCATCGGTACGAGGCCGGCGGCGACGGCGGCCGCGGACCCGGCCGACGACCCGCCGGGCGACCAGGCCGGATCGAGCGGGTTGAGGGTGGGACCGCGGTCGGTGTGACCGTAGGTCTGCCAGCCCTGCCGACTGCGCGGTACCGAGGTGGCGCCGACCGGCACGCACCCGGCCGCGGTCAGGCGCGTGTTCTGGAAGGAGTCGGCGCCCTCCCCGGCCTTGACGCCGATCGGCACTCCCGCCAGCGGTAGTACGGTGCCACGAGCGAGCCGGGCGTCCAGCTCCGCGGCCCGGGCGAGGGCCGGCTCCGCCCAGATGTCGGTGAAGGCCCGTACGCCATCGTCGCGTTCCATGATCCGCGCCAACGCGGCCGCGACGACCTCGCGGGCCGCCAGGTCACCTCGGTTGACGTGCCGCGCGATGTCCGACGCGGACAGGAGTGCGTACTCGGCTGTGCTGATCAAGGCCCGTCCTCCGATCGATGCCCGAGGCCGGGCGACCTTCGAGACCGCGGTCACATCCATCGCACCCGCACCGTGAGCCCTCGTGCGCGCAGTGTCGCGGAACCGGTGAAGCACCCCACATGACCCACGTCACCCACTACCCGCGATAGTGGACGAAAAGCCACATGTTTAGACGCCCATCCATGCCCTGACCTGCGGATTGAGAGCCAGCTCACACGAACCGGCAAACGCCCCAATGCGGCCACAACTAGTAAAAGGGGTCATTGCGGACATCGGTCGGGGCTGGTTGTCTTGAGGACGTCGCCAGGCACCACGGCCCCCAGGGGTCACGGTGCCTCCGCATGCCAGGACCGACGAGCACCACACGGTCCCCCGGCGAGCGAGCGACCCCCTTGTCCCCGATGAAAGCGAGTCTCCGTGTCCTTCGCCGCCATCCGCCGCATCGCCAGCCCGAAGAAGGCCCTGTCCGTCGTCGCCGTGGCCGCCGCCACTGCCGGAATGGCCCTCGCCGCGGCCCCGGCCCAGGCCGCCACGACGTCCGCCTCCTCCGCCCAGGCGATCGCCCACCGGATGATCCCGGACACGGCCCAGTACAACGCCTTCAACCAGATCGTCACCCACGAGAGCGGCTGGAACCACACCGCCACCAACTCCTCGTCCGGCGCCTACGGCCTCGTCCAGGCCCTGCCCGGCTCGAAGATGGCCACCGCCGGTTCCGACTGGAAGACCAACCCCGCCACCCAGATCAAGTGGGGCCTGGACTACATGAACTCCCGCTACGGCAGCCCCGCCCAGGCCTGGGACTTCTGGCAGACCCACCACTGGTACTAAAACAACCAGTGCCGGGCGCACCCCGCCCACCGCAGGCATCACGCGACACCGACCGCTGCTTCACACGAAGCAGCGGCTTTGTCGTACCCGGAGGTCAGGCAGGCTGGGCGGCGGCCGCGTCCAGGGCCTCCCGGGCCGCCGTCACGGCCGCCGCCCGGTCCTGCGGCACGAGCCCGATGCGGGTACGCCGGTCCAGGAGGTCGGCCTCGTCCAGGGCGCCCTCGTGCAGGGCGGCCCACAGCAGGGCGCCCCGGGTGAGGGGGTTGCCAGGCACCACGGGTTCGTTCAGGCGGGGATCACGGGTGCCCAGGGCGTGCACGGCCGGTGCCTCGGTGCCGTAGCGGCGGACCAGGTGGCCGGGGGCCGTGAGCGCGCCGAGCCGGTGCGGGGCGGCGGCTCCGACCAGGGGCAGGGACGCGGTGGTCGAGTCACCGGCGCGCAGGCCGCGGGCCTCGACCGCCGCGTCGACGGCGTCCTGCGCCATGCGCCGGTAGGTGGTGAGTTTGCCGCCGACCACCGTGACCACCCCTTCGTCGGAGGTGAGGACGGCGTGCCGGCGCGAGATGTCGGAGGTGCGCGCGGGGTCCGTCGACCGGGTCGGCGCGGTGTCCAGCAGGGGACGCAGTCCCGCGAAGGCGCCGACGACGTCGTGGCGCCTGACCGGGGTGTCCAGGGCGGAGCCCAGCACGTCCAGCAGGAAGCCGATGTCGGACTCGGGCACCTCGGGCACGTCCGGTATGTCACCGTCGACGGGCTCGTCGGTCAGGCCCACGTACACACGGCCGTCGTCCTGCGGCAGCACGAGGACGAACCGGTTGGTCTCCCCCGGAATCGGGATGTGCAGGCCTGCGGGCAGCGGACCGAGCAGGTCGGCGCGCAGGACCAGATGGGTGCCGCGCGAGGGGCGGATACGGATGCCGTCGACCAGGCCGCCCGCCCATACGCCGGAGGCGTTGATGATCGCGCGGGCCCTGATCTCGCCCTGTTCTCCGGTGAGTTCGTCGCGGACGCGGGCGGTGCTCCCACCGAGTTCCAGGGCCCGGACCCTGGTGAGGATCTTCGCGCCGTGGGCGGCGGCGGTGCGGGCCAGCGCGGTGACCAGACGGGCGTCGTCGGTCACCCGGCCGTCCCAGGACAGCAGCCCGCCGCGCAGGCCGCCGGGGCGTACCGACGGTGTCAGGTGGCGGGCTTCGACGGCGGAGAGGCGGCGCGGCGCGGGCAGGGTGGCCCGGGAGGTGCGGGCCGCGAGCCGCAGGGCGTCCCCGGCCCGGAAGCCGGCCCAGGCCAAGGACGCCTGGCCGCGGGAGACCGAGGGCGTCAGGGGCAGGACGAAGGGCTGGGCGCGTACCAGGTGGGGTGCGGTGCGTTCCATGAGGACACCGCGTTCCACGGCGCTCTCGTGGGCGACGTCGAGTTGTCCCGAGGCGAGGTAGCGCAGTCCGCCGTGGATGAGTTTGGAACTCCAGCGCGAGGTGCCGAAGGCGAGGTCGTGGGCGTCGACGGCGACGACGCTGAGGCCGCGCGCCGCGGCGTCGAGTGCGACCCCGGCGCCGGTGGCGCCGAGCCCGACGACCAGGACGTCCACCACGTCGGCGTCGACGGCCTCGGCCAGTTCGCGGCGGCGGCGGACGGCGGAGAGCGACGATCCGGGGGCGGGAGCGGGGACGGACGGGCCGGACGGACTGCTGGTCGGGCTCATGGGGTCAGGGTCCTCTCCAGAAGGGTGCGCAGTTCGTCGAGGAAGGCGGACTCGGTGAGTTCGGGGTCGTCCTCGTCGGTCATGGTCCGCAGCGACAGGGTGAAGGACTGGACGACGAGCAGGACCGCGCGGGCCTGCCGGTCCGTGTGCGTGCGCCGCACCGACCCGTCGGCGTGACCTTCCGCCAGCGATTCGGCGAGCAGGCCCAGCAGGGCTTCCTGGCTGGCTCCCCGGCGGTCCAGGACGTAGGTCAGCAGGAGTTCGGGGTCGACGTCGACGATCTTGAGGAAGAGCGGGTGGGCCCGGAACGCCGCGACTCCGGCCACGAGCCCGTCCACGATCAGGCCGCGCATGTCCTGGCCGGGCCGACGCTGCGGCATGGCACGGCTCGCCACGTCGATCCACTCACGCGTCATGAGGTCGCCGACCAGTGACCGCACGTCGGGCCAGCGGCGGTAGAGGGTCATCCGCGAGACGCCGGCGCGTCGGGCGACGTCGGTGAGGGTGGTGCGCCGGACGCCGAACGCCAGCACACAGTCGCGTACGGCGTCGAGAACGGGATCGCTGTCCGAGCTGTCCGAGCTGCTGCCCGAGTGGTTGTGACGAATAGGCGTCATGTGTCACAGTGTAACGCCCCGTGCGGCCGTGCGGGAGACGGCGCGTCGCCAACCGACCGATGAGGACAGACCGTTCATGGACATGCTGTGGAGTGGCTGGGGCGACCCCGCCAAGGCGGCACCGCTGCCCGATCCGGTGACCGCGCTGCTGCGGGACCTGCTCGGCGTCAAGCCGCGGGACACCGGCACGCTCGCCCTGGAGGAGATCCCGCTCCCCGAGTCCCCGCTGGACACCGCCGCCCTGCGCGCGCTGGCGGCGGCCGTCGGCGGCGAGGCCCATGTGCGCACCGACGCGGAGAGCCGGATCAGGCACACGCGCGGCAAGTCCACGCCCGACCTGTTGAGGATCCGTGCCGGAGACGTCGTGGACGCCCCGGCAGCCGTGGTCCTGCCCGCCACCCACGCCGAGGTCCTCGCGGTGCTGCGGGTCTGCGGCGAACACTCCCTCGCGGTCGTCCCGTTCGGCGGCGGTACGTCCGTCGTCGGCGGCCTCGCCCCCGAGCGCCGTGTCTTCGTCGCCCTGGACCTGCGCCGTATGGACGCCCTGCTCGACGTCGACCCGATCTCACGGACCGCCACTCTCCAGCCCGGCCTGCGCGCCCCCGACGCGGAGGCGCTCCTGGCCGGGCACGGGTTCACCCTCGGCCACTTCCCGCAGTCCTACGAGTGGGCGACGATCGGCGGATTCGCGGCCGCCCGTTCCAGCGGACAGGCCTCCGCCGGTTACGGCCGCTTCGACGAGATGGTCCTCGGCCTCACCGTCGCGACCCCCGAGGGCACCCTGGAAGTGGGACGCGCGCCGCGCTCGGCGGCCGGCCCCGATCTGCGGCAGCTGATCCTCGGCTCCGAGGGAGCCTTCGGGGTCATCACCGCCGTCACGGTCCGCGTCAGGCCCCAGCCGCAGAAACGTATCTACGAGGGGTGGCGCTTCGCCTCCTTCGAGCAGGGCGCCGCCGCCCTGCGCCGGCTCGCCCAGGACGGCCCGCGCCCGACGGTCCTGCGACTGTCCGACGAGACGGAGACGTTCGTCGGCCTCGCCCAGCCCGACGCCATCGGCTCGGCCGACCTGTCGGCGAACGCCGGTTGCACGGCGATCGCCGGGTACGAGGGGACCCAGGAGGAGACGGAGCGCCGCCGGGAGCAGGCCGCCGCCGTGCTGCGCGCCGCCGGTGGCACCCTCCTCGGAGCGGAGCCCGGCGAACGCTGGGCACACGGCCGTTACGCGGCACCGTACCTGCGGGACTCCCTGCTCGACGCCGGCGCGTTCGCCGAGACCCTGGAGACGGCGGCCTTCTGGTCGCGGATCCCCGAGCTCTACGCGGCCGTACGCACCGCGCTCACCGAGACCCTCACCGCGGCCGGGACCCCGCCGCTCGTGATGTGCCACATCTCGCACGTGTACGAGAACGGCGCCTCGCTGTACTTCACCGTGGTCGGCGCCCAGGGCGAGGACGCCGTCGCGCACTGGGCACCGGCCAAGGCGGCGGCCTGCGAGGCCGTCCTGAACGCGGGCGGTACGATCAGCCACCACCACGGCGTGGGTACCGATCACCGTGACTGGTACGTGCGGGAGGCCGGGCCGCTGGGTGTCGAGGCACTGCGCGCCGTCAAGCGGCGACTGGACCCCGACGGCCTGCTCAACCCCGGGGTGCTGCTGCCCAAGGACTGACTCCCCCGCACCGGCCGCCGTACGGCGGCCGGTCCGTCGTCGGACTCCGGCCCCGCGCCGGGGCCTGCACCTCCCCAGGCTCCATCCCCGCTCCGTCCCACCGTCACCGCCCGGAGGCACACCGATGCGACAGTTCACCGCCGTCGTCAATCCCACTGCGGGCGACTCGGCCGGAGCGGCGGCGCTGCTCCAGGTCGCCCGTCTGCTGCGGGAGGCCGGAGCGGGACTGGACACCGAGTACAGCCACAGCCTCGCCCACGCCCGGGAGCTGGCCCGCCGGGCCGCGGAACAGGGTCGGGTCGTACTCGCCGTCGGCGGCGACGGCATGGCCGGAGGCATAGGCGGCGCGCTCAGCGGTACGGACGCCGTGCTGGGCCTGATACCCGCGGGCCGCGGCAACGACTTCGCCCGTGCTCTCCAGCTGCCCACCGACGCGGCCGGCCTGGCCCGGGTCCTGCTCGACGGCGAGCCGCGGCGCGTGGACACCATCGAGGTCGAGTCGGCGGTACACCCCCGCACCGTGGTGCTGGGCAGTGTCTATGCGGGCGTCGACGCGCTCGCCAACCGCCATGCCAACCGGGCGCGCGTCCTGCGTGGGGCCGCCTCGTACTATGCCGGCGGGCTGCGCGCCGTCGCCGGCTGGCGCCCGGCCTCGTACCGGGTCACCGTCGACGGCCGGGAGCACCCGCACCGCGGCTACACCGTCGTGGCCGCCAACTCCGCCTACTACGGCTCCGGGCGCATCGTCGCCCCGTCCGCCCGGGTGGACGACGGCCTGCTGGACGTCGTCATGATCCGGGAGGCCCCCCGGCGCCTGTTCTTCACGCTCATGAACGAACTCAAGACCGGCGCCCATGTCGAGCGGCCCGAGGTCGTCGTCCTGCAAGGCAGGGAGATCCGCATCGAGGCGGACCGGCCGGTGCCCTACGGCGCCGACGGCGAGGTCGACGCCACCCTGCCCGTGACCGTCCGGGTACGACCGCGCGACCTGTCCATCCTGTTCTGAGCGCCGGGGCGGCCTAGGGGGACCGCCCACCGGCGGGGCACGACCGTGCAGGGCCGTGCGACCAGCGGATTTAGGCGCGAAGGGGTCCCCGGCTAACACGGCTCGCCTCGCCGCATTCGCAGCGACACGCTGGCGTCGGGGGATGAGCGGACGTCAGAAGATCCATCAGACGGACTAATCGTATGTCAATCTGCCTTATTTGATGGCGATATGACATCGCATCAGGCTCCCAAATAAGGCCAGAAATGCCTCATTTGGCGCTCTTATGCCTGTCTTTCGAAATGACCGATATGACCGCCGTGGGTAAGTTCATTCACAAGCCGGCTGACGGGCCGGCAGCCCTGAAACAGGAGATTGTGAAATGAAGCTTCGTTCCACGGCGGTCACCGCCGCCGTTTCCGCAGCAGCGGCTCTGGCCGCGACCGGCATCACCTACGCCTCCGCCGCTTCCGCCCCGGCGCCCCAGCAGGCGCCGGCCGTCGCCGCCCCCGCCGCCGCTCCCGCCGCTCCTGCCGCCGCTCCCGACGGTGGCAGCGGCGGCGGGAACGGCAACAACAACAACGGCAAGGGCAACGAGGGCAAGGGCAACGAGGGTCGCGGCGGCGGCGGTGGCCACCGCTACTACGAGGGCCGCATCGAGGTCAACGAGCGGTCCTACTCGGCCCACGCCGGCGACTGCATCACCGTCGTCAGCGGCCTGGGGGCGCGCAGCCTGAACATCCGCAACGACACCCGTCGGACCGTCGAGGTCTTCCGGGGTGCGGTGTGCGACAACGGCGCTCCCATCGCCACTGTCGGCCCGCGCAGCTCGGCCAACGGCGTGCGGCCGGGTCACACCGAGGGCGTCGGCGTCGAGCACGGCGTCGTGGCCAGCTTCCGGGTGGTCCGGGGCTACGACGGCTACGACGGCGGTGGCTTCGGCGGCGGCTACGGCGGCGGCGGCGGCTTCGGCGGCGGCGGCGACCGCGGCGGCGACGACGGCGGCGACTGGTAGAACGCGACCAGTCGCACACTGAGGAGCCCCGGCCCGCTGGAATCGGGCCGGGGTCCCAGTTCCCGCCCCTCCCCGACGGTCACGCCCCGTGTGCACCACGCACGCCCGACGCCGAGCGTGCGAGGTGCATGCGGGACGTGGCCGTCCGCTTTTCCCTTTTCCCTCAGGTGCCGATCCCTTGCGGATAGCTGAAGAAGCCGGTCGGGTCGTACTTCCGCTTCACCCTGACCAGCCGGTCGTAGTTCGCGCCGTAGTAGGCCCGCCGCCAGTCCTTCAGCGTCGGGTCCGGGAAGTTCTGATACGACTGCTTGGGCGGCGTGCCAGCGAAGATGCTCTGGTAGAACTCACGCAGCCAGTGCAGGTTCGCGGCCTCGACACGGGGCGGATCGTAATCCGTCCAGGAGGTCTCGGCAGCGAAGATGAACACGGCGTTGCGGTGCACGAACGCGGTCGCGTCCGGTGGCACCTGGTTGATCTCGCCGCCGAGGGCGAACATCGCGAAGCCGGCCCCGTCCTCGTTGCTGCTGCCCGGCCAGTCCAGCAGCTGCTCGGCCGCGGCACCGACCTGCCGTTCGCTCAGGAGCGTGCGGGAAGTGAGAACGGCCGACTTGGTGGCGAACTGTTCCACCGGCGTGGTGGCGCTCAGCAGCACGCTCGCCTGACCGGGAGTGACCTCGCGCACGGACGCCCGGTTGCGGGCGCGCTCCTCGGCCGTGCCGATGGCGAGCAGCGGAGCCAGAATCTCACGCAACTCGTCGAGCGGGCCGTAGTACTGACCGATGGCGTTGACATTGGCGTTGGCGCGGATCTGGTCCCTGGCACGCCCGTGCGTCCCGATGCCGACACGCAGGTGGAAGCGCTTGTCGTCCAGGCCGTCCAGGGCGATCCGCTGCGCGGCGGCGAGCACCGGCAGCACGGAGTCCAGGCTCCAGCGCAACTGGTAGAACCCCACGTCGCCCTGGAACTGCTCGTACTGGAACGTAAAGGACGTGTTGACGCCGAAGTTGTTGCCGGCGCCGCCGCGGCAGCCCCAGAACAGGTCGGAATGCGAGTCCCGGCCGGCCTCCACGACACGTCCGTCGGCGAGGACCACGGTCGTCGAGACCAGGCGGTCGCAGGTCAGACCGAACATCTTGTCGCTGAAGCCGATACCGCCGCCGAGCACGAGTCCGGCCACCCCCACCGTGGGACAGCGGCCGGTCGGCACGAAGATCCCCTGGTCCTCCAGCAGCGGGTGCAGATCGCCGTTGGTGACGCCGGCTCCCACGGTGACCGTGCCCGCGCCATGGGTGACCTTCATCGAGCCGTAGGTCCGGGAGCGGGCGCCGGATCGCGGGGTGACGCGGATCGTCTTCATCCGGGCCATGTTGAGCAACAGGCCCGTCGTGGTGGAGTACCCGGCGTAGTTGTGGCCCAGCCCGGAGCGGGGCACGGCGGGCAGCCCGACCGACCGGGCCCAGCGGACCGACGTACGGGCGTCCTCGGTGGAACCGCAGGCGACGATTCCGGCGGGGTGCGTCCCGGCGAAGCGGTGGTTGAACGGCAGCGCGAGCGGCGGGTAGTGGGAATCGTTCGGCCGGTAGAGGGTGGAGCGCGACGACAGCGCGTCGGCCAGCCGCTTCCATTCCCGGGGGCCGACCCCCTCCAGGAATCCGGCAGGTGACGCGGCGGCGGGTGACGCCTGCGCCCCCACCAACCCCGCTCCCAGAGCACCCAGCGTGCCTGCCCGCACCACTTCCCGCCTGTCGATCACAGTGACTGCCCCTCAAGAGAAACGCCCCGAAGACGCGATCGCCTCCGTGTGCAGTCAACCGATCGCCGGCCCGCACAGGCGTCCAACATGCTCCGCTCACCGGCCCGCGACACCAAAGAGTGCCCGGTATACCGCCGAATGGGCCCGGACCGGTCGCCGACACGAGAAGCCCGGCCGGGGATTCCCGGCCGGGCTTCTCGCGGAGCCCTCCCCCGCCCGCTTCCTCAGTTCTTGTTCTGCTCGATGTGCAGATGGATCGGGCCGCGGAGAACGGGACTGGGGCGGTACGGCGGCGGGTCGGTGACCAGCGTGGGCTCCTCCAGCCGCTGTACCAGTGCGGTCAGCGCGATCTGTGTCTCCAGCCGGGCCAGGGGGCCGCCGAAGCAGAGGTGGATGCCGCTGCCGAAGCCCAGGTGCTCGTTGTCCCGCCGGTCGGGGTCGAAAACGTCGGGATCGTGGAAGCGGTTCGGATCGCGGCTGCCCGAGGCCAGCATCAGCATGATCTTCGAACCCTTGGGGATGACGGTGTCGGCCACGGTGATGTCGGTGTACGCCGCCCGCCACGGAATGATGTGCACGGGGGGTTCGTAGCGCAGCAGTTCCTCGACCAGCGGGACGACCAAGCCCGGTTCGGAGCGCAGTCGTTGCAGCATCTGCGGCTGCCGCAGCAGGGTCAGCATGCCGTTGGTGATGAGGTTGACGGTGGTCTCGTGGCCGGCGATCAGCAGCAGGTTGGCGGTGGCGAGGATCTCCTCGTCGGTCATCCGCCCGTCCGGCCCGTCGTCGTTGGCCAGTCGGCTCAGCAGGTCCTCGCCCGGTTTGCCATGGCGTTGCTCCAGCAGCCCGGCGAGGTACTGGCGCAGGTCCTCACGGGCCTGCACACCGTTCTCCAGCTTCTCCTTCGGATCGGTCTCGGGGTTGTAGTCGATCGAGTTCACGATCGCGTCCACCCAGAGGTGGAACCTCGGTTCGTCCTCGCGCGGCACGCCCAGCAGGTGGCAGATCACGGTGACGGGGAACGGGTAGGCGAAGTCGTCGACGATGTCGATCTGTTCCTTGCCCGCGAAGCCGTCGATCAGACCGTTGACGACGGCGGTCAGATCGTCTTCCATGCCCGTCACCAGCCCCGGGGTGTGCGGGGGGCCGAAATGACGCATGGCCATGCGCCGCAGGCGGTCGTGCTCGGGAGGGTCGAGGTTGATGAAGGACGGCGTGGTCCGTCCCTGGACCGCCTCCATGGGCCGCGACAGGTTGCGCACGTCGGAGCTCAGATGCGGGTTGTGCAGCAGTTCCGCGATCTCGCGATAGGTGCTGACGACGTAACTGCCGTCCGCCTGCCGGGCCACCGGCGTCTCGCGCAGCTCCGCGTACAGCGGGTACGGGTCGGCCCGGGAGGAGTAGTCGAGGATCCGGAGCAGTGTGTCGGGCTTCTCGGTCGTGGTCATCTCGCGCTCCCTCCTACCGGTTCTGCTGCGCGGCCGTGACGCGTCGCTCGCTCGGGTCGTGACCGGTGACGACCACGGTGGCGCCCTGGGCGAGCAGGACGGGGCCGGGGAAGTCGACGGGCACCGGCTTCATGTCGACGGGCTGGTCGGGCGTGGGGCTCGGCGGCGGGAAGGGCGCGGCCGTCTCGATCAACTGCCGGTAGTGGTCGAGCCACTTGGCGTTGTTGAAGCTCACCGCCGCGGTGACGCGGCCCCGGTAGCCGTACGCGGCGACGAACCGGCGGTCGGCCACCGACCCCTGGGTGACGACCACTTCGTCGGCGAAGGTCGGCACGCCGACGGACTTGATGTTGACCCCGAACTGGATCGACCAGAACGCCGGGATGGACAGGTGGGGCCAGCGGTCCGCCTGGCCGCTGACCATGTTGTGCGCCGCGACCTCGGCCTGTTCCACGGCGTTGGCCCAGTGCTCCAGCGAGATCAGCCGGTACTCGTAGATCGGGTTCGGGCAGCGGGCCACGTCTCCGGCGACGAAGACGTCGTCGGTGATCAGTCCGTCGAGGGTGAGGGCGCGGCAGCCGGTGTCGCAGGCGATGCCCCACGGGCCGGCCGCCAGTCCCGACTCCCGCAGCCACTCGGTGTTGCGGATGCCGCCGAGTGCCACCACCGCCACATCGGCGTCGACGGTGCTGCCGTCGTCGAAGTGGGCACGGCGCAGCCGCCCCTGGTCGTCCCCCTCCAGCCGGGTGACCTTGACACCGCAGCGCAGGTCGACACCGTGGGCGCGCTGGAGGTCGGCCGCGACGTCACCGATCATGGCGCCGAGCGCCCCGACCAGCGGAGCGGGCGCGAGTTCGGCGACGGTCACCGCGATGTCCCGCTCGCGGCAGATGGAGGCGATCTCGGAGCCGGTGAATCCCGCGCCGATGACCAGGACGCGGGAGGGTCCGGCGGCCAGGGCCTGTTGCAGACCCTCGGCATGCTCGCGCGTGCGCAGGACGAACACCCCGTCCAGGGCTGCCTCGCTCTCGACGAACCAGGGCCTGGCCCGCACGCCGGTGGAGATCAGCACCCGGTCGAAGGGAACCTCCCGTCCGTCGGCGAGACGCACATGGTTGGTGGCCAGGTCCAGCCCGCTCGCGGGCACGCCCAGCAGCCACTCCGCGTTGACGTCACGGCGTCTTGGCAGCGTGGTGTCCCCGGCCGGCACCCAACCGGTCAGCACCTGCTTGGACAGAGGAGGCCGGTCGTAGGGCTCGCACGTCTCGTCACCGATCATGGTCAGCGAACCGGTGAAGCCCTCGGCACGAAGCGCCTCCGCGGCCCGCAGGCCCGCCAGGGAGGCGCCGACGATGACGATGCGGCCGTCGCGTTTGAACGCGCGCAGGTTGTCGGCACTGGTCATGACTGCGCCGCCTCCGCCGGTACGTCCCGGTCCTCCAGCTGGTCGACCAGAATCGCCTGGACCGGGCAGGCCGCCGCGGCGCGCAGCACCTGCTCGCGCCGGGCGTCGTCCGGGCTCGGGTGGTACATCAGCGCTTCCTCGCCATGCATCCGGAACACCTCCGGAGCCAGGAACGCGCACTGCGCGTACCCCTGGCATCGGGAGAGATCTACGACAACTCGCATGCCGACCTCCACGGGGACTGCCAGCTGCGGACCCTGAAGCCGGCGTGTCACCACGGCACGCGCAGCAGCGGACGGGTTTCGAGCGAGGACATTCGGCCGACACCCACCGGGCATCGCGCACCGGGCGACGCGCAAGGGCACGTACCGCGCTCGTCGGGTCTCCGCAGAAGGAGATGATTGTCGCGGGCAGAAGGGCCGGCGACTGCGAAACCGCACAGAGAACCGGACCCTCTGTTCAAGAGCCTATGCCTCCCCCACATGCCCCGCACCCGGGGCCCGAGGGCGGCCGTGGGCGTCGTTCACCCGCACGCCGCGCCCGTGCGGCAAGCACCGTGCGCCGTCGTCGATTCTTTGCTCATGGGTCACGTACTGGGTGATGTTCTGGGCTTCGCGGCCGGTGTCGCCGTCAGTCCGCTTCCGATCATCGCCATCATCATCGTGCTGGCGACGCCCCGGGGACGCCTGAACGGAGTGGTGTTCGCCGCCGGCTGGGTGCTGGGCCTGTCGGGCCTGGGCACGGTGATGCTGCTCGTCGGAGGTCAGGAGAGCGCCACCTCCCACGGGCAGCCGGCCACCTGGGTGGGCGCGCTCAAGCTCGCCCTGGGCGTGCTGCTGGCGCTGCTCGGGCTGAAGCTCTGGCGGCACCGCCCGGCCGATGCCACGCAGGCGCAGTTGCCCAAGTGGATGGCCACCATCGACCGCTTCACACCGGTGAAGGTCTTTCTCCTCGCCCTGCTGCTGTCGGCCGGAAATCTCAAGAACGCCCCGCTGACCATCGCCGCGGCGGCGACCATCAGCTCGTCGGGACTGCCGGTCGGACAGCAGATCGGCGCACTGGCGGTCTTCGTCGTCGTCGCCTCCGTCGGGCTGCTCGCCCCGCTCGCGGTCTTCCTGGTCATGGGTGAGCGGGCGAGGAAGACGCTGGGCAACTGGAAGGAATGGGCGACACGCCACAACACGGCCATCATGGCCGTACTGCTCTTCGTGTTCGGACTGAAACTGCTGGGCGACGGGATCGACGTCCTGAGCTCGTGATCGCGTCGGGCCCGACCGCCGGGCGCGCGCCGTCGGCCGTCCCGAACGGCCGGACCCGGCGATCCGGGCCGCGCCGCCGACCGGTCAGCCGGGAATGCGTACCGTCTCCACCCAGCCCGGTGGCTGCGATGCGCTGGAGCCGATCAGGGCTGCGACGACCCGGCAGGACGGGGAACGGTCGGGCCAGGGGGTCATCCCGTCGGTGAGGACCACGACGATGTTCGGGCGGTCCGGCGTGGCGAGCGCCGCCTCGATCCCGACGCGCATGTCCGTGCCGCCACCGCCGCCCAGGGTGATCTGCTCGGTGGCCGTCACCCGGGACACGGCCTGCACATCGGCGTCGCACGCGAGCACGGTCACGCGGTTGCCCCGTACCCCCACCTCGCGCAGGACGCCCGTCACCTCCGCGAGGGCGGCGGCCAGTTCGGCGTCGCCCATCGAGCCGGAGGTGTCGATGACCACGGCCACCCGCGGCAGCGGGCGGCGCAGGCTCGGCAGGGCGACGCCGCGCAGCGCCGGGGTACGGCGCGAGGGGCGGCGATAGGTGTAGTCGACGGCTCCGCCCGCCCACGCGGCGGCCTCCCGGACCGCGCCCGACAGCGCCTGCCGCCAGTCGACCGTGGGTTCCAGGATCGCCTCGGCCCAGCGCTGCCAGCCGCCGGGCAGGGTGCCGCGACCGCGCAGATGGGCGCGCATCGCCTCCGCGGACTGCCGCCGCAGCGCCTGCGCCTCGACCTCGCCGATCCGGGCGGGCCCGGCGGTCCCCGGCAGCTCCCAGGACCCGGGCACGCCGTGCGCGCCGGATCCACAGTCGGGCGTACGGACCTGCGGTGGCAGCAGGTCGAGGTACGCCTCGAACAGCCCGCCCTCGGGAAGTCCGAACAGCCGGGGTTCCATGCGCCCCTCGGGCAGCCGCAGGCCGTCGGCGAGCAGGTCGTCGTTGATCTCGCAGTCCTGGGCGACGTTGACGCGGTGCCGGTCGCCCTGGACCGCGGCGGGCAGCCGGTCCGCCCGGCCGTGGTGGTCGCGCAGCAGATGCGCCACCTCGTGCACCCACACGCCCGCCAGCTCGGGCACCGCCGTCGCCTCGACGAAGGAGGGGGACACATAGCAGCGCCAGTGCCGGTCCACCCCCATCGTGGGGACCTCCGTGCTCGGCACGACGGTCAGGGAGTACAGCGCGGCCGCCAGATACGGCCGGTCGCTCGCCGCCCGGTAGCGGGCGGCGAGCAGCTTCGTCGTGTCCAGGGCACCACGGGGGTCTCCCCCGGTCCCCGTGCGCCTCACCGGCCGCCGCCGGGCAGCGCCCCCGACATCTGGAGCAGGTCCAGGAACCCGTCGATGCCGGCCGGTACGGGCCAGTCGAGGTGCCGCATCGCGGCGAGATCGGTGGCGGCCCGCGCCGCCACGTCCGGTACGCCCGCGTCCACGGCCTTGGCCAGCACCGTCCAGCCGGCCTCCCAGCGGGGCCGGGTCAGGTCGCTCTGGATGGCGGCGACCACGGCGATGAGGAACGCCAGTTGCCGGTCGCCTCGGTCGGGCAGGGCGAAGGCGTCCGGGTCGGCGAGGACCCGGTCGGGGTCGGGCAGATCGAGGTGTTCCAGGTAGGACAGCAGCTCCAGGCCCGCGCCGTCGCCGACGGCGCCGGTGAGCGCGGCGGCCAGCGCCTCGCGGCCCGCCCCGGCCGCGTATCCGGTGGCGAGCAGCTTGAGGGCCATCTCCCAGGTCCGGGGGGACGGCCAGGACCGGCCCCGGCTCTCGGCGTCGCCGGGGATGTGGTGGACCAGGCCGGGGCGGGCCGTGAGGAAGCCGGAGATCGCGCCGCGGGCCCGGGCGACCGCGCCGGGCACCTTGGCGGCGCCGACGACGGGCACGGTCACCTCCGGCCAGGTGCCGGCCAGGCCGCGGGCGACCGTCCGCGGGTCGTGGGTCCATTGCAGGTGGACGAACCGGTTGGCGAGCGGCGGGCTGAGGTGCCAGCCGTCCGCCGCGCTGGATGGCGGGTTGGCGGCGGCGACGATACGCACCGCCTCCGGCAGGGCCAGACTGCCGACGCGTCGTTCGAGCACGACCCGCAGCAGCGCCGCCTGCACGGCCGGGGGCGCGGAGGACAGTTCGTCGAAGAAGAGCAGTCCCTGTCCGGCCCGGGCGAGACGGACCGCCCAGTCCGGCGGGGCCATCGGCACTCCGGTGACGGCCGGGTCGTCACCGACGATGGGCAGGCCGGCGAAGTCGGAGGGTTCGTGCACGCTGGCGATGACCGTCTCCAGCGGCAGGCCGAGCCCGGCGGCGAGCTGGTCCAGGGCGGCCGACTTGCCGATGCCGGGCTCGCCCCACAGCAGCACGGGCTGATTGGCCGTCACGGCCAGTGCGAGGGCCTCCAGTTGCGGGTTCGCGGCGGGCTCGGTCCGTACCGCGCGCAGCCTGCGGTTGAGGTCGTCCGCTGCGGCCAGCGGGCCGGACGGCGCGGTGGCGGGGGCGCTGTCGGTGCTCACAGGGGCGGCTCTTTCTCGTGGTCGGGCTCGTCCGGGCCGAACCGCGCTTCGTCGTCGTCGGGTTCGACGAGATCGGCCGGGTCCTCCGTGAAGTACCCCTCCTCACCGTCGGCTTCGACGGGGTCGGCCGGGTCCGGCGCGAAATACGGCTCCGCGTCGTCGGGGTCGACGGGGTCGGCCGGTTCCTCCATGAAGTACCCGTCCTCGTCGACGGGTTCGTCGGGGTCGTCGGGGTCCTGCGCGTAGTACTCCTCCTGCTCGTCCATGTATTCGTCCCACCACTCGGCGCCGACGTCCGGGTGTTCCCGCTCCACCCGCTCCCGCAGGAAGGCCAGGTCGCGCCGCTTGTACCGGCGGACGGCCTGGGCCAGCGACCGATCCGAGTCGTCGGTCACGTCCAGCCGCGCCCCGGCGGCGACGAACGCCTCCACCAGTGTCTTCGTGCCGAGGTCGTTGACCGCCACGAACAGCGGGGTGCGCTCCCGCTGGTCGCGGGCTTCGAGGTCGAGCCCTTCCGCCAACAGCCTTGGCAGCAGGGTCTCGTGGTCGAGAAGGTTCAGTACGTGGAGCAGGTTGCGGCCGTTGGCGTCGCGGACCCGGGGGTCCACACCCGCGTCCAGCAGGGCCAGCACACCGGGGGTGTCACCGTGCTGCGCGCGCAGGAACAGTTCGCTGCGCTGCGCCCGAAGTGCCTTCGGCAGACGGCCCGTTCCGGAGGTCCAGGTCTGCTCCACGGCGAAGCATCCGGCGACGGCACCGCCGAAGGCGCGCAGGGCGCGTTCGCGCTGCTGTTCCTCGTCGCTGTGCGGCATGCGCAGCAGGCTTCCGGGCCGGAAGCCCACCTCGTGCCATTCCCCGCGGCATCTGACCCGGACGGGTGCGGGCGCCGTCGGCCCCGGCGGGCCGACCCGGCCTTCGGGGACCTGGACGGCGGGGAACAGGGCCCGGCGGACGAGCGGATGCAGATGCTCCGGTACGACGCCGCCCGCCCGCATCAGGTCGAGGTCGGGGAGTCTGCGCCACAGGGCCTCGGCGAGGAGGGGCACGTCCTTGAACCCGTCCCGGTCGACGATGCGCGCCAGCAGTCCGCCGGCGTCCAGCGGCTCCAGCAGGATGTAGATCTTCCAGTGCGGGGCGAGGAGGAAGCGGCCACCGCCGCCGGCGGCCTGCCGGCGGCGGACCTCCGGTTCCAGGACGGTGTGGTTGAGCGCCATCCCGGCCAGGAGCGACTCGGGGTCGGTCCGGAGCCAGCCCGCCCCGGGCGGGGGTGTCGGGTCCAACTCGAGGCCCGCCGCAGCGAACGCGGCCTGGAAATCGCCCTGTTGGTGCAGCAGCGTGGCCCACTCGGAACGCGCGGCCGGGTCCGCGTCGCCGGGATCGGCGGTCGGGAGTTCGTCCCGACCGCGCGGGGTGGCGTCGGCGTGGAAGAACGGTGGCCGGTCCGCGCCGCCGCCGCAGCGTTCGCGCAGCTCGTCGGTGTGCCGGGCGTCCCACAGGTGTCGTGCGTGGCGCCAGTCCTGCGTGGAGCGCACGAAGACGCCCGCGGTCTCCTCGCCCTTGAGGGTCCCGAACCGCAGGGCGATCCGCTGCGGGCCGTCGATCATCGCCGGGGTGGTGATGTGCAGGTACGGCGCCGCCAGGCGGCCCTCGCCAGGTGTGCTCGGGTGGTAGCGCGCCAGGACGACCGTCGTGTCGGTGAGGAGTGTGGTCCGCCCGCCGCCCCCGCGCGGCAGGTGCCAGCGCAGCAGGTCCGGGACGAAGTGGCGCAGGTCCTCCGCCAGGGCGGCGGCGATGTCGTCGCCCCACCGACCGGCGACCTCGGCCAGGTCGAGGGCGACGTCGACGTTCGCGGCCGCGCAGGCGCCTTGCCAGTCACCGGCCAGGCGGCGTTCGGTCGCGCGCTCGATCATCCACCCGGGCACCGCGTACCGGCGGATCCGGCGCAGGCCCGCCGCCTGGTCCGCGGGAAAGCAACGCAGTTCACCACGTGCGCTCAACGGTAGACGCTCCCTATCGCGCGCAGGTCGGGATGCGTCCCGGTGCCGGGCCGCAGCCGCAGGGTGAAGGACCGCTTCACCTTGCGGGGCAGGCCGGGCCCCAACCCGACGTACTCCAGGGGCGAGTCGTCGGGCACGGCGGCCAGCAGAGTCTTCGCGCCCCGTCCGGTCAGGCCGGTGTGGCACAGCTCCAGCCGGCGCAGCGGGCTGCCGGGCAGGGCGGCGGCCAGCGCGTGGGCACCTTCGTCGCCGGTGGTGTTGGCGGGGGCGCCGAGGCTGCGTTCCGACGGCGGCCGGCCCAGGTCGAGCGTCTCGATCCCGTCGAGTCGGTCGGCGAGGGCCCGCGCACCTGCGGGACCGATCCCGTTGCCGCCGAGGCCCAGGCGCAGGGGGCGTGCGGGGTCGGCCGCGGCGGCGAGGATCGTGGCGCCCTCGTCTCCGAGGTGGTTGGCGGGGAGGTACATCTCGCGCACGCCCGCTTCCCGGATCAGGTCCGCCAACAGCGGGGCGGCGTCCGCGGTCAGGCCGTTGCCGCCGAGGAAGAGGCGTTCCACCGGGCGGGGCCGGTGGGTGAGGACGTCGAGCAGGGCTCGCAGACCGTCGGTGGTCACACCGGTGTTGACCAGGTCGAGCGTGCGCAGCGTGGTGTTGCGGCGCAGCATCGCGGCGAGCGTGCGGGCGCCGTCGTCGCCCACCGGGTTGCGCTTGAGCCACAGGGCGCGCACGGTGCCGTCCGCGCTCAGCGCGTCGGCGAGCGCGGTGACCCCGGCGGGTCCGATGCGGTTGCAGCCGAGGTAGAGCGTGCGCAGACCGTGGCCGTCGGCCAGCGCGTCGGCGACCGTACGGGCTCCGTCGTCGCCGATGGCGTTGGTGCCGAGCAGGATGTGCGTGGCGTGGGCGGAGGCGGCGGCGACGGGCATCAGCCGGGCGGCGCCGGCCGCTCCGAGTCCCTGCTTGCACAGGTCGATCCGGCCGTCCGCGCGCACGGTGCCGAGCGGGAAGGTCTCGTCGGCCTCGACGGGCCGGGCGGACCGCAGCCGGTCCAGCAGGGGTTGCAGCGCGGCGGGGTCGCTGATCGCGATGTCCGGGTGCTCGATCGCCGGGCAGCGTACGGGTGTCGGCTGCGTCATCACCACTCCACCGGTCCATCGCCGGTGCCTGGCCCGCCGAGGGCGGCATCGCCCTCCGCCCGCCCAGGACGAACCGACGCCAATCGACTTTCCTCCACGACAAGGGCGACAAGGCTGGTCGGATTTGAACCGACGTCCTCCAGCTTGATGCTTAGGCGCGACGACCTCTGCGCTACAGCCTTGCCACGGAGATCATAGCGACTTTCGCCCGCATGTTCGAACCCGGTCGGGTGCGTTGAGGTCGGCCCGAGCGGGCGAACCCGGACGGCTTGCTCGGTAGGGTCGGGACCATGAGTGTCGAGGTCGCGGTCGTCAGTGAAGCGAACGACGAGTCGGTCGGGGCGTTCGCGCGCCTGCTGCCCCAATTGTCGAGCACGGCAACCCCGTTGGATCACGAGTCGGTGGCGGTCCTGCTGGCCGGCGACGCGACGACGGTGCTGCTGGCGCGCGTCGACGGTGACGTGGTGGGGATGCTGACGCTGGTCATGTTCCCCCTGCCCTCCGGTCTGCGGGCCCGCATCGAGGACGTGGTCGTGGACGAGGCCGCACGGGGTCACGGCGTCGGGGCCGCCCTGACCGAGGAGGCGCTGCGCCTGGCGGCCGCCGCGGGCGCCCGTACGGTGGACCTCACGTCACGCCCGTCGAGGCAGGCGGCGAACCGGCTGTACGAACGCATCGGTTTCACGGCCAGGGAGTCCACGGTCTATCGCCTCGCCCTGCGGTGATCCACCCCGAACCGCTGAGCTCGCCCCCGTAACGACCCTGCCATGAGCAGATGCTGTGGCCTCCGGGCGATCCGGCGGTCACCAGGGTTGCGGCACACGCACGCGAACGGGCACCACACGGGTACGAACACTCCGCACGGACGCGCTCAGGCGCGGAGGTCCGCCAGATGCCGGGTCAGGATGTCCCGCGCCTGCTGCGGACTCAGTCGCGGCGGCCGGGCCAGCAGGTGCACCACCATCCCGTCGAGCAGGGCGTGCAGCCGCGCCGTCTCCACCGCGCGCGCACGTCCCGCACCGCACTCCCCGAGCTCCTCCAGCGCGGCCACGGCGCTCTCCACCGCGCCGCGGATCAACTCGTCGACCTCGGCGCGGCGTCGTGCGGCCGCGGCGTCGCGGTGCGCGAGCGCCACCAACGCGAACCAGGCCTCGGACTCCAGCCGGCGCTCGCCGTCCAGCGGCAGCAGCTGCTCCAGATGACTGCGCACCAGCTCCGGCGACGGTGAGCCCGCGGCGGCGTTGGCACCGCGGATCCGCTGCCGCACCGCCTCCACCACGAAGTCGATGGCGAACAGCACCATTTCGGTCTTGTCCGGGAAGTAGTGCCGCAGCGCTCCGGCCGACCAGGCGGCCTCCTCGGCCACCGAGCGGACGGTCACCGCGTCGAAGCCGTCACGCAGCGCGACGCGCCACAGGGCGACGGCCAACTCCGCGCGGCGCCCCTCATGATCCACGACTTTCGGCACCCGGCCATTATCACACGGGCGTGTTAGATTGTTTCTGACACAGCTGTGTCAAATAAACAGGGGGACAGCCATGAACCGGTTCCGTCGGGCACCGTGGTGGATCTACGCCGTCACCATCGGGGCTCTCAACATCGCCCGCCAGATCGTCTTCCCACCCACCCGCGTGGGCACCGCGGTCACCATCGGCCTGTTCTTCGCGGTCCTGGCGATCAGCTTCGTCGTCGTCACGGGCGTACGGGCGCTGGTCACCCCCCGCGGCGACGAATAGCGACTCCCCGGCGGGCTCTCCCGGTCAGATCGTGGACCGGGGCCGGGCGGAATGTGGACGGTCGTGATCAGGTGACAGGTCCCCGTGCCCGAGCCGCGGTAGACGTGCGGGGCGTCGGCACCGCTGGTCGTCGGCCGGGCGGTCTCCTCCGCCGTCACCCTCGTCGCGGCCGCGGCGCTGTACCGCCGACTCGGCCCCGAGAGGCCCGCCTACGCGATCTCCGAGACCGTCGGCGTACTGGACTCGCCTGCGAACCCGCAGTTCCTGCTCGCCGCCCGCGGCGGGGACCTCACCGTCGTCGCCGTGGTCACCGCCCTGTACCCGGCCGGCACGGTGCTGCTCGCCCGGGGCGTGCTCGCCGAACGCCTGCACCGCGGCCAGTTCATCGGCCTGGGCACCGCCGCGGTCGCCGTCGGCCTGCTCGCCCTCGCCTGACCCGTCGCATCCCACGCCCCCGACACCGTCGTACCCGCCGCGGATTCGCCGCCCCGCATGTCCCCGGGCCGGTCCCGGCGGGACGGATACCACGGTCACACGTCGACGGCCTCGCGCCGCTGGGCGGTGCGGGCCGCGGCGGCGACCCGGGCGGCCCGGTCCGGCATGGTGAAGGCGAACACGGCGGCCGCGGCGGCGATCGCCGCGAGCACCTGGTAGGCGTGCTGGAAGGCGGCGACCGGCGGGTGGGCGTGCGCGCCGGTGCCGACGGCGGCGGCCGAGGCCAGTACGACGGTGACCACGGCCGGGGCGGCGGCGTTGGCGGCCTGCCGGACGACGCTGTTGAGCGTGGCGGCGTGGGAGACGTCGGCCTGACGGATGCCGGTGAACGAGGCGACGGTGGTGGGCATGAACACCCCGCCCATCGCCGCGCCGAGCAGGAACATCAGCCCGCGGAACGTCCACAGCGAGGAGTCCGCGTCCAGCCGGGAGAACACCACCAGGACCAGGGCGACCCCGACCAGGCCGCAGCCGGCTATCCGGCGGGGGCCGACCCGGGCGTAGAGCGGGCCGACGATCTGCACGGTGAGCAGCACCCCGAGCGCCTCGGCGAAGGTGCTGGAGCCGGACTCCCAGGCGGACAGCCCCAGCCCCTCCTGGAGGAAGAGCGGGCCGAGGAACATCGCGCCCATGAAGCCGGTGAATCCCAGGAAGGCGGTGATGTTGGTGTCGCGGAAGAGGCGGTCGGTGAAGAGCCGGAACCGCAGGGCGGGTTCGGGCACCCGGAGTTCGACCACGACGGCGGCCGCGAGCACCACCGCGCCGCCGACCAGTCCGGCCAGCACGGGCCCGCTGGTCCAGCCCAGATCGGCGCCTTCGCTGATGCCGAACATCAGCCCCGCGGTGCCGAAGGCGGTGAGCATCAGTCCGGGCACGTCGAGACGGCCGGGGCGGTGGTCGCGGTGCGGGTCGAGGAAAAGGAGCCCGAAGGCGAGCACCGTGACGCCGATCGGCAGGTTGGCGTAGAACACCCAGCGCCACGACAGGTGGTCGACGAGCCAGCCGGCCCCCATGGGGGCGAGGGCGGGCGCCACCTGCTGCGGAATGATCATGTATCGGGAGACCTTGACCTGCTCGGCCAGACTGAAGGTGCGGTAGAGCAGGGCGTGCGTGACGGGCAGCAGGATCCCGGCGGCGAGGCCCTGGAGGGCACGCCAGCCGACGAGTTCGCCCAGCGATCCGGCCGCGCCGCAGAGTCCGGACGCGGCGGTGAAGACGGCGAACGCGGTGAGTACCGTACGCCGTCCGCCGAAGCGGTCGCCGAGCCAGGCCGAGACGGGGACGGCCAGGCCGACGCAGACCGGGAACACCACCACGACCGCGTCGAGTCCGGCTGTGGCGAGCCCGAAGTCACGCCCGATGGCGGGCAGGGCGACGGTGGCGCCGACTCCGTCCACGATGGACATGAACGCGGTGACCACGCACACGACGGGGACGACGATGCGCTGATTCAGTCGGATGGGCATATGCTGAGCATACTCAGCTTGAGTAAGCTCATCACTACCGCGACCGTCCGGACCGGCACACCGTCGGCCGGATCAGGACACCGCCGGATCGCCCCTCGCCCCGCCGCACGGACCACCGCCCCGATCGCCTCCACCGCGCGTGACGGGAACCCGATCACCTCCGCCGCGAGTGACAGGAAGGGGGGAGCAGGGCACCGCAACGAGGACAGGAGCGCCACGGTGAGGGACGTACCGGGCAGCAGCGACCCACTGATCGACGAGATGTTCGCGACCACGCACCGGCTGCGGCTCTTCGTCGACGGCAGACTGGCGGAGAAGGGCACCACCGTCGCCCGGCTGCGCGCCCTGCGCTTCCTCGCCCACTCCCCCGAACCGCTGCGCATGCGCGACCTCAGCGACATGCTCGGCATCGCGGCCCGCACGGCCACCAGCCTCGTCGACGCCCTGGAACGGGACGGTCTGGTGGTCCGGCTGCCGCATCCGAGCGACCGCCGCGCCCATCTGCTCGCCCTGACCGACGCCGGCCGGACCTGCCACCAGGAGGCCGAGGACCTGGACCGCGAGGCCCTGGGCATCGCCACCGGCGCCCTCTCCACCGAGGACCGCGCCCTGCTGCGCACCCTGCTGGCCCGGATCCGCGACACCGTCTCCGACGCCGCCCCGGAGCGTCCGCAGCGCGCGCCCGCCCAGGCCCCGCCGGGCAGCGACTCCCCCGGTCCCGACCTGGACCGATGACCGCCGACCGGGCGGGCGGCCCCGCGCGTCGAGCGAATCAGGGTCCGATGAAGCTGACCGTCTCGGTCAGGTCCGCCCGCCCGGTGCGCAGCCGTGGCACGCCGTCCTTCTCGTACCCCACCGCGACACCGCAGAACAGCGCAAGACCGTCCCCCGCTCCGACCACCTGGCCGACGGTCTTGCGGTACAGCGTCCACATCACCTGGGGGCAGCTGTGCAGCCCTTCCGCCCTCAGCAGCAGCATGACGGTCTGCAAGTACATCCCCGCGTCCCCCCACTGCCCGCACCCCATCGCCTTGTCGAGGTAGCAGAACAGCACGACCGGCGCCCCGAACGCCTGGGTGTTCAGGGCGGCGATCTTCCTGGGCCGGTCGGGGTCGTCGCGCCTGACGCCCAGCGCGCGGTACCGCTGGTCGGCCGCGGCGGAGAAGCGGTCCAGGTAGGGGGAGGTCAGTTCGGCCGGGTACATCGGATACTCCCGCTCGTCACCCGGGTCCCCGGCCAGCGCCCTGGCCGTCGCACGTCTCTTCAGCCCGGCCAGGGGCTCGCCGGTCACGACGTACACGTGCCAGGGCTGGAGGTTTCCGCTGGAGGGTGCCCGCGCCGCCGCGGCCAGCGCCCTTTCGAGCACGTCCCGGGCCACCGGCTCGTCGCTGAACGCCCGCACGGACCGGCGGGTGTCCACGGCCTCGTACACATCCACGCCTTCTCGTCCTCTCACCGCACGGCGGGCGACGCAGACACGAGGACGGTCGTCGCACCGGGCGGGCAGTCGGCCCCGGCAGGCTACTGGAACGTCTACTGGAACGTGTAGCGGAAGTCCCCGCTCATCTCGATCAGCCGCCCGCTGACGACCCCTGTCCGCTGCACTCCCCCTTGGTTCATGTAGACCTCGGGCATGTTCGACGCGGCCCCCAGCACGCAGAAGCGACTGGCGGGTTCCAGAATCACGCCATAGCGAGGAAACATGACATGAAATTTCACCTGCTCGCTACCTGAGCCGGCCCATTCACGCTTTCCCTTGCGGGTTCTGCCGTGGATTGCCACATGGGCGCTCCCGAATCGGGGCATGGGAATCGCGAAGGACTCGTAGTCGTCCTCCTCCACCCGCAGCCACCCGGTCGACATGGTCGCCTCCGCCGAGTTCTCCTGCCCCCAGACACAGACGGCGACGTAGATGTTCTTCGCGGAATCATTCTGCACGGTCAGGGTGCGCTTGACCGATTCCTGCGACCATTTCAGCGCGCGCAATGCGCCGTTGGCCGCCGCGCCAGGATGATTCAGAATCATTGAAGCGAGAATGTCGAGCATTACTCCCCCGTCTGAAACGCTTTACCTCCGCCCAATGCTCGCACCACCCGGCGGACCGAAATAAGGCATACGGATGCTCTTCATTTCAACGTACGCCAGAAGTCGGACGGCACACCTGCGATGGTCGTAGTGCGACCGCCGTGACCTCGGTCAAGCCACCTTGCCGTCGGACCGCCGGCGCACCATCTCGGTGATCCAGACCGGGGCGAAAGGAGAGGTGCAGCCCGGGGAGGTCGGGTAGTCCTTGAGCACCTCCAGACGCTCGCCGATGGCGACGGCGCGAGCGCGGTGCTCGGCGTGCTCGATGCCGATCTGCGCCAGACAGTTGTTCATCGCCCACTGCAACCGTTCCGGGGCGTCCTTCATCTCCGTCTCGATGACGTCGAGCAGTCCGGTCAGGTCGAGACCCTCGGGCTTCTTCGTCACCCGCTCCGAGGTCAGTGCCCAGCCGGCGCTCGCGACCACCGGATCCGGATCGGCGAACCAGGCCAGGCGCAGCTCCTCGGCGTGCGGGTTCTTCTTCACCACATAGTTCACGAGCCAGTCGTGCACCTTCGGTGAGCGTGCCTGGCGCATCATGCCGTCCAGCTCGTCGCGCCCGAACGCCTTCGGGCGACAGACGAGCAGCGCCAGCAGCCGCGCGGCGGTGTCGTCCGTCGCCCACAGCTCCCGGGCGAGTTCCTGCTGGGTCCTGAGGCGCTTGGCGAGGGCCCGCAGCTTGCCGAGGTTCACACCGTGATCGTCACCGTGTCTCTCGTTCACGGCGCGGGCCCGCGGATCCTCCAGGGCGACCAGCTCGGCCATCACCTGGGCGAGCGTCGTCTCGTTCGGCGTGGTCTCGGCCACCTCGGGCCCTCCTGTACGTCCGGTGCGGGCGAGCCTCACCCTACGCGGCACCGTCCGCGCGCACGCTCAGTGACCGTGGTCGTCCTCGCCCGCCTCCAGCAGGTTCGCGGCCGCGCCCACGATCCTCGGATCGGGGCTGCCGACGACGTCCGTGTCCTTGTCGGTGTAGTCGAAGCGGGCGAGGACGCTGCGCATGGCCTCGACCCGGGCCCGCTTCTTGTCGTTGCTCTTCACCACGGTCCAGGGCGCCTGCACGGTGTCCGTCTCGCGAAACATGGCGACCTTGGCGGCGGTGTAGTCGTCCCAGCGGTCGAGCGAGGCCAGGTCGATGGGGCTGAGCTTCCACTGCCGTACGGGGTCGACCTGGCGGATCGTGAAGCGGGTGCGCTGCTCGCCCCGCGACACCGAGAACCAGAACTTGATCAGGTCCACTCCGTCGTCGACGAGCATCCGCTCGAACCCGGGCGCCTGCCGCATGAAGCGCCGGTACTCGTCGTCCGTGCAGAAGCCCATGACCCGCTCGACGCCGGCCCGGTTGTACCAGGAGCGGTCGAACATGACGATCTCGCCCGCCGTCGGCAGATGCTCGACGTACCGCTGGAAGTACCACTGGCCGACCTCGCGCTCGGTCGGCTTCTCCAGGGCCACCACCCGGGCGCCCCGCGGGTTGAGATGCTCGGTGAAGCGCTTGATCGTGCCGCCCTTGCCGGCCGCGTCGCGCCCTTCGAAGACGATGACCAGGCGGCGCCCGCTCTCCTTGATCCAGCTCTGGAGCTTCAGCAGCTCGATCTGCTGGAGCCGTTTGTGCCAGTCGTACTCCTTGCGCTCCATGCGCTCCTGGTACGGATAGTTCTCCCGCCAGGTGTCCACCGGGCTGCCGTCCGGTCCGAGCAGCACCGGATCGTCGTGGTCGCTGTAGTCGACGGTCATGCCCGCCAGCAGTGCTGTCATCGTTTCTCTCCGCCTTGGTCTCAGTGGAACAGCGGCAGGATCGGATGGATTCCGTACGCGACCACCGCCGCGCGGACCGGGAGACCGGCCCCGGCCTGTGCGAGCCCGAGGACGTGAGTGCCGTCGCCGCCCCTCACACGGGTGGCCCCGACCTGAGGGATACCCAGGACACCGGGCGCGAAGACGACGCTTGCACCGAAGACGGCTCCGATGCTCGCCGCTGTGACCTCACCGAGTGCGGTTTAGTCCGGTTCCATCGTACGAAACTCTTTTCGACCGTGACGGCGGTGCCGAGCTCGGCCGTGGACTCTCAGCCGTGGACCGGGAAGCAGGACTGGAACGCCAGGCGTGCGTCGGCCTCGTCCCCTATCCGGGCAAGGACCTCGTCGAGCGCCATGAACTCCTCCCACACCGCCCGGCCGCTCGCCTCGGCCAACCGGGTCACGACGAGTTCCTCCAGGTCGGTGACGCGCTTGTTCTTCCAGATCTTGTCGGCGAGGCCGACCACCAGGTCCTCCAGACCGATGTGTCGTGGGTCGCCGCCCCGAAGAGCACCGCCTCCCGGTCGAAGGTCGCCGCGGGACAGCGCTGCTCCAGCCAGTCGACCAGCTGATGCGCGACGTCGTGGACGGCCCGCAGATGGGCCGCCAGTCGTGGCGGGCTGCCCAGGGACGACAGCAGTTCCACGACACGGTCCGGCAGGGTGCGCAGGCGCGGACCGACCTCGTCGGCCATGGCCCGCGCCAGGAGAGTGTGAGTCGACACCTCGTCAGATTAAGTGCGGCGGAACCCAGTTGTGCCAGTCGGTGCCGCGTCGTGCGCACGGGTGCCGGGCCGGGGCACGCCCCGGCCCGGCACGGCCTCACGACGCCGTCGGCTCCTGCGAGTGGGTGTCGTAGGGCCGCGTGATGATCTCCATGCCGTGTCCGGCCGGATCCAGGAAGTACAGTCCGCGCCCACCGAAGTGGTGGTTGATCTCTCCGGGCTGCTTGCGATGCGGATCGGCGTAGTACGTGATCCCGTCCTGCCGGATCCGCTCGAAGGCCGCGTCGAACTCCTCGTCCGAGACGAGGAACGCGTAGTGCTGCATGACGATCGACTCCGCCGGGACGGTGGCGAAGTCCAGGGTGACCCCGTTGCTGGTGGCCACCGGAACGAAGGGGCCCCACTCGGCCCCGGCCTCAAGGCCCAGGATGTGGGCCAGGAACTCGGCCGACTCCCGGTTGTCCCGGGCATGGACGATGGTGTGATTCAACTCGACTGACATATGTGGAATGCCTCCGCAAGGCAATCTCACGGGCGCCTCCATGCCTCACCCGGCCGGTGACCGACACGCGATGCCCTGCTTTCGATCCTAGGCGGCCCCGCCCGCAGCGTCGAGATCGGTTCCCGGGCGGTCCGCGGCGGCGGCCACCGGTCGGGCGGGGCAGGTCGTCCGGGCCGGTCAGACCGTCGTCCCGACCGCCGCGTCCGTCCGGGCCGCATCCCGTACGACGCCACGGCGCCGGGTCGGCATCCCGAGGGTCGGGTTGGCGACGGCCCAGGCCGCGCCCTTGCAGACCAGCTCCTTGTAGACGGCGGCCGACCGCCCGGTCAGCGCGGCCCGCACGGCGCGGTCGTCGGCGGTGACGTACTGGATCAGGCCTTCCCTGCGGCCCAGCGAGATGCACTGGTTGAAGTAGCGCAGCGGCACGTTCGGGAGCTTTCCGCCGGTGAGGCGGGCTGCGATGGCGTCGGCGGCCTGCCACGCCATGGGGGTGCCCGAGGCGCACGACATCCGCAGCGGCTTGTCGCCGGGGCCCGCCGCCATGGCCGCGTCCCCTACGGCGTACACGTCGGGGTGCGAGACCGAGCGCATGGTCGCGTCGACCACGATCTGTCCCGCGTCGGTGACCTCCAGGGCGGTGGCCGCGGAGATCGGGTGCACGGCGAAGCCGGTGGTCCACACGGTGACCGCGGCCGGAAGGGACGTACCGTCGGCGGTGGCGACCCGGTCGGCCGCGACCTCGGTGACGGCGGTGTGCTCGTGCACCGTGATGCCGAGCCCGTCGACGACCTTGCGCAGGTGCCGGCGCCCCTTCGGGGAGAGCCAGTCGCCGAGTCCGCCGCGGACGGCGAGGGCGACGTCGAGGTCCGGGCGGGCCTCGGCGAGCTCCGTCGCGAACTCCAGGCCGGTAAGACCGCCCCCGACCACGACCACGGGCTGTCCGGCGTCCAAACGGGCCAGGCGTTCGCGCAGCCGGAGCGCTCCGGGGCGGCCCGCGATCTCGTGGGCGTGCTCGGCCGTGCCGGGGACGCCCTGGGCGTTCCAGCCGCTGCCGAGGGCGTAGACGAGGGTGTCGTACGCCAGTTCCTCGGCGCCGTTCGCGCCGGTGACGGCGACGGACCTGCGCTCGACGTCGACACCGGTGACCTGCGCGAGCTTCAGTTCGACGCCGGTGCCCCCGAGCATCTCCCGGAAGGGCCGGAGCCTGAGGTCCTGGCCGGTCGCGAGCTGGTGCATACGGACGCGCTCGACGAAGTCGGGCTCGGCGTTGACGAGCGTGACGGCGACGTCTTCGCGGCGCAGCCGCTTGGCGAGGCGCCCGGCGGCGATGGCGCCGGCGTATCCGGCGCCGAGGACGACGATGCGGTGCTGCATCTGCTGACTCCTGTCTTGAGCGGATTCGCCACTTGAACCGGGCGGCCCGCCGTTTCCTGACAGGAACGCGTTGTGAAGCACCTCACATGGCGGTCGGAAGGCCCGGAACGCCGGTCAGAAGGCGGCGTCGAGCAAGGGATCGCCGTGGTCGGTGGCGGCCCAGTGCCGGGTGAAGCGTTCGAGTTTGTCGGGGTTGACCTGGTTGCGGAACGCGGCGATGCCGTCGGCGGTGATCTCCAGGCACATCACGCCGATGACCCGCTCGTCGAGGACCGCCACGAGGGCGGGCTCGCCGTTGACGGTCGTGGCGTGGACCACCGGCGATCCGCCGACCAGGGAACGCTTGGCCTTGCTGGGCTTGAACAGCCCGCGCATGAAGGTCGCGACCGCGAGAGCACCCTCGAACGCCTTGGCGCGGGCCGGCACCTTCCCGCCGCCGTCGCCGATCGCGACGGCGTCCTGGGTGAGCAACCGGACGAGCTGATCGGTCCGGCCGCTGGTGGCGGCCGCGAGGAACTCCTCGATGATCCGCCGGGCGGCGGCCTCGTCGATCTCGGTGCGGGCCTTGCCTTCGACGACGTGCTTCTTGGCGCGGTGGAAGATCTGCTGGCTGGCGCCCTCGGTGATGTCGAGGATCTCGGCGATCTCCCGGTGCGGGTAGGCGAAGGCCTCGCGCAGCACGTACACCGCCCGCTCGCCGGGAGAGAGCCGCTCCAGCAGGGCGAGGACCGCGAACGAGACCGATTCGCGCTGTTCGGCGGTGTCGGCCGGGCCGAGCATCGGGTCCCCGGCGAGCAGCGGCTCGGGCAGCCACTCACCCACGTACGTCTCACGCCGTGCGCGGGCCGAGGTGAGCTGGTTGAGGCACAGATGCGTGAGCACCTTCGTCAGCCAGGCCTCGGGGACCTCGATCCGGTCGAGGTCGGCGGCCTGCCAGCGCAGATACGTCTCCTGCACGGCGTCCTCGGCCTCGCTCGCGGAGCCGAGCAGACGGTAGGCGATGGCCGCCAGGCGCGGCCTGGAGGCTTCGAACCGGTCCACGTCGTTCATGGTCAGGGCCATGAGCTGGATCCTAGGGCCTTCCTGTCGTCCGCCCTGAGGGCG
>NZ_VJZD01000085.1 GCF_009377175.1 Streptomyces adustus
AAGGAACCGGCCCAGCCCGGTCCAGCCTGGCTCAACCCAAAATAGAGAACGATCGCTTTGTTTTTTGGGGGGAGAGGGAGTACTACTACGAGGAGCGGGTGTAGGCCCGAGAGCCTGACAGCAAGGAACGAGGCGCATGACGATTCAGGAGAGGGCGGCGCGTACGCGCGGTTTGCTGGTGCTGGCGGCGGCCCGGGAGATCGACCGCGTCGGCTACGAGGGTGCCCGGCTGACGCGGATATGCGAGTCGGCCGGCGTGTCGATGGGGGCCCTGACCTTTCACTTTCCCTCCAAGGGGGCGCTGGCCGACGCGGTCCAGGAGCAGGGGTGGAGCCTGGCGAGGTCCCTGGTGGACACGGTGCTGACGTCCGTGGAGCCCGGGCTGCAGGCGGTGGTCGAGCTGACGGTCAGGCTGGCCGAGCTGCTGGAGCAGGACGTCGTGGTCCGCTCCGCCGCGAGGCTGGGCGGGGAGCGGCAGGCCGGGCCGGACCCGTGGGTGCGCGCGTGGCTGCCGGTCGTCGAGGAGCTGCTGGAGCAGGCCCGCAGGGACGGCGGGCTGCGCTCCGGGCACAGGCCCGAGACGGTGACCGCCATGGTCACCTATCTGCTGGCCGGGGCGGAGTCGCAGATCCGCGGCGGCGGCCCGGCCGCCTCCGGCGGCGCCGTGAGCGTCGCCGGCCAGCTCGAGGAGATCTGGCGGCTCGCCCTGCGGGGCATCGCCGGCCCGGGCGCCTGATTGCTGCGTGCGTTCGGTTTCCGGAGAAGTTCGGTAGAAAAATAAAGCGAATGTTCTGTATGATTTTCTGGTCGCCGGGGGTGGGGCAGCGCCCTCCCCGGTGTCCGCAGGTGCACATCGGCCCGGTGGAACGAGGGAGTCCATGAACGTTGCGTTAGCGGGTGCCGGCGGCGCCGGCGGCTGCGTGCCCGGCCGCCTCGCTGCGGCCGGGCACGGCCGTCCCGCCGGCCGCCTTGCCGGGCAGGGCCGTCCCGGTGGCCCGCCCGGGGGGTCCGGCGAAAGCCCGGCCCCCTCCGGCGCCGGGCGCCGGGCGGGCTGTGCCGCCGCTCCCGGCCGGCGGACGGCCGCACGGCGCGGCTCGCGCCCTTCGCCCGCGGCGGGCGGGTGCATCCCTGATGTCCCCGCCCTTCGCCGGCGGCGGGCGGGTGCATTCCCGGTGTCCCGCAGCCGCAGCCGCAGAGGCGGCCGCCCCGCGGCAGCCCCGGCGGCGGGAGTGCCCGCGTGAGCGCGCCCGGCCCGCCGACCGTGACAGGTTGCCACCGGATGTCACCGCGGTACGCCCGGGCACCGGCCGCCGCCGCTGGCCCCGGCTCCGGCAGCGGCTCCGGCAGCGACACCGGCTCTGGCTCCGGCTCCGGCTCTGGCGGTGGCTCCGGCGGGCCGGCCGTGCTGCGCGGGCAGGCCCGGCATGCTGTCCTGTCCGGCCGGGCCCCGGCCGGACAGGGCGGCAGGCGGCGGGCTCCCGCGGGTGCGGGGCCCCCGGGGCCGTGCGGGTGTGCATCGCCGGCGTCCGGGGCGGACTTCGGCCCGCACCGGGCAGCAGGCGGACGGCCGTGCCGGATGCACCGGGCAGTCCGCCGGGGTTCTGCTCCCGCTTCGGGTCCGTGCCCAAGGCGGCCGGAGGGCGCGGCGGGTGCGCAGGCGGGCGGCCGGCTCCCGGCGCGCCCCGGCCCCGGCCCCGGCCCCGGACGCGAAGGCGCCCGGACCGGATGCCCGGGACATCCGGGTTCTTCTTTCAAGGCAATGGCTAATCGGACTGTCACAGCATGTGGGGGAATGATGCAGTTCAACCTGCTTGGCCCGCTCGAAGTCGTCGCCGCTGGGGCGCTGCCGCTGGGCGGCGTCGTCCAGCGGGCCACCCTGGGCTATCTGGTGCTCAACCCGAACAAGGTCGTCGCCACCAGCCGCCTGATCGGGGCCGTGTGGGGCGACGATGTGCCGATGACGTCACGGAAGATGGTGCAAAACGGCGTCTCCGGTATCCGCAGACTCCTCGACCAGGCCGGTGCCGGCAGCCGCGGCGTCCGCCTCGTCACCGCTGCGCACGGCTACCAGCTGCTCCTGGACACCGAATGCGTCGACGCCTTCCGCTTCCGCCGGCTCGCCGCCCAGGGGCGCGCCGAACTCGCCGCCGGCTTCCCCGAGCCGGCCGTCGACTCGCTCGCCCAGGCGCTCGGCCTGTGGCGGGACTCCGTGCTCGTCGACCTCGCCGAGGCCGGCATCGGATGGCCCGCCTTCGCCCAGCTCGAGCGGGAGCGGCTGACCGCTTACGAGGACTGGGCGTGCGCCGGACTGGAGCTGGGCAGGCACCGTGAACTCGTGGCCGACCTGGAGCAGGCGGCCGCCGCCTCGCCCACCCGGGAACGGCTGTGCCACCAGCTCATGCTCGCCCTCTACCGCTGCGGCCAGCAGACCGAAGCGCTCGCCGCCTACCGCCGTACCCGCCAGGCGCTCGTCGACATCCACGGCCTCGACCCGACGCGGGACCTCCAGCAGATGGAGCGCGCGATCCTCAACCAGGAACCGCGCCTTCTCGGCCAGCGCCCCCAGCTCGTCTGAACCCGGCCGGTGTTCCCGGCTGGTCTGGACGCGGCCGGTGTTCCCGGCTGGTCTGGACGCAAAGAATTCGGAGCCGCGCCGGCGTTCGCATTCCCGTACCGGAAAATGGGGCGGTGGGCTGGGAATTGAGGGGTGGGCCAGGGGGTCCCTTGGCCGGCCGGAACTTCTATCTTTTTTGAAAGGTCAGGTTCCGTGCCCGGACAGGGAGGGTCATCGTGTCTGTTCAGTCATCCGACACCGTTACCGTCATCAATGACAACAACAACGGCAACGGACTGCATAACGAAATGCCGGGAAGGGACGACCCGGCGCCCTCCGCGATAAGCCTGAACGTCGCGCTCGATGCCGCGATCGGCATCTTCACCGGCCGGCTCGGCTCGTACTTCGCGGACACGAAGGAAAGCACCGCGCAACGCGCCGAGCGGTATGCCGCCCTCGCCTGGCGCCATCCCGCGCTCCTGCCCGAGTGACGGCGCAGGCCCTCATCGCGCCGCTGCTGCCGGCGGGCGTCGTCGTCGCCGAGGAACGCGGCGACCCGCCGCATGCACGCCTGCTGGCCCAGGAGGCGGCCCACGTGGCCCGCTCCGTGCCGGAGCGCAGACGCGAGTTCACCACCGTACGGCTGTGCGCCCGCCGGGCCCTGGCGCAGCTCGGCGTGCCGGCGGCTGCGATCCTGCCCGGCCCCCACGGCGCCCCGCAGTGGCCGGCCGGTGTCGTCGGCAGCATGACGCACTGCCGCGACTACCGGGGCGCCGCGCTCGCCCGGCGGCGCGACGTCGCCGCCCTGGGCATCGACGCCGAGCCCGCCGAACCGCTCGCCGACGGCGTCCTGGAGGCGATCGCAACTGTCGGCGAACGGGCGCAGATACGGCGCCTGCTGCACCACAGGCCGTCGATCCCGTGGGACCGGCTGCTGTTCAGCGCCAAGGAGGCGGTGTACAAGTCGACGTTCCCGCTGAGCGGTGTGCGGCTCGGCTTCGAGGACGTGGCGATCACTCTCGACCCGGCCGACGGCTCCTTTCGGGCCCGGCTCGCCATCCCGGGCCTGGCAGACGGACAGCCCCGCACGGTGCTCGCCGGACGGTGGAGCGCCACGCGCGGCCTGCTGCTGACAGCGGTCACCCTGCCCGCGGACGGCCGGCCGGCCGACGCGCACGGCGCCCGGCGCTGAGGAAGACGCCTGCGCCGGGCGCGTACCGCACGCATGCGCGGCAGCCCGGCCATCCGACGCGCACGGCGCCCGGCGCTGAGGAAGACGCCGGCGCCGGGCGCGTACCGCATGCATGCGCAGGCAGAACGCGTACCGCACACATGCGCAGGCAGAACGCGTACCGCACGCATGCGCAGACCGAACGCGTACCGCACGCACAGACAGAAAAAGGGGGGGGCGCCCGCCATCGCGGACGCCCCCCCTTTCGGTGTGTGCGGGTGCGGCGGGTGGTGTCACGAGCGGAGCATCTCGGCGACCAGGAAGGCCAGTTCGACCGACTGGCCCGGGTTCAGGCGCGGGTCGCAGCTGGTCTCGTAGCGCAGGGCCAGGGCTTGTTCGTCGATCTCCTCGGCACCGCCCAGGCATTCGGTGACGCTGTCGCCGGTGAGCTCGATGTGCAGGCCCCCCGGGTGGGTGCCGAGTGCCCGGTGGACCTCGAAGAAGCCCTTGACCTCGTCGAGGATGTCCTCGAACCGGCGGGTTTTGTAGCCGCTGGCCGCCTCGTAGGTGTTGCCGTGCATCGGGTCGCACTGCCACACCACCCGGTGGCCGCTCGCCTCGACCTTCTGCACGATCGCCGGCAGCACGTCACGCACCCTGTCCCGGCCCATCCGGCTGATCAGGGTGAGCCGGCCCGGCACGTTGTCCGCGTCGAGGCGCTCGACGTACTCGACGGCCTGCTCGGGCGAGGTGGCGGGGCCGAGCTTGAGCCCGATGGGGTTGGCCAGCAGTGCTGCCAGCGCGATGTGGGCACCGTCCGGGCGGCGGGTGCGCTCGCCGATCCACAGCATGTGCGAGGACAGCCCGTACAGCCGGGGCTCGCCCGAGGCGGCGGGCGCCCGGCGCAGCAGGCCCTGCTCGTACTCCAGCAGCAGTGCTTCGTGGCTGGTGTAGATCTCGGTGGTGTGCAGGGCGTTGTGGTCGGCGCCGCAGGCCGACATGAAGGCCAGGCCGCGGTCGATCTCCTTGGCCATCGCCTCGTAGCGCTCGCCCGCGGGGGAGTCGCGCACGAAGTCGCGGTTCCACTCGTGCACCCGGCCCAGGTCGGCCAGGCCCGAGCCGGCCAGGGCGCGCACCAGGTTGAGGGAGGCGGCCGAGTTCGCGTACGCGCGCAGCATCCGAGAGGGGTCGGGGACCCGGGCGCCCGGGGTGGGCTCGAGAGAGTTGACGATGTCGCCGCGGTACACCGCAAGGCCCAGCGCGTCGGTGGCGTTGGAGCGGGGCTTGGCGTACTGCCCGGCGATCCGCCCGATCTTCACGACCGGGAGGCTGGCCGCGTACGTCAGCACGACCGCCATCTGCAGCAGGGTGCGGATGTTGGCGCTGACGTGGGACTCGGTGTTGCCCTCGAAGGTCTCCGCGCAGTCGCCGGCCTGCAGCAGGAAGGCCTGCCCCTGCGCCACCTGCGACAGCCGTTGCTGGAGGCGGTCGACCTCGCCCGCAAGGACGAGGGGTGGCAGCTGGGTGAGCGTGTTTCGGGCGGCGGCGGCGCGGTCCGGGTCCGGCCAGGCGGGCTGCTGGTCGGCCGGCCGCGCCGCCGCGTCTGCCAGGTGGGCCTCGATGTCGTCGGGGAACCGGGCGAGGGCCCCGGGTTGCGGGTCCGTGATGTCGCCGATGGTGGGGTTCATGGGGGCAGGCTAGGAAGACGGCGGCCACGCCAGGGCAACCGCGGCGGCACTGGCCGGGAACCTGGGGGCGGCGCCGGTGCGCAGATCCGGCATGCGCTGACCCGCCTGCTGCACCACACGGCCGCCACCGGCGCTGCGGCGATCGCGATCGAGGACCTGGACTTCACCGACGGCACCAGCCGGGAGAAGTACGGCCGCAGCAAGCGTTTTTGCCGCCTGATCGCCCGCTTTCCCACCGCGAGACTCAGGGCGCGGCTGGTGTCGATGGCCGCCGAGCAGAATATTGCGGTGGTCGCGGTCGATCCGGCCTGCACCTCCCGGTGGGGCGCCCAGCACTGGCAAAAGCCCCTGACCGGCAGCAGACGTAAGGTTTCCCGGCACGATGCCGCGAGCGTCGCGATCGGGCGACGCGCCCTCGGACATCCGATCCGGCGTCGGACGGCACCGCCCCCTGCTTACCGGAGCGATGAGCAGGGGCATCGGGCCGCCCAGGCCGGACCGGACACCCGAGGGCGTGAGGGACCCCGCCCCCGGACCACGCACCGGATGCGTGCCGCCCGGCAGCGGAGCGAAAGCGGGCGACCAGAACACCCCGCACCGTTCGGGGCGTTCGGCTGAGCAACCGCAGTCCTGGCAACAGGACTCACTCCCGCTCAGTCTTTAGGAACGGCGCAGGCCGAAGAACTCCCGGTACAGATCCAGCTGCCGAAGCAGCATGGGGGCGCCCGGGTGGACGGGCAGGCCCAGGGCGGCGGCCGTGCGCAGCAGGCGGGTCTCGGGCGGGGTCATGATGATGTCCGCGACCAGGGTGTTGGGGCCCAGCCGGGCCGGGTCGAAGGGCAGCGGGTCGTCCTCGCGCAGGCCCAGCGGGGTCGCGTTCACCACGATGTCCGCGTCCCGGGCGCTCTCAAGCGGGCTGTGCCGTACGACGCCGGGGGCATGAGCGGACAGGCGGTCCACCAGGGCGCGGACCCGGGCCGGGTCCAGGTCGACGATGTCGAGGCGGGCCACCCCTGCCAGCACCAGCGCGGCCGCGATCGCGCTGCCCGCCCCGCCCGCGCCGACCAGCGTCACCGACCGGCCGGCCGGCGCCCGGCCGGCGTGGAGCAGACCGGCGACGAAGCCGGCGCCGTCGAAGTTCTCCGCATACCAGCGCCCGTCCTGGCCGCGCCGCAGCACATTGGCGGCGCCCGCGAGGCGCACCGCGGGCGAGAGCACGTCGGCGAAGGCCAGGACCGCCGCCTTGTGCGGGACCGTCACCAGCAGGCCGTCCACATTGCCCGCCCGCTGCAGGCCCCGCACCACCTCGCCCAGATGGGCGGCGGGGGCATGCACCGGCACCAGGGCCGCGTCCAGGCCGAGTTCGGCGAAGACCGGGTTGAGCAGCTCCGGCGCCCGCACCTGTCCCACCGGGTCGCCGAGCACCGCGAACAGCCGGGTACGGCCGGTGATCGGCGAAATTGCCCCAGAAGAATGCGACATCGAAAGGCCTCCGGTTGAATGCGCGTTGAAAGAGCACCGCTCGAGTCTGCCGGTTGAGCAGCGGGAATTACCCCTGCATTGCGCCACAATCGCCCGGCGCATACCCCTCGCATGCCTGGACGGCCACCGATACAGGGCCCTTGTAGGGGGGGTGATAGTGGTCCACCGGCCCGGCCGGAATGTGACGCTGAAGCCTCCGGAATAAGTGTGCCCGTCTGCCCGCGTCGTCCACGAGTCTCCCTTTCCCTTGAAGAGGTGTTCCGTCATGCTGCGAACCGAATTGATCCGGCCGGTGCCCCAGCTGCTGAGGGCGAACGCCGATCGCTTCGGAGCGAAGACCGCCTACCGTGACGCCACCCGCGGCGTGACCCACGCCGAACTGGAGATCCGTACCCGCAGGCTCGCCGGGCATCTGGCCACGCTGCGGCTGCAGCCCGGCGACCGGGCCGCGATCCTGCACGGCAACAGCGTGGAGTTCGTCGAGAGCTACCTGGCCATCACCCGGGCGGCAGCCGTCGGCGTCCCCCTCAACCCCCGTCTGACCGAGCCCGAACTCGCCCACCTCCTCGATGACAGCGGCGCCCGGGTCCTGATCACCGAGCCCGCCCTCCTGGACACCGTCGCCCAGCTGGTCAAGGACCGCCCGCACCTGAAGATCGTCGTCACCGGCCAGGGCCCCGCCCCCGCCGGCACGGTCTCCTTCGAGCAGCTCGCAACGACCGAACCGGCCGAGCCCGCCCGCGACGACCTCGGCCTCGACGACGTCGCCTGGATCCTCTACACCTCCGGCACCACCGGCCGCCCCAAGGGCGTGCTGTCCACCCAGCGCAACTGCCTGACCTCGGTGGCCGCCTGCTACGCCCCGATACCCGGCCTCACCCACGAGGACCGCGTCGTGTGGCCGCTGCCGCTGTTCCACAGCCTCGCCCACATCGTCTGCGTGCTGACCGTCACGGCCGTCGGCGCCAGTGCCCGCATCGTCGACGGCTTCTCCGCGCAGGAGATCCTCGACGCCGTGACCGAGGAACGGGCGACGTTCCTGGCGGGCGTGCCGACGATGTACCACTACCTCGTGCAGGCCGCGAAGGCCGGCGACTTCACCGCGCCCGATCTGCGGATGTGCCTGGTCGGCGGAGCCGTCACCACCGCCGAGCTGCGCCGCTCCTTCGAGGAGGTCTTCGGCGCCCCGCTGCTGGATGCCTACGGCTCCACCGAGACCTGCGGCTCCATCACCATCAACTGGCCCACCGGCGCCCGCGTCGAGGGCTCCTGCGGGCTGCCCGTGCCCGGCCTCGACGTCCGCCTCGTCGACCACGACAGCGGTAGGGACGTTGCCGCCGGCGCCGAGGGCGAGGTCTGGGTCAAGGGCGCCAGCGTCATGGTCGGCTACCACAACCAGCCCGAGGCCACCGCCGCCGCCCTCCGCGACGGCTGGCTGCGCACCGGCGATCTGGCCCGCCGCGACGAGCAGGGCTACTTCACCGTCACCGGCCGCATCAAGGAACTGATCATCCGCGGCGGCGAGAACATCCACCCCGGCGAGGTGGAGGACATCCTGCGCACCGTCCCCGGCGTCGCCGACGTCGCGGTCGCCGGCCGGCCCCACGAGGTGCTCGGCGAGGTCCCCATCGCCTTCCTCGTCCCCGGCCCCCAGGGCGTCGACCTGGAACGCCTCTTCGAGACCTGCCGCCGGCACCTCGCCTACTACAAGATCCCCGAGGAGCTCTACGAGATCGACCGCATCCCCCGCACCGCCTCCGGCAAGATCATGCGGCATGTCCTGCTCGGCCGCCCGGCCAGGCTGCGCGCCTCCGGCGACGGCCGCTACGAGGCCCTCCTGCGCACCGACTGGCTGCCGCTGCCCTCGGTGCCCGCCCCGCAGCAGGCGCCCGGCCGCTGGGCGCTGGCCGGCGACATCCACGGCAGCCACCTCACCGGCGCCCTGCGCGAGCGGGGCAACACCGTCGAGACTTATCTCTCCCTGGGCGGCCTGGCCGACCTCGCCGACGTCGACGCGCTGGCCGGGATCGACGCCCTCGACGCTCTGGTGGAAGACCTCGCCGCCGGAGCCCAGGCCCCCGACACCGCCGTACTCCTGCTCGGGGACGTGCACGGCACCGGGCCGGCCGGCCGCACCGAGGGCATCGAGGCACTCGTCACCCGGCTCGGCCAGACACTCGACGGCTGGCTCGCCGAGCAGCGCACCGCCCACCTGCCGCTCGTCGTCGCCACCCGCGACGCCGTCGCCACCGGGCCCGACGACGCACTCGACGGCCTCACCCACGCCGCCGTGTGGGGGCTCGTACGCACCTACCAGAGCGACTTCCCCGACCGGTTCGTGCTGGTCGACCTCGGCGCCCACGAGGAGGACGACGCGCCCCGGCTCGCCGCCGCCCTCGCCCTCGCCGTCGCCTGTCGGGAACCGCAAAGCGCCATCCGCGACGGAGTCGTCCTGCGCCCGAGGCTGGTGCGCGCCGCCGCCGTCGGCAGCGCCCACGCCGCCACCGGCACACGCCGCACCGGCATACCCGACACCAGCGGCACCGTCCTGGTCACCGGCACCGACCCGGTCACCGCCGAGCACCTCACCCGCCACCTCGCCGCGGTCTACGGCGCCCGCCGCATCCTGCTGGCCGGTAGGGACGGCCGGGCCCACGCCGAACTGCGCGACGAACTCGCCCGCGCCGGCACCGACCTGCACCTCGAGACCTGCGACACCGCCGACCGCAAGGTCCTCGCCAAGCTGATCGCCCGGGCCGCCGCCCCCGTCACCGCGATCGTGCACACCGCCGGTCATGAGGACCTCGACACCCGCGAAGGCCGCCGCCGCGCCCTCCAAGGCGCCCTCGCCCTGCACGAGCTGACCAAGAACTCCATGGTCGCCACGTTCATCACGGTCAGCCCCGCCCACGGCCTGGCCGGCACCCCGGGCCACGCAGGCGCCGCTGCCGCCGCCACGGTGCTCGACGCCCTCGCCGGCCACCGCCACGCCCGCGGCCTGCCCGCGCTCTCACTGGCCCTGGGACCCCTGTCGCAGACCGCACCCGCCGCCCCGGACACCGGCCACACCGCCCGCGCCCTGCCCTGGCCCGTACGCACCCTGTCGGTGCCCGAGGCCCTCACCATGTTCGACGCCGCCCACACCGTCGCCCACCCCCAACTGGCCCTCCTGCGGCCCGACGCCGGCGCGCTCGGCGACCGCGAGGTGCCCGCCCTCCTCGCCGACCTCATCGACGTCCCGCGCACCACCGCCCCCGACGAGCACGCCACGGACGCCCTGCGCGCCCGCCTCGCCCACCTCACCGACACCGAGCAGGAACGCCACCTGCTGGACCTGGTGGCCGAACAGGTCCGCGCCATCGCCGCAGGAGCCGCACTCGACACCAGCCGCAGCTTCAAGGAACTCGGCTTCACCTCCGCCACCGCCGTCGAGCTGCGCAACCGGCTCACCGAGGCCACCGGCCTGCGGCTGCCCGTCACCCTCGCCTTCGACCGGCCCAGCCCCGCCGCCGTCGCCGCCCAGCTGCGCCGCCTGCTGTTCGGCCTGCACGACGAGGAGCCCGCCGCCGAGACACCGCAGTCCGCCGCCTCCGACGAGCCGATCGCGATCGTCGCCATGGGCTGCCGGCTGCCCGGCGGCGTGGCCAGCGCCGAGGAACTGTGGCGGCTGGTCGCCGACGGCACCGACGCCATCAGCGCATTCCCCGACGACCGCGGCTGGGACCTGGAACGCCTGTACCACCCCGACCCCGACCACCCCGGCACCTCATACACCCGGCACGGCGGATTCCTTGCGCAGATCGCCGAGTTCGACGCCGGCTTCTTCGGGATCTCCCCCCGCGAGGCCGTGGCCATGGACCCCCAGCAGCGCCTCCTCCTGGAAACCTCCTGGGAGACCTTCGAACGCGCCGGCGTCGACCCCAGCGGCCTCGCCGGCGCACACATCGGCGTCTTCAGCGGCCTCATGCACCACGACTACGGCAGCAACATCCAGCAGGTCCCCGAAGGCACCGAGGGCTACATCGGCATCGGCATCGCCGGCAGCGTCGCCTCGGGCCGCGTCTCCTACACCCTCGGCCTGGAAGGCCCCGCCGTCACCGTCGACACCGCCTGCTCCTCCTCCCTGGTCGCCCTGCATCTGGCCGTGCGCTCCCTGCAAAGCGGCGAGTGCACGATGGCCCTCGCCGGCGGCGCAGCCCTGATGCCGACCCCCGGCGTCTTCATCGAGTTCTCCCGCCAGCGCGGACTGGCCACAGACGGCCGCGCGAAGGCCTTCTCGGCCGCCGCCGACGGCACCGCCTGGTCCGAGGGCGTCGCCGTCCTCCTCCTGGAAAAGCTCTCCGACGCACGCCGCAACAACCACCCCGTCCTCGCCCTGGTGCGCGGCACAGCGGTCAACCAGGACGGCGCCTCCAACGGCCTGACCGCCCCCAACGGCCCCTCCCAGCAGCGCGTCATCCGCCAGGCCCTCGCCAACGGCCGGCTGGCCTCCGGGGACGTCGACGTCGTCGAGGCACACGGCACCGGCACCACCCTGGGCGACCCGATCGAGGCCCAGGCGGTCATCGCCGCATACGGCCAGAACCGCCCGGAGAACCGCCCGCTGTGGCTCGGCTCCCTCAAGTCGAACATCGGACACGCACAGGCGGCCGCCGGCGTCGCCGGCGTCATCAAGATGGTCATGGCCCTGCGCCACGAGGAGATGCCCAAGACCCTCCACATCGAAGAGCCCACCGGGCACGTCGACTGGTCCAAGGGCGCGGTCGAACTCCTCACCCAGGCACGCCCCTGGCCCCGCGAGGAGGGACGCCCGCGCCGCGCGGGCATCTCGTCCTTCGGAGTGAGCGGCACCAACGCACACGCGGTGATCGAGGAAGCACCCGCCGAGGAACCCGCCGCAGAGACAGGGGAGTTCACCGGCCCGCTGCCGTTCGTGGTCTCGGCCCGATCCGCCACCGCGCTCAAGGCACAGGCCGAACGGCTCGCCGACCACCTGGAGCGCGAGCGGCCCGCCCCGGCGGACGCCGCCTACTCCCTGCTCACCTCCCGCGCGGCACTCGACCACCGCGCCTGCGTCGTCGCCGGCGACCTGCCCGAGGCGGTGGCCGGGCTGCGCTCACTCGTCACGGACGAGGACCAGGCGGCCGCGGGCGGCCGCCTGGCGGTGCTGTTCACCGGGCAGGGCGCGCAACGGGTCGGCATGGGACGCGAGCTGTATGCGACATACCCGGTGTTCGCCGCCGCCTTCGACGAGGTCGTGGCCGAACTCGACCGGCACCTGCCCGTCCCGTTGAAGGACATCGTCTTCGAGGGTGCGGGTGATGTGGACCGCACCGAGTTCACGCAGCCCGCGCTGTTCGCCGTCGAGGTCGCCCTGTTCCGGCTGGCGCAGTCCTGGGGCGTGAAGCCGGACTTCGTGGCCGGGCACTCCATCGGCGAACTCACCGCCGCGTACGTTGCCGGGGTGTGGTCCCTTGCGGACGCGGCCCGGCTGGTGGCCGCGCGGGGCCGGCTGATGCAGGCGCTGCCTGCGGGCGGCGCGATGATCGCCGTGCAGGCGGCCGAGGACGAGGTGCTGCCCCTGCTGACCGGCGGCATCGGTATCGCAGCCATCAACGGGCCGACCTCCGTGGTGATCTCGGGCGAGGAAGGACCCGCGGAGTCCGTCGCCGGTGCCATCGCCGCACTGGGCCGCAAGACGAAGCGTCTGAGTGTCAGTCACGCCTTCCACTCGGTGCTGATGGACCCGATGCTGGAGGAGTTCCGGCAGATCGCGGCCACCCTCACCTACCACGAGCCGCACATCGGTGTCGTCTCCAACGTCACCGGAAAGCCCGCGACCGTGGGCGAGCTGACCTCTCCCGAGTACTGGGTCCGTCATGTCCGTGATGCCGTGCGCTTCGCCGACGGCATCACCTCGCTGCACGAGCAGGGCGTCACCGTCTTCCTGGAGGCCGGCCCCGACGGCGTGCTCACCGCCCTCGCACAGGGCATCGTCACGGACGCGCCAGGCACCGGATTCGTCACCCTGCTGCGGGGCAATGCCGCCGAACCGCGTTGCGCCGTCACCGCATTCGGGCGGCTCTTCGAGTACGGCGTCGCCCTGGACCCCGAGGCCCTCTTCGCCGGCACCGGCGCACGCCGCGTCGATCTGCCGACGTACGCCTTCCAGCGCGAGCGGTACTGGCTGCAGGACACGGGCCGCAGCGCGGACGTCTCCGGTGCCGGACTCGCCGGAGCGCAGCACCCCCTTCTCGGTGCGATCACGCGGCTGCCGGAGTCGGACGGGGTGCTGGCGACGGGGCTGCTGTCGCTGCGCAGCCATCCGTGGCTGGCGGACCATGCGGTGGCCGGGACGGTCGTCGTCCCGGGCGCCGCGCTGGTCGAGCTGGTGGTGCGGGCCGGTGACGAGGCGGGCGCGAGCACCATCGAGGAGCTGGTGATCGAGGCTCCGCTGGTGCTTGCCGCCTCGGGCGGTGTGCGCGTCCAGGTGGTCGTGGGCGCACTGCAGGACGGGCGACGCGCAGTCAGCCTGTACTCGCTCGCGCAGGACGCCGGGCCGCAGTCGCCGTGGACGAGGCATGTCACCGGCACGCTCGTCGAACAGGCCGGTGAGGCGGGGGAGTTCGACTTCTCGCTCTGGCCGCCCGCGGGGGCCCAGAAGCTGGACCTCGACGGCTTCTACGAGAGCCGGCGCGCGGCCGGCCTGGAATACGGACCCGCCTTCCAGGGCCTGAAGCACATCTGGCGCCGCGGCGGCGAGGTCTTCGCCGACGTCGAGCTCCCCGAGGGACACACCGGCGACCACTTCGCCATCCACCCCGCCCTGCTCGACGCGGCCCTGCACAGCACGATGTTCCTGCCCGAACAGGAGCACGACAGCGGGCAGACCCTGCTGCCGTTCGCCTGGAACCAGGTGGCCCTGCACGCCTCCGGCGCCAGCGCGCTGCGCGTGCGGGCGGTCGCATCCGGCACCGACGGCGTCTCACTGAGCCTCGCCGACCCGAGCGGCGAGCCCGTGGCCGACATCGCGACGATGGTGCTGCGGCCCGTCTCCGGCGAACAACTCGGCGCCGCACGCACACCGGTTGCCGACTCGCTGTTCCTGGTCGACTGGGCGCCGCTGACCGCACCCGCCGACCAGAGCGTGACGGCGGACCTCGACGACGCCGTCGTCGACCTCACCGCTCCCGGCGCCGAGACCAGCGCCGGCGCCCTCGAACTGGCCGGCCGGGTACTCGCCGTCGTGCAGGCCCACCTCGCCGGCGCGGACGGCCGGCTGGTCGTGCTGACCCGTGACCCGCTCACCGATCCGGCCGCCTCGGCCCTGTGGGGTCTGGTGCGCTCCGCCCAGTCCGAGAACCCCCACCGCATCGTCCTGGCCGCGATCGACGACGACCCCGCCTCCCGCGACGCACTGCCCGCCGCCCTCGCCACCGGCGAATGGCAGCTGGCCGTCCGCGCGGGCCGCGCGAGCACCCCCCGGCTGGCCCGGGCCGCCGCCTTGGAGACCCTGACGGTCCCGGCCGGCACCGACGCCTGGCACCTCGACGTCACCACGGCCGGCACCCTGGAAAACCTGGCACTGCTGCCCAGCCCCGAGGTCTGCGAGCCGCTCGCCGAGGGAGAGGTCCGCATCGCCGTACGGGCGGCCGGCCTGAACTTCCGTGACGTGCTGATCGCGCTCGGCATGTACCCGGGCAAGGCCCACTTCGGCGGCGAGGGCGCCGGCGTCGTCCTTCAGACCGGCCCCGGCGTCACCTCGCTCGCCCCCGGCGACCGGGTGATGGGCCTGCTGCGCGACGGCTTCGGCCCCCAGGCGCTCGCCGACCACCGCCACCTCGTACGGATGCCCGCCGGGTGGACGTACGAGCAGGCGGCCAGCGTGCCGATCGTCTTCAGCACGGCGTACTACGGCCTGTTCGACCGGGCCGGACTACGGGCCGGCGAGTCCGTGCTGGTGCACGCCGCCGCGGGCGGGGTCGGCATGGCCGCCGTCCAGCTGGCCCGGCAGGCCGGCGCCGAAGTGTTCGGCACCGCGAGCCGAGGCAAGTGGGACGCACTGCGCGCGAACGGCCTCAACGAGCCGCACATCGCCAACTCCCGCACCCTCGACTTCCGCGAGCGCTTCCTGGCGGCCACCGACGGGCGGGGCGTGGACGTCGTACTCGACGCGCTGGCCCACGAGTTCGTCGACGCCTCCCTCGACCTGCTGCCGCGCGGCGGACGCTTCCTGGAGATGGGCAAGACCGACATCCGCGACGCCGACGAGGTGGCCGCCGCCCACCCCGGCGTCACCTACCAGGCCTTCGACCTCGTCGAGGCCGGACCGGACCGGGTCCAGGAGATCCTCACCGAACTCCTCACCCTCTTCGAACGCGGCGAGCTGACCCCGCTGCCCGTCCGGGCCTGGGACGTCCGCAAGGCCCCCGAAGCATTCCGGTACGTCAGCCAGGCCCGCCACACCGGCAAGGTCGTCCTGACCGTGCCGCGCGCCCTCGACCCCGAGGGGACGGTGCTGGTCACGGGCGGTCTGGGGACGCTGGGCCGACTGATCGCCCGGCACCTGGTCACCTCACACGGGATACGGCATCTGCTGCTCGTGGGGCGCCGCGGCACCGCAACCGAAGGTGCGGCCGAACTCGTCGCGGAACTCGCCGAGTCGGGAGCCCAGGTGCGCATCGAGGCCTGCGACGTCGCCGACCGGGAGGCCCTGCGGGCGCTCATCGCCTCCGTGGAGCGGCCCCTGACCGCGGTCGTGCACACGGCCGGTGTGCTGGACGACGGTGTGATCGCGGCCCAGTCCCGCGAGCGGCTGGAGAAGGTGTTCCGGCCGAAGGCGCAAGCGGCATGGCACCTGCACGAGCTGACCCGTGACCTGGACCTCGCGGCCTTCGTCGTGTACTCCTCCGCAGCGGGCGTCCTCGGTAACCCGGGCCAGTCCAACTACGCGGCAGCCAACGGCTACCTGGACGGCCTCGCCGGGCACCGCCGCTCGCTGGGACTGCCTGCCACCTCGCTCGCCTGGGGCATGTGGTCCGAGGGCATGGCCGGGTCGCTGGACACCGCGGCCCTGCAACGCAACAAGCGCGACGGCATGCTCGGCATCACCGCCGAGACGGGCAACGCCCTCTTCGACGCCGCTGTGCGTTCGCCCGAGGCCACACTCGTCCCAGCCCGCCTCGACCTCGCGGGCCTGCAGTCCAGGGCCGCGAGCCAGGCCGTACCGCAGCTGCTGCACGGTCTCGTACGACAGGGCCGGCAGAGCGCGAAGGCGGGTGCCGCCGTGCAGGGTTCGCTGCGCCAGGAGCTGACGGTGCTCTCCCGCCAAGAGCGGCAGCTGCGTCTGCTCGACCTGGTCCGCACCCAGGCGGCGACCGTCCTCGGGCACTCGGGCGCCCACACCATCGACGGCGAACGCGCCTTCAAGGACGCCGGCTTCGACTCGCTGACCTCCGTGGAACTGCGCAACCGGCTCTCGGCCGCGAGCGGGGTCAAGCTCTCGGCGACCGTGGTCTTCGACTACCCGACACCGGCCGCCCTGGCCGGCCACCTGCACGACCAACTCGGCCTCGACGAGGGGACCCAGCCGGCCGCGAGCACGACGCCCGCGCAGGGCGCCACCGCGACGCCCGAGGCCGATGAGCCGATCGCGATCGTCGCCATGGGCTGCCGCTTCCCCGGCGGGGCCACCGGCCCCGAGGAGCTGTGGCGGCTGGTCGCCGACGGGCTCGACGTCATGGGCGGCTTCCCCGACAACCGCGGCTGGGACCTGGACACCCTCTTCGACCCGGACCCGGACGCCGTCGACAAATCGTACGTCGACCGCGGCGCGTTCCTGCACGACGTCGGCGAGTTCGACGCGGGCTTCTTCGGGATCTCCCCGCGCGAGGCCCTCGCCATGGACCCCCAGCAGCGCCTCCTCCTCGAAGTCAGCTGGGAGACCCTGGAACGGGCGGGCATCGACCCGACCATCCTGCGCGGCTCGGACACCGGCGTCTTCACCGGCCTCATCAGCCACGACTACACCGTCCGCCTCCAGCAGGCGCCCGCGGAACTCCAGGGCCTCAGGCTGACCGGCACCGCGGGCAGCGTCGCCTCCGGCCGCGTCTCCTACACCCTCGGCCTGGAGGGCCCTTCCATCAGCGTCGACACCGCGTGCTCGTCCTCGCTGGTCGCCCTGCACATGGCCGTACGGGCGCTGCGCAGCGGCGAGTGCTCGATGGCCCTCGCCGGCGGCGCCATGGTCATGGCGACGCCCGACACCTTCGTCGAATTCTCCCGCCAGCGCGGACTGGCCAGGGACGGCCACGTCAAGGCGTTCGCGGCCACCGCCGACGGCACCGCCTGGTCCGAGGGCGTCGGCGTCCTGCTGGTGGAGAAGCTCTCCGACGCACGCCGCAACAACCACCCCGTGCTCGCCCTGGTGCGCGGCACGGCGGTCAACCAGGACGGCGCCTCCAACGGCCTGACCGCCCCCAACGGCCCCTCCCAGCAGCGCGTCATCCGCCAGGCCCTCGCCGACGGCCGGCTGACCCCGGCCGACGTCGACGCCGTCGAGGCGCACGGCACCGGCACCGCGCTCGGCGACCCGATCGAGGCCCAGGCCCTCCTGGCCACCTACGGACAAGACCGCGGCGACCGCGATCCCCTCTGGCTCGGCTCCGTGAAGTCCAACATCGGTCACTCGCAGGGCGCCGCCGGCGTGGCGAGCGTGATCAAGATGGTGATGGCGCTGGAGCACGAGGTGCTGCCCAGGACGCTGCACGTGGATGAGCCGACGCCGAAGGTGGACTGGTCGGCGGGTGCGGTGGAGCTGCTCACCGAGGCGCGCGCGTGGCCCCGGCAGGAGGGCCGTGCGCGGCGGGCGGGTGTGTCCTCGTTCGGGGTGAGCGGCACCAACGCGCATGTGGTGATCGAGGAAGCACCTGCCGAGGAACCCGCTTCGGCGGCGGGGGAGTTCGGCGGTCCGCTGCCGTTCGTGGTCTCGGCCCGATCGGGTCCGGCGCTGAAGGCGCAGGCCGAGCGGCTCGCCGACCACCTGGACAGCGAGGAGCCCGTCCTGACGGACGTCGCCCATGCGCTGGTCGCCTCTCGTGCGGCTCTGGAGCACCGTGCCGTGGTCGTCGCCGCGGACCGTGCGCAGGCGGTGGCCGGGCTGCGGGCGGTCTCCGGGGAGGTGCCTGCGGTTGCGGGCGGCCGTCTGGCGGTGCTGTTCACCGGGCAGGGCGCGCAACGGGTCGGCATGGGACGGGAGCTGTATGCGACGTACCCGGTGTTCGCCGCCGCCTTCGACGAGGTCGTGGCGGAGCTGGACCGGCACCTGCCCGTCCCGCTGAAGGACATCGTCTTCGAGGGTGCGGGTGATGTGGACCGCACCGAGTTCACGCAGCCCGCGCTGTTCGCGATCGAGGTCGCCCTGTTCCGGCTGGCGCAGTCCTGGGGCGTGAAGCCGGACTTCGTGGCCGGGCACTCCATCGGCGAACTCACCGCCGCGCATGTGGCCGGGGTGTGGTCGCTGGCCGATGCGGCCCGGCTGGTGGCCGCCCGCGGGCGGCTGATGCAGGCGCTGCCTGCGGGCGGCGCGATGATCGCCGTGCAGGCGGCCGAGGACGAGGTGCTGCCCCTGCTGACCGGCGGCATCGGTATCGCAGCCATCAACGGGCCCGCCTCCGTGGTGATCTCGGGCGAGGAAGGACCCGCGGAGTCCGTCGCCCGTGCCATCGCCGCACTGGGCCGCAAGACGAAGCGTCTGAGTGTCAGTCACGCCTTCCACTCGGTGCTGATGGACCCGATGCTGGAGGAGTTCCGGCAGATCGCCGCCACCCTCACCTACCACGAGCCGCACATCGGTGTCGTCTCCAACGTCACCGGAAAGCCCGCGACCCCGGGCGAGCTGACCTCTCCCGAGTACTGGGTCCGCCACGTCCGTGATGCCGTCCGCTTCGCCGACGGCATCACCTCGCTGCACGAGCAGGGCGTCACCGTCTTCCTGGAGGCCGGCCCCGACGGGGTACTCACCGCCCTCGCACAGGAGATCCTCGACGGCGCCGACGTCCGGCTCGCGACCCTGCAACGGCGCGGACGCGGCGAGGCCGAGTCCGCGCTGGCCGCACTGGGTGCGCTGCACTGCGCGGGGCGCGCGGTCGACTGGACCGCGCTCTTCACGGGCAGCGGGACGCGCCGGGTGGAGCTGCCGACGTACGCCTTCCAGCGCGAGTGGTACTGGCCGCAGGACCGGGGCGGGGCGGGTGACGCCTCGTCGCTGGGGCTGAGCGGCGCGGACCATCCGTTGCTCGGGGCGTTCGTCCAACTCCCCGACGGCGGCGGGGTGCTGGCGACGGGGCTGCTGTCGCTGCACAGCCACCCGTGGCTGGCCGACCACGCGGTGGCCGGGACGGTCGTCGTCCCGGGCACCGCGCTGGTCGAGCTGGTGGTGCGGGCCGGTGACGAGACGGGCACGAGCACCGTCGACGAGCTGGTCGTCGAGGCGCCGCTGGTACTGCCCGAGACCGGCGGCGTACGCCTGCAGGTGTCGGTGGCCGCCCTCGACGCACTCGGCCGACGACCGGTCACCGTCCACTCGGCCCCCCAGCACGCCGGACCGCAGACACCGTGGACGCGGCACGTCACCGGCTTCCTCACCGAGCAGGCCCCGGACGCCGGTTTCGACCTCGGCCAGTGGCCGCCGGCCCAGGCGCAGCAGGTCGCCGTCGACGGGTTCTACGACCGCCAGCTCGACGCCGGTTACGCCTACGGGCCCGCCTTCCAGGGCGTGCGGGCCGTGTGGATTCGGGGCGAAGAGGTGTACGCGGAGGTCGTGCTGCCCGAGGGGCAGTCCCCGGAAGGCTTCGGCATCCACCCCGCACTCCTCGACGCCGCCCTCCAGACGACCGGACTGCTCCCGGTGACCGGCAATTCGGCCTCGGGCACGACCCGGCTGCCGTTCGCCTGGAACGAGATGTCCCTCTACGCCTCCGGCGCCACCGCACTGCGCGTCCGCGCGGCCCGCAGCGCCACCGACGCACTCACCCTGGACATCGCCGACCACACCGGCGCCCCCGTCGCCGCCATCGGCACCCTCACCATGCGCGAGGTGTCCGCCGGGCAACTCGCCACGGCCGGTGTCCCGGCCCACGAGCACCTCTACCGCGTGTCCTGGAACCCCCTCGTGCTGCCCGAGCCCGCCACCGCGGACCGCCCGGCACCGGTCGCCGACGGGGCCGCCGTACGCGCACTCGCCGCGTCCGCGCCCGAGTGGCTGCTGCTGGAACTGCCGCACGGCAACGACGCCTTCGAGGCGACGGCCCGCACGCTCGACGTCCTCCAGGCCTGGCTGGCCGAACCGCGCCTGGACGGCTCCCGGCTTGCCGTCGTCACCCGCGGCGCGGTCCGCGACGTGACCGACCCGGCGGGCGGCGCGGTCTGGGGGCTCGTGCGCACCGCGCAGGCCGAGAACCCCGGCCGGATCACCCTGGTCGACCTGGACGATGCGTCCGCCGACCGGCTGCCGGCCGCCCTCGCCTCAGGCGAACCCCAACTCGCCCTGCGCGACGGCGAGGCCACCGTGCCGCGCCTCACCCGCGAACCCAGGGCCGCCGAAGACACCGTCGGCGCACTCGACCCGCAGGGCACCGTCCTGATCACGGGCGGTCTCGGGACCCTGGGCCGGCTGGTGGCCCGGCACCTGGTGGAGGGCCACGGCGCCCGCCATCTGCTGCTGGTGGGCCGACGCGGCCCCAACAGCGAGGGGGCAGCCGAACTCGCGGCACAACTGAAGGAGCTGGGTGCCACCCAGGTACGGATCGAGGCGTGCGACGCCTCCGACCGGGCCGCGCTCCAAGCCCTCCTGGCCTCCGTGGAACGGCCTCTGACAGCGATCGTGCACACGGCCGGCGTACTCGACGACGGTGTCATCGCGGCCCAGAGCCCCGAGCGACTGGAGACGGTGTTCCGCCCGAAGGCAGACGCCGCCCGCCACCTGCACGAACTGACCCGCACGACGGATCTCGCCGCCTTCGTCCTGTACTCCTCCGCAGCGGGCGTCCTCGGCAACCCCGGCCAGGCCAACTACGCGGCCGCCAACGCCTACCTGGACGCCCTCGCCGAGCAGCGCCGCTCGCAGGGCCTGCCCGCCACCGCCCTCGCCTGGGGCATGTGGGCCGAGGCGACCGGCATGACCGCCCACCTCGACGGCACCGACCACGAACGCGGCAGGCGCGGCGGCATGCTCGGCCTGCCCACCGCCGAGGGCCTGGCACTGCTCGACGCCGCGCTCGGCTCGACCGAGGCACTTCTCCTACCGGCCCGCCTCGACCTGGCCGACCTGCGCTCCCGCTCCTCGGACGGCACCGCGGTCCCGGCGATCCTCCAGGGTCTCGTACGGCCGTCCGCGCGCCGCACCGCCAAGACCGCCGCCGTACCGGCCGGGCAGAGCCTCCTCCAGCGACTCGCCGGCAAGACCGTGCAGGAGCGCGCACAGCTCCTGCTCGAAGTGGTGCGGGTGCAGGTCGCCGCCGTGCTGGGGGTGGCCAACCCGGCCACCGTCGACGCCACCCGGGCCTTCAAGGACGCGGGCTTCGACTCCCTCACGGCCGTCGAGCTCCGCAACCGGCTCACCGAGGCCACCGGCGTACGGCTGCCCGCGACGCTGGTCTTCGACCACCCGACGCCGACCGCCCTGGTCGAACTCCTCCAGGAGCAACTGCGGCCCGCCAAGCCCGAGAACGCCGAGGCACTGTCCGTCCTGCACGAACTGGACCGCCTGGAGCGGGCGATGACGGCCGCCCCCGCCGACGACGACACCGACCCCGCCGAACGGGCCCGGCTGGTCACCGAGCGGCTCAAGGCACTCACCGCCCAGTGGCAAAACCTCCACCCCGACCACCACGAGGACGTGGACCTGGAGACGGTCTCCGACGACGAGATGTTCGCCCTCATCGACAACGAGCTCGGTCTGTCCTGACGGACGGCAAGCGCACCACACGCAGAGCGAAGGGACACAGCGACAGACATGAGCACAGACACCGCACACGACGCCCGCAGCAGTGAGGACAAGCTCCGCGAATACCTCAAGAAGGCGCTCACCGACCTGCGCAGGGCCAACGGCCGGCTGCGCGAGGCCGAGGACGCCAGGCACGAGCCGATCGCCATCGTCGCCATGGCGTGCCGGCTCCCCGGCGGGGTCACCGCACCGGCGGACCTGTGGCGGCTGGTCGCCGACGGCACCGACGCCATCACCGAGTTCCCCGCCAACCGCGGCTGGAACCTGGACACCCTGTTCGACGACGACCCCGACCACACCGGCACCTCCTACGCCCGGCACGGCGGATTCCTGCACGACGCGGGCGCCTTCGACGCCGGCTTCTTCGGGATCTCCCCGCGCGAAGCCCTCGCCATGAACCCGCAGCAGCGACTGCTGCTGGAGACCTCCTGGGAGACCTTCGAACGCGCCGGCATCGACCCGACCGGCCTCGGCGGGCAGAGCATCGGCATCTTCACCGGCGTCATGCACCACGACTACGCCCCCATCGGGCAGCACATCCCGCCGAACGTCGAGGGCATGCTCGGCATCGGCAACTCCGGCAGCGCCACCTCCGGCCGCGTCTCCTACACCCTCGGCCTGGAGGGCCCCGCGGTCACCGTCGAGACCGCCTGCTCCTCCTCCCTGGTCGCCATCCACCTGGCCGCGCAGTCCCTGCGCACCGGCGAGTGCACGATGGCCCTCGCCGGCGGCGTCGCCGTGATGGCCACGCCCGACGGCTTCATCGAGTTCTCCCGCCAGCGCGGACTGGCCAGGGACGGCCGCGCGAAGGCCTTCTCGGCCGCCGCCGACGGCACCAACTGGTCCGAGGGAGCAGGCCTGCTGCTCCTGCAACGCCTCTCCGATGCGCGCCGCGACGGCCACCCCGTGCTCGCCGTCATCCGCGGCACGGCGGTCAACCAGGACGGCGCGTCCAACGGCCTGACCGCCCCCAACGGCCCCTCCCAGCAGCGCGTCATCCGGGCCGCCCTGGCCGACGGCCGGCTGACCCCGGCCGACGTCGACGCCGTCGAGGCGCACGGCACCGGCACCGCGCTCGGCGACCCGATCGAAGCCCAGGCGGTCATCGCCGCATACGGCCAGAACCGCCCGGAGAACCGCCCGTTGTGGCTCGGCTCCCTCAAGTCGAACATCGGACACGCGCAGTCGGCCGCCGGCGTCGCCGGCGTCATCAAGATGGTCATGGCCCTGCGCCACGAGGTGCTGCCCAGGACGCTGCACGTGGATGAGCCGACGCCGAAGGTGGACTGGTCGGCGGGTGCGGTGGAGCTGCTCACCGAGGCGCGCGCGTGGCCCCGGCAGGAGAGCCGTGCGCGCCGCGCGGGTGTGTCCTCGTTCGGGGTGAGCGGCACCAACGCACACGTGGTGATCGAGGAAGCACCCGCCGAGGAACCCGCCGCGGAGACAGGGGAGTTCACCGGCCCGCTGCCGTTCGTGGTCTCGGCCCGATCGGGTCCGGCGCTGAAGGCGCAGGCCGAGCGGCTCGCCGACCACCTGGAGAGCGAGCGGCCCGTCCTGGCGGACGTCGCATACTCGCTCGCGACCGGCCGCGCGGCACTCGACCACCGCGCCTGCGTCGTCGCCGGCGACCTGCCCGAGGCGGTGGCCGGGCTGCGCTCACTCGTCACGGACGAGGACCAGGCGGCCGCGGGCGGCCGCCTGGCGGTGCTGTTCACCGGGCAGGGCGCGCAACGGGTCGGCATGGGACGCGAGCTGTATGCGACATACCCGGTGTTCGCCGCCGCCTTCGACGAGGTCGTGGCCGAACTCGACCGGCACCTGCCCGTCCCGTTGAAGGACATCGTCTTCGAGGGTGCGGGTGATGTGGACCGCACCGAGTTCACGCAGCCCGCGCTGTTCGCCGTCGAGGTCGCCCTGTTCCGGCTGGCGCAGTCCTGGGGCGTGAAGCCGGACTTCGTGGCCGGGCACTCCATCGGCGAACTCACCGCCGCGTACGTTGCCGGGGTGTGGTCGCTTGCGGACGCGGCCCGGCTGGTGGCCGCGCGGGGCCGGCTGATGCAGGCGCTGCCTGCGGGCGGCGCGATGATCGCCGTGCAGGCGGCCGAGGACGAGGTGCTGCCCCTGCTGACCGGCGGCATCGGTATCGCAGCCATCAACGGGCCGACCTCCGTGGTGATTTCGGGTGTCGAGGCGCAGGCCGAGGCGGTCGGTGCGCACTTCGCCCAACTGGGCCGCAAGACCAGGCGTCTGAGTGTCAGTCACGCTTTTCACTCGGTGCTGATGGACCCGATGCTGGAGGAGTTTAGGCAGATCGCGGCCACTCTCACCTACCACGAGCCGCACATCGGTGTCGTCTCCAACGTCACCGGAAAGCCCGCGACCGTGGGCGAGCTGACCTCTCCCGAGTACTGGGTCCGCCACGTCCGTGATGCCGTCCGTTTCGCCGACGGCATCACCTCGCTGCACGAGCAGGGCGTCACCGTCTTTTTGGAGGCCGGGCCCGCCGGCGTGCTCACCGCGCTGGGGCAGGAATGCGCGGAGGGTTCGTTGTTCGTGCCCTTCCAACGCGCGAACGTCCCCGAGGCGCAGGCCGCGGTGACTGCCGCCGGACGGCTCTTCACCGCCAAAGTCACCCCCAACCTGGCCGCGCTCGCGCCGGGTGGGCGCCGGGTCGACCTGCCGACCTACGCCTTCCAGCGCGACTGGTACTGGCTGCGCCACCTCGAGACCCGTTCCGACGCCGTCTCGCTGGGTCTCGCCCCCGCCGGCCACCCTGTTCTCGGTGCGATCACGCGGCTGCCGGAGTCGGACGGGGTGCTGGCGACGGGGCTGCTGTCGCTGCGCAGCCATCCGTGGCTGGCGGACCATGCGGTGGCCGGGACGGTCGTCGTCCCGGGCGCCGCGCTGGTCGAGCTGGTGGTGCGGGCCGGTGACGAGGCGGGCGCGAGCACCATCGAGGAGCTGGTGATCGAGGCTCCGCTGGTGCTTGCCGCCTCGGGCGGGGTGCGCGTCCAGGTGGTCGTGGGCGCACTGCAGGACGGGCGGCGCGCAGTCAGCCTGTACTCGCTCGCGCAGGACGCCGGGCCGCAGTCGCCGTGGACGAGGCACGTCACCGGCACGCTCGTCGAACAGGCCGGTGAGGCGGGGAAGTTCGACTTCTCGCTCTGGCCGCCCGCGGGGGCCCGGAAGCTGGACCTCGACGGTTTCTACGAGGGCCGGCGAGCGGCCGGCCTGGAGTACGGACCCGCCTTCCAGGGCCTGACCGCCGTATGGACCGAGGGCGAGGAGGTGTACGCCGAGGTCGTCCTGCCGGACGGACAGGAACCCGGGGCCTTCGCCATCCACCCCGCCCTGCTCGACGCGGCCCTCCAGGCCGGCGTCCTGCGTGGCGCGGACACCGGGCAGACCCTGCTGCCGTTCGCCTGGAACCAGGTGGCCCTGCACGCCTCCGGTGCGAGCGCGCTGCGCGTGCGTGTGGCCCCGGCCGGTGCCGAGGGCGTCGCGCTGGAGATCGCCGACGACACCGGCGCCCCCGTCGCCTCGATCGGCGCCCTCGTCACCCGCCCGCTGTCGCCCGAGGCCTTCGGCGCATCCCGTGCGCTCGACGCCCTGTTCCGCATCGAGCGCACGCCCGTGACGGTCGGCGCCGAGGACGTGCCGTTCGTCGTGACCGGCGCCGACCTGAGCGGGCTCGGCAGCGACCTGCCCGCCGTCGTCATCGCCGACCTCACCGAGGCCCAGGCGGCGGACGGGCCCGCCCGGGCCCTCGAACTCGCCGGCCGCGCACTTGAGTTGGTGCAGGCCTGGCCCGCCGGCTGCGAGTCGACCCTCGTGCTGCGCACCAAGGGCGCCGACGCCGCCGACCCCGCGGCCGCCGCCGTATGGGGGCTGGTGCGTTCCGCCCAGACGGAGAACCCCGGACAGTACGTCCTCGTCGACGCCGACGACAGTGTCGCACCGGGGCGGATCGCCGCCGCGGCCGTCGTGGGCGAGCCGCAACTGGTGATCCGTGACGCGACGGTCGCCGCCCTGCGCCTCACCCGCGCCGGCGCCACCGCTGCGCCGGCCGGCCGGCCCCTCGACCCCGAGGGCACCGTCCTGATCTCCGGCGGCACGGGCACCCTGGGCGCCCTCCTCGCCCGGCACCTGGTCACCTCGTACGGGGTGAAACACCTGCTGCTGGCGGGGCGGCGGGGTATCGCCGCCGAAGGTGCGGCCGAACTCGTGCACGAGCTGGGCGAGCTGGGTGCCGTGGTGCGCGTCGAGGCCTGCGACATCGCCGACCGTGAGGCCCTGCGGGCGCTCATCGCCTCGGTGGAGCGGCCGTTGACCGCGGTCGTGCACACGGCCGGTGTGCTGGACGACGGTGTGATCGCGGCCCAGAGCCCCGAGCGGCTGGAGAAGGTGTTCCGGCCGAAGGCGCAAGCGGCATGGCATCTGCACGAGCTGACCCGTGACCTGGACCTCGCGGCCTTCGTGCTCTACTCGTCCCTCGCCGGCACCGTCGGCAGCGCGGGCCAGGCCAACTACGCGGCCGCCAACGCCTACCTGGACGCCCTCGCCGAGCACCGTCGCTCGCTGGGGCTGCCCGCCACCTCGCTGGCCTGGGGCGTGTGGGAACAGGACGGCGGCATGCAGGACTTGCTCGCGCACAGCGACCGCGAGCGGATGAGCCGCAGCGGTATGCGGGCACTGGCCGGCGACGAGGGACTGGCCCTCTTCGACGCCGCGCTGCACGCCCCCGACGCGGCGCTGGTCGCGGCCCGCTTCGACTTCGCGGCCCTGCGCGGCCGCAGCGGCCCGGACGCCGTACCCGCCGTGCTGCGGGCGCTGGTCCCGCCGGCCCGCAGGCCCGCGCGGGCGGCGGCCGGGGCCAGGGCCGTTCAGTCCCTCGCCGAGCGGCTGGGCGCTCTGCCGCCCCAGGAGCGGCACCAGGTGGTGCTCGACCTGGTCGCCGAACAGGCCGCCGCGGTGCTGGGCCTGGCGGGGGCCGGCCAGGTGGCCGAGGACCAGGCGTTCAAGGACCTGGGCTTCGACTCGCTGACCGCGGTCGAGCTGCGCAACCAGCTCGCCGCCCGCACGGGCGTACGGCTGCCCGCCACCCTCGTCTTCGACCACCCGACGCCGACCGCGCTCGCCCGGCGGCTGGAGGAGGCGCTGGTGCCGCCGGCACCGCAGGACAGCGGCGAGGCGACGGCACCGTCCGGCTCGCCGGCCGGGACGGCGGACGAGCTGATCGCCGGCATGGACGTGGAGAGCCTCGTGGCGCGCGCCCTGAGCGGCACGGCCCACTGATTCGGTCTCGGACCGGGAGAGAAGATCATGACTGTTTCCGACGAACGACTCGTCGAGGCGCTGCGCGCGTCCGTCACCGAGAACGAGCGGCTGCGGCGGGAGAACGAACGGATCAACGCCGCCACCCGCGAGCCGGTGGCCATCGTGGGCATGGCCTGCCGGCTGCCGGGCGGGGTCAGCTCGCCCGAGCAGCTGTGGGACCTGGTCGACGGCGGCCACGACGCCGTCACGTCCCTGCCCACGGACCGGGGCTGGGACCTGGACGGCCTCTACCACCCCGAGCCCGGCCACCCCGGCACCACGTACGTGAAGGAGGCGGGGGTCCTGCACGGCGCGGGCGCCTTCGACGCCGGCTTCTTCGGACTCTCCGAACGCGAGGCCCTCGGCACCGACCCGCAGCAGCGCATCCTGCTGGAGCTGGTCTGGGAGGCGCTGGAGCGGGCCGGCATCGACCCGCACACCGTCCGCGGCAGCGACACCGGCGTCTTCGCGGGCCTGATGTACCACGACTACGCCAGCGGGGTGCGCAAACTCCCCGACGGCGTCGAGGCGTTCCTGGGCCTGGGCCGCTCCGGCAGCGTGCTCTCCGGCCGGGTCTCCTACCTGTACGACCTGACCGGCCCCTCCGTCACCGTGGACACCGCCTGCTCCTCCTCGCTGGTCACCCTGCACCTGGCCGTGAAGGCGCTGCGCGGCGGCGAGTGCTCCCTGGCGCTGGCCGGCGGGCTCGCCGTGATGGCCACGCCGGACGCGTACGTCGGCTTCGCCGCGCAGCGAGCGCTCGCGCCCGACGGACGTATCAAGGCCTTCTCGTCGTCCGCTGACGGCACCAACTGGGCCGAGGGCGCGGGCGTGCTGCTCCTTGAGCGGCTGTCCGACGCGCGCCGCAACAACCACCCCGTGCTCGCCGTGGTCCGTGGCTCGGCCGTCAACCAGGACGGCGCCTCCAACGGCCTGACCGCCCCCAACGGCCCCTCCCAGGAACGGGTCATCCGGGCCGCCCTCGCCAACGCGGGCCTGACGCCCGCCGACGTGGACATGGTGGAGGGACACGGCACCGGCACCGTCCTGGGCGATCCGATCGAGGCGCAGGCGCTGCTGGCGACGTACGGCCAAAACCGCCCCGAGGGGCGCCCGTTGTGGCTCGGCTCCCTGAAGTCGAACATCGGGCACGCGCAGGCCGCCGCCGGGGTCGCCGGGGTCATCAAGACCGTGCTGGCGCTGCGCAACGAACAGCTCCCCAAGACGCTGCACGTGCAGGAGCCGACACCGAAGGTGGACTGGTCGGCGGGCGCCGTCGAACTGCTCACCGAGGCCCGCCCCTGGCCCCGGGAGGAAGGGCGCCCGCGCCGGGCGGGCGTGTCCTCGTTCGGCATCAGCGGCACCAACGCGCACGTGCTGCTGGAGGAGGCCGCACCAGAGCCCGCCGACGGGCCCGCCTCCCCGCGGGCCGCCGGACCCGTCGCCTGGGCCCTGTCCGCCAAGAGCGCCGACGCCCTGCGCGCCCAGGCCGCCCGGCTCGACGCCTTCCTGGACACAGCAGAAGCCCCCGCCGATCCGTACGACCTCGGGCACGCCCTCGCACTGACCCGTACCGCCTTCGACGAGCGGGCCGTACTCGTCGGCGACGACACCGCCACCCTGCGCGCCAAGGTCCGCGCCCTCGCCGAGGGCGGCACGCTCTCGCTGCCGGGTGCGGCCCGCGGCAGCCGCACCAAGGGCCGCCTCGCGGTGCTGTTCACCGGACAGGGCGCCCAACGCGTCGGCATGGGACGCGAGCTGTACAAGACGTACCCCGTCTTCGCTGAGGCCTTCGACGCCGTCGCCGCCGAACTCGACCGGCATCTGCCCGCCCCGCTCAAGGGCGTCGTCTTCGACGGCGAGGGCGACCTGGACCGCACCGAGTTCACCCAGCCCGCACTGTTCGCCATCGAGGTGGCGCTGTACCGCCTCTACGAGTCCTGGGGCGTGCGCCCGCACGCCCTGGCCGGGCACTCCATCGGCGAGCTCACCGCCGCCCACGTCGCCGGGGTGTGGTCGCTCGCGGACGCGGCCAGGCTGGTGGCCGCCCGCGGCCGGCTGATGCAGGGCCTGCCCGCGGGCGGCGCGATGATCGCCCTACAGGCGACCGAGGACGAGGTGCTGCCACTGCTGACCGACGGCATCGGTATCGCGGCCGTCAACGGGCCGCGGTCCGTGGTGGTCTCGGGCGCCGCGGCCGAGACGGCGGCGATCGGCGCGCACTTCGCCGAACTCGGCCGCCGGACCAAGAAACTGACCGTCAGCCATGCCTTCCACTCGCCCCTGATGGACCCGATCCTCGAGGAGTTCCGGCAGGTCGCCGCCCAGCTGTCCTACAACGAGCCCCGCATCCCCGTCATCTCCACCCTGACCGCAGCGCCCGCGACGCCACAAGAACTCGCCTCCTGCGACTACTGGGTGCAACACGCCCGCGGCACCGTCCGTTTCGCCGACGCCGTGCGCACCCTGCGCGCCCAGGGCGTGGCCACCTTCCTGGAGTCCGGTCCCGCCGCGGTGCTCTCCGCGCTCGGCCCCGGCTGCCTGGACGCCGGCGATGACGGCGCCGTCTTCCTGCCCGCCCTGCGCGTCGACGCCCCCGACGCGCCCAGCGCCCTGACCGCGCTGGGCGGGCTGCACACCCGGGGCGTCCCCATCGACTGGACGGCGCTGTACACAACAGCACGGCGGGTGGACCTGCCGACGTACGCCTTCCAGCGCCGCGACTACTGGCTGGAGGCCAACGCAGTGACCACCGAGACGATCAGCATCCCCGAGACGGGGACCGCCACCGACCCCGGCGCCGACGCACTGGAGGCGACCCGGCACGCCCTGGTGGCCCGGCTTGCCGCACTGTCCGCACCGGAGCAGATCGCCCACCTCGTCGACCTGGTCGCGGCCCAGGCCGAAACCGCCCGCACCGAGCAGAACCCCGACGAGACCTTCGACGACGAACTGGACGGCGACAGCCCCTTCTTCGAGGTCGGCTTCAACTCCCTGAGCGCCGTCGAACTGCGCAACCGGCTGGTCGAGGCCACCGGCCTCACCCTCAGCCCGATGCTGCTCTTCGACTACCCGACCCCCGCCTACGTCGCCGAGTTCCTCCAGGAGCAGCTCGCCGCCGAGGAAGGTGCCTGAGATGCCCGCGCACTGCGACGTCCTGATCGTCGGCTACGGCCCCGTCGGCCAGCTGCTCGCGCTGCTCCTCGCCGACCGCGGCCGCACCGTCACCGTCGTCGAGCGCTGGCCGCAGGCGTACCCCATGCCGCGCGCCGTGGCCTTCGACGGCGAGGGCGCGCGGACGCTGTCCGCGGCCGGCATCGGCGGGCTCGTCGGCCGGATCGGGGAACCCTCCGGCGCATACCTGTGGCAGAACGCCGACGGCCAGGTCCTGCTGCACATCGACGGCGCCGAGCGGAAGCTGGCCGGCTGGCCGGAGTCCACCTCGATGTACCAGCCGGCCCTGGAGGCCGAGATGGAGGCACGCGGCGCCGGGCACGGCAACATCACCGTGCACCGCGGCCACGAGGTCGTCCGCATCGACGAGGACAGTACGCCGGGCGGCACGGTCCGCGTCACCGCGACCACCCCCGACGGCGGCGAACTGCTCCTGAGCGCCTCCTGGGTCGTCGGCTGCGACGGCGCCAACAGCTTCGTGCGCCGCGCGATCGGCACCGAGATGACCGACCTCGGGTTCTCCCACGACTGGCTGGTCTGCGACGTCGTCCACCACGACGGCCGCACCTTCGACCCCAACAACCTCCAGATCTGCGACCCGGCCCGCCCGCGCACCTCGGTGTCCGCGGGCCCCGGCAACCGCCGCTACGAGTTCATGCGGCTGGCGGGGGAGACGGTGGAGCAACTCAACACCACCCAAAGCTGCTGGGAGCTGCTGAAGCTCTTCGACGTCTCCCCAGCCGACTCCACCCTGCGCCGCCACCACGTCTACAGCTTCAGGGCCGGTTCGGCCGAGCAGTGGCACCGCGGCCGACTGGTGATCGCGGGCGACGCCGCCCACGTCATGCCGCCCTTCGCCGGCCAGGGCATGTCCTCCGGATTCCGGGACGCGGGCGCGCTGGCCTGGCGGCTGGACGCGCTGCTCGCCGGGCAGGCCGGGCCCGAAGTCCTCGACCACTACACACAAGAGCGCCGCACCCACGTCAGACACGCCATCACCATGTCGGTCAACCTCGGCCGGATCATCTGCCAGACCGACCCCAAGGCGGCGGCCGACCGCGACCTGGTGATGAAGGCGGCGGCAGAGCGGGCCGCGGCGGCGGGCACCGCGCCCCCGCAGCGCTCCCCGCTCCAACCGCTGACCAAGGGCTTTTTGCACCACGCCCCGAACGGCCGGCCCGCCAAACCCGCCGGCGCCCTCGCCCCGCAGGCCCGTATCGCCCAGGGCAACCGCAGCGGCCTGTTCGACGACATCGTCGGCCTCGGCTTCGTCCTGCTCACCACGGAGGACCCCGAACTCCTGCTCACGGAAGCCGACTTCACCTACCTCGCGGGCCTGGGCACCCGCATCGTCCGCATCCTTGCGTCCGGCACCGACCCGGCCCGCACGGCCCCCGGCGAGGTGGTCGACCTCGACGACGTCTACCTTCCGTTCCTGACCGCCGCGGCCGCGACCACAGCCCTGATCAGGCCGGATTTCTACGTCTACGGAACGGCCGCGGGACCTGAGGCCGTACGGTCCCTGCTCGACGGGGCCCGCACGGCCCTGCGGGCCACGGCGGCCGCCTGACCGCAGCCAAAGGGGCCGCACCCCCGTGATCCGGGGGTGCGGCCGGGTACGGCGAAGAGCCCACCCCCCCGGCACCCGGGGAGCGAGCTCTTCGCCGTACCCGGCTCAGTCCTCGCGCGGCATCCGCGCCAGGACGCTTCGCACCACCTCCTTGGGCACGGAGGCAACCAGTTCGGGGCCTCGGGGGCCGTCCAGTACGAAGGAGAGGTCCGTCATCGCCTTCTTGTCCAGCCGCATCAGCGCGACCAGTTCGGCGTCTGGCACACCGGCCGGCAGCCGGTGCGGGAGCCCGTAGTCCCGTACCACTTCCTCGTGTTCGGCGGCCCGAGCCTGCCCGATGCGGCCCAGCTCCTGCGCCAGCCGGCCGGCGAAGACCGTGCCGATCGCGACGGCCTCACCGTGCCGCAGCGCGAAACCGGTGGCCCGCTCCAGGGCGTGACCCAGCGTGTGACCGTAGTTGAGGATGTGCCGCAGCGAGGCGTCCCGCTCGTCCGCGGCGACGATACGTGCCTTGCACGCCACGCTCGCCGCGATCTGCTCGACGAGCGGCCGCCCGCGCAGGTCGCCGGTCCCGATGAAGTGCGCGCGGGCGATCTCCCCGTACCCGTTGCGCCACTCGCGCTCGGGGAGCGTGCCGAGGAAGTCGGTGTCGCACAGCACCGCGGACGGCTGCCAGTACTGGCCGACCAGGTTCTTGCCCTGCGGCAGGTTCACCGCGGTCTTGCCGCCGACGCTGGCGTCCACCTGCGCCAGCAGCGTCGTCGGCAGATGGACCACCGGGAGCCCGCGGTGGTACAGCGAGGCGGCCAGCCCGACCGAGTCGGTCGTCGTGCCGCCGCCGACGGAGACGACGGCGTCCGCGCGGCTGAGCCCCCACTCGGCGAAGTCCCGGCACATCCGTTCCACGGTGGCCAGCGACTTGTCCTCCTCGCCGTCGCGCGCCGGCAGGTGCAGTGTGGGCAGCCCCGTGTCGGGCAGCAGCGACCGGGGCCGGGCGGAGACCACCACGGCCTTGCGGGCGCCGAGCCCGGCGAGGATGCCGGTGAGCCGATGCCGTACGCCCGCGCCTATATAAACCGGGTACGAACGCTCACCCAGGTCGACGTCGATGCACGCGACGCCGGCCGCAGCAGTCGTAGCAGTCGTAGCAGTCAAGGAGTGTCCTTTCGTCAGGCCGACTGGAGGGGCATGACGCCCGGGAAACTTGTGAAAGGCGTCGGCACGGGGGTGCCGGCGGCCAGGGCCGAGCGGATCGTGCGGGCCGCCCGGGCGCCGGTGCGGGCGGGGATGCCCAGCCGTTCGTGGGTGAGCAGGACGTGGTCGTACAGCAGGAAGTTGACGGGTACGCCGTCCTCCCGGGCCGTGGCGACGGCGTCGCGGACCGAGGACAGGTAGCACTCCCACAGCGCCGCATCGCCGGGGACGCGCGCGGCCCCGGCCGGCGCGGCGGCGCGGGCGTCCGCCTCGGCCGCCTCCTGCGCCCGGTCCGCCGGGTCCAGGCCGGCCGCGCCGAACTGCCAGAAGTGGAAGAGGAAGGCGCTTTGTTCGCGCTCGGGCACGAGCCGGCTGATCTGCCACAGGTGCGCGACGGCCAGCGACTGGCGCTGCGCCGCATCCAGGGCGCCGTCCAGGAGCAGTTCCAGCGCGAACGAGCTGGAGCGGGTGGCCAGCCGATGCGCGATGCGCAGGGTGTGCGGGGTCTGGTACTTGGCCGTCTCCGGGGCGTAAGTCCCGCTGATCATCGGCCAGTTGTAGGTCGAGGTGTGGGCGAGCAGTCTGCGCTCCAGTTCCTTCAGCACGGGTTCGAAGGAGTGGAACCACAGTCCGAGATCCCCCTGGCCCGCGGCGTTCGGCCGGCGGAACTCCCACAGCGCGTCCGGGTCCTGGGCGCGCAGATGGCCCACCAGGCCACCGGCCATCGTGGTCATGACCCGGATGGCGTGGGTCTCCGGCCTGCTCTGCATCGGGTTGGGCAGGCGGACGAAGAGCCATTGACGGTTCATCGCGGAAATCTCCTCGTGGGACGGCAGGACGGTGGAGGGATGCCGTGAGGCTAGGGTCCGCAGGGCCCCGAATTTTCCGGTGGGCGCGCAGTGGCCGCTCGAAGCCCGAAGTGAGGGCGGCAATAGGGGGGTCGGGCCGGGTCGGTGGGTGCGCGGTTGCCGGGGGATGGGCAAGGCTGGCGAGACTCGCGAAAATGAGTGGTATCTCGGGATTCCTCGGTATCGACATCGGCGGCACCAAGGTCGCCGTCCGGGTGGAGGGGGAGGGGGCCGAGCCGTACTCGGCCGGCTTCCGCTGGACGCCCGGTGCGGACGTGGGTGCGGACATGAGCGCGCTGGCCGACTGCCTGGCGGCGCTGCGGCGGCACTGGCCGGGTCCGTTGCGTGCGGCGGGCGTGGCCATGCCCGCCACGCTGGATGCGCAGGGCCGGGTGACGGCGTGGCCCAACCGTCCCGCCTGGGCGGGCCTCGCACTTGCGGCCCAGCTGCGCGGCATGCTGCCCGGCACGGGCGTGGCCGTGGCCGACGACGGCGATCTCGCCGCGCTCGCCGAGGCGCGGGCGGCGAATCTGGCCGACGTGCTCTACGTCGGCGTGGGCACCGGCATCGGCGGCGGCAGCGTCCTGGCGGGGGAGCTGTGTCCCGGCCCCGCCCGCGGCTCCTTCGAGCTCGGCCATGTCGTCGTCGACCGCGCCGGCGCCCGGTGCGACTGCGGGCGGCGCGGCTGCGTGCAGTCCCGCGCCTCCGGCCCCGCGATCCTGCGCCGCGCGGCCGAACTGCGCGACGCGCCGGTGACGTACGCGGAACTCGGCGAGGCGTGGCAGCGGCGGCTGTCCTGGGCGGTGGTGGCGGTGGACGAGGCATGCGCGGTGCTGGCCTCGGCGATCGTCTCGGCCGCGGAACTTCTCCACCCCGAGGTGGTCATCGTGGGCGGCGGCTTCCCCTCCGGCCTCCCGGGCTTCACCTCTCTCCTCTCCCGCCACGCGATGCGGCTCTCCCGCCCGGGCCACCCCGC
>NZ_VJZD01000086.1 GCF_009377175.1 Streptomyces adustus
GCGGGGAGGTCCTAGCCCAGGGCCCGCAGTGCCGGTACGAGTGCCACCAGGACCGGGACCAGCGGCACCAGCGCGCCCGCCGCGGTCAGCCGCAGGCGGTGAGCGGCGGTGAGCCGGTGCGGGGGAGCGAGCAGGCGGTCGACGCGCTGCGGAACGTGGGCGTGCGGGGCCGGGCCGGGGCCGAACACGCCCCGGTCCTCGTTGAGTTCGACCAGCGCGAGGGCGGTCGTCAGCCGGCCGAAGCGACGGGAGGCCATGTCGTCGGCGGCCAGTTCGACCAGCCGGTGCATCTCGGCCTGGAACGCGGCGAACACCGGTACCTGCGGAAACCCGTTGGCCAGTGCGGCCGAGCAGTGCAGCAGCCAGTCGTGCCGGGCCTGTGCGTGGCCCTGCTCATGGGCGAGGACGGCATCGAGCCGACGCCCTTTGAGGCGGCGCAACGCACCGGTGGTGACCACGAGCCGGGGAGCCGACCCCGGCAGCCACCAGGTGTCCGGCCGCTCGCCCTCCAGCACCACGAGCCGGTCGCCGGGTGCGGTCTCGCCGGGCAGCAGCGGTGCGCGTACGAGCAGTTCGCTGCGGCGACGGCGTCGCCCGAGCCGGGCCCGGGCGACCTCACGGACCAGCATCGCGGCGCTCCACAGCCCGCCGCACGCCAGGGCCACCGCGATCAGCGCCGCGAACTTCGCCGTCCAGGGTCCCGCCGCGCCGAGCGCGTAGGCCTCCACCACCGCGCGCGGCGCCGACCCGAAGACCCGGCCGCGCACCGCCTGCCAGGCCGCCGCGGCGCTGAGGGTCATCGACAGCGCACAGCACACCAGTACGGCCACCACCACGCACTGCCACACCCACAGCGCGACCACCGGTTCCCGTTCCGTCCAGTCCGCGCGGGCGAGCAGCCGGGGGGCGAGGACGGCGGTCAGGGCGCCGAGCAGCAACAGTGCCGCGGGGACCATCATGGGAGCACCCTATGAGCGCCGTGCGGCCCAGGGGTACGGGCCGCCTCGGCAAAGTGACGCAAGCAACGATTGCGCGCGGCACGGACGTTGGCGGCTTCGCGCCATCCGCGCCGATTTCGTACGGTGCGGGGGTCCGGGGGCCTCGGTGAGCGCCCGCGGGCCCCGGCCGGGCCCCGAGGTCCGCTCCGGGGCGCCCGCCGGATGTCCGCGCGCTCAGAGCGTCAGCAGCATCGCCACCATGCCGATCCCCATCGACAGCCGGCACGCCCGCGCCAGCTCCGGCCGGTCGCCCCACCCTCCGCCCACGGCGACGCCCACGCCGGCGCCCGCGGCGGGCAGCAGCCGGACGCCGGACACCAGCACGTATCCCGCGAAGTAGAGCAGCAACACCCCGGTCACCAAGGGCAGTCCGGTTCCGCCGTGACCGTGGTGGCGGTCCGGGGCGGCAGCCATCACGACCGCCATGTACACCATGGCCGCGGTGCCCATCAGGTGGTGCAGATGGTGGGCGTCGGCCCGCGCCGCCCACAGGGCGCGCACCCCCGCCGCGCCGAACACGACCGCGTACGCGGGCCAGGCCCAGGACGGCGGGGTGAACACGGCCGCCGGAACGGCCATCGCGGCCATCCCGAAGCCCATGAGCGCCTCGCCGCCCGCGGCCCGGCGCTGCTCCTCGACCCTGCTGCGCATCCGCAGCAGGCAGTAGGCCCCGGTCGCCGCGCAGAGCGCGACCAGCAGCCAACCGGGTGACGCCGGTCCATGCACACGCGCCTCCCCGTTCCGCGGTCCTGGACGGTCGGTCAAGGGATGCCCAGGTCGGGCGGAGCGCAAGCGAGCGTAAGGGTGCACACGGGGTGCACTCGGCGGAGCACGGCAGGTCACCCGAGGTACCGACCGGGCGTCCGGAAATGATTTACAGGTAAAACACATGCTAACCTTAGGGGTATGAGCAGTGCGACCCCCACCACCCCACGCGCCCGGCGCCTCCCCCTGGCCGGTGTGCTGCGTCTCGGCCGGCCCTCCGACATCTGGTTCAAGCCCGCCCTCAGCGCGGTCGCCGCGATCGCCCCGCCCAACCTCGCCCTGCTGGCGCTCGGCCGCCTCGACCTGGCCATGTACACGATGGCCGGGTCCCTGTGCGCGCTGTACGCCCACAACCGTCCGTACGCGGCCCGTGGCCGGGTCCTGGCCCTGGTGGTGCTCGGCATGGTCGGCGGCCTGGCCGTCTCGCTGCTCGCCGCCTCGCTGACCACGAACGCCGTCGTCCTCGTCACCGTCGGCGCGCTGCTGGCCGCCGTGCAGAAGGTGCTGTGCGACGCGAGCCGGGTCGGACCGCCCGGCAACGTGGTCCTCACCTTCATCACCTCCGCCTCCCTCTTCGCCCCGCAGTCCCTCGGCCAGGTCCCCGGCCACCTCGCCCTGGCCCTGGCGGCGGGCGCCTGGGCCTGGATCGTCGGCATGGCCCCCGGGCTCGTACGCCCGCACGGCCCGGAGCGCCGGGCCACCGCCCAGGCCCTCGAAGCCGCGGCCGCGTACGCCGTCGCGGTCGGCGGCGCGGCGCGAGCGGGCGCGACCGGCGGCGGGAACGCAGGCGCAGGCGCGGGGACGGTCGCGGATGCGGGTGCCGGTCCGGCGCGGGCCCGGGCCGCGACGGCCGCCGCCGTGCACGCCGCCTGGCAGACCCTGCTCGCCGCCGGTACCCGCTCCGGGTCCCGGCGCGAGCTCGAACGGTTCGTGGTCCGCGCCGAGGTCGCGCTCGCCGCTCCCGGCGACACGCAGCCCGAGCGGCTGCGTGCCTGGGCGCGCGCCCTGCGCGGACGCGGCCCCGTGCCACAGGTCGACGACCCGGCCGCGAGCGCCGACGAACTCCTCGGTGTCGAAGCCGAACTCGGCTCCGGACAGCGGACGTTGTGGACCAGGCTCGGCCCGCTCACCCCGCTCGCCGTCCGCACCGCCGTCGGCTGCGCCCTCGCCGGATACGCGTCCCTCGCCCTCGGGGTCGGCCGCCCCTACTGGGCCCTGGTCACCGCGGCCTCCCTCTATCAGGCCAACCTCACCCTCACCTGGAGCCGGGGCGTCCAGCGCGTCGTCGGCAACCTCGTCGGGGTGCTGGTCTTCGCCGCGCTCGTCCCGCTGGCCCACCTCCACCCGGCGGCGCTCGTCCTGTGCTGCCTCGCCCTGAACTTCGGCGCGGAGGCGCTGATCAGCCGGAACTACTGGCTCGGCAGCATCTGCGTCACCCCGATGGCGCTGCTCATCACCGAGTTCGCCCGGACCCAGGACGCGGGACAGCTGATCACCGAACGGGTCCTGGACACCCTCATCGGCGCTGTGGTCGGTCTCGTCGCCGCGATCGCCGTCACCAACCGGCGCTCGGGCGACCGCCTCGAACAGGCGCTGGCCGCCTCGGAGCTCGCCCGCGAGCGCGCCGCCCGGCTCCTGGCCGAGCCGCAGACCGCCCCCGGCGCACTGGAGTCGGCCCGCCGGGGGCTGGCCGGTGCCCTGGTCGACCTGCGGGTCATCGCGGACGCGGCCGCCGGTGAGTGGTGGCAGCGCGCACTGCCCATGGAGCGGGTCGTGCTCGCCGAGCAGACCGGACACCGTACGCTCGCGGCTACGGTACGGCGCCAGGGACTGCTCCTGGACCGGCGCACGAGCGGCAGAGCGGAGGACGTACGGTCATGACGCCGATGCAGGGAAGACCGACGGAAGGGGCCGGCGCGGCCGGGACCGGCGGGGCATCGCGCGGGGACACGGTGGCCGCCGTGGTGGGACAGTGGCAGGCCGTGCACCCCGAACTCGACACCGGGCCCATGGAGATCATCGGCCGGGTCAACCGCTGTGCCGCGCTCCTGCAACAGGCCGAGGACGCCCCGCTGCGCCGGGCAGGTCTCAGCCGCCCCGAGTTCGACCTGCTCGGCGCGCTGCGCCGCACGGGGCACGAACTGACCCCCAGCGAGCTGGCCCGCGAGACGTTCTCCTCGGGCGCTGCGGTGACCAAACGCCTCAAGCAGCTCACCGAGCGCGGCCTGGTGGAGCGTCGCGGCGACACCCGCGATCGCCGCGTCGCCCATGTCCGCCTCACGGACGCCGGCCGCGACCTCGTCGACGCGATCCTGCCCGAGCAACTGGCCTACGAGTCTGCCGTGCTGGAGGTGCTAGACCCGCCGAGCCAGGGTGAACTGTCCGCGCTTTTGGCTGAGTTGCTGGGCCGGCTGGAGGGCCACATGGGCGCGCTGCGGGCCTGACGGGTCGACCGCGCTCCGGCCCGCCCGCAGCCGCCCCGACCTGGCCGCGGATACCGGCCAACGGTCCGCTCGGCCGGGGGCGGAAACACCGGGTACACCAAGTGCGGCGTACTGGTCGGCGGCACACCGCTGCCGCGGCCGCGGCAGCGTACGGCACCGCACCTTGCCGCGGTCCGCGTACGACGGCGGCCCGCGTACAGCGGCGCTCGCGCACCGCCGCGGCTGGCGTACGGCCGCCGCGGGCGCGGGAGGCCGCTCCGCCCCCAGCCGTTGCGGCGGCCTCGACGGTCCGCACGCCGCGCGCCGTACCTTCGACGGCGCCCGCGCAGGCCTGGCTTCCACGCTCCTCGCAGCCGTGGCCCTCGGTGGCCCGCGCGGTCGCAGCTTTGGCGGCCCACGCGGGCGCGGTCTGGATGCCCCGCGCAGCTGCAGCTTCGGCGGTCCAGGCAGGCGCGGCCTGGGCGTCCCGCGCGGCCGCAGCTTCGGCGGCCCAGGCAAGCACGGCCTCAACGTCCCGCGCAGCCTGACTTCGGACGCCCGTGCAGTCGTGGCTTCGGCGGCCGGCGCGGGTGTCGCCGTCCGCGTCGCCGCACCGGTGCGCGTCGCCGGGCGCGCTCGGCCCTCGGCCGGTGCCGGGTGACTCAGCCCTCGGCCGGTGCCGTGTAGACGCCGAAGACCGCGCCCTGCGGATCGCGCAGCACGGCGATCCGTCGGCCTCCCCCCATGGTGGTGGGCGCCATGAGCACGCTGCCGTCGCCGCCCGTCACGGTCGCCGCCGTCGCGTCCACGTCCTCCACCGCGAAGTACGGCAGCCAGTGGGGCGGCACCTCGGGCGGGAACTTGTCGTCCATCGCGATCATGCCGCCGAAGTCGGCCCCGTGGACGCCCCACTGGGTGTAGTGCTCGGAGGCGTTCACGGTCCAGCCGAACAGCGTCGTGTAGAAGGTCTCGGCGCGCTCGGGCGAACGGGTCAGCAACTCCACCCAGCCGAGCGAGCCGGGCGCGTTGAACAGCCCCGCGCCGGGGAACGCCCCTGCCTGCCACAGCTGGAAGGCCGCGCCGCCCGGGTCGAGGGCCACCGTGAAGCGGCCCGCGTCGAACACCTCCATCGGCCCGACCAGGACCTGTCCGCCCGCCTCCGCCAGCAGCCGCGCGGCGACGTCGGCGTCCGTCACGGCGAACGACACGTTCCACGCGACGGGCTGCGACTCCTGGTACAGGGGCGAGAGGGCGGCGACCGCCGTGTCTCCCACGTGCGCGACCGTGTAGCCGCCCGCCTCCGGCCGCGGATCCGTCTCCGACCGCCAGCCGAACACCTGCGCGTAGAACCGCTTCGCGCCCTCCAGGTCACTGGTCCCCAGTTCGGTCCAGCAGGGCCCGCCGGGCACCGGCTTGTCGAGCTTCATGGCGTTCCTTCCGATGGGGGCCCCTTCAGCACGCTAGCCCCGCCTCCGGCCACCGGCCATCCGGCACTCGGTGCCACATGCCGCTGCCGGACCCGGGCGCGCGGGCCCGCCCTAGGCCCTGTCCGACAATTCCCGCCTGCCCCGCGGGCGGACGACGGGAATTGTCGGACCGGGCCTAGATGCCCGGCCGGTAGCGCAGCGGATGCTCGGCCGGTACCTCCACCAGCACGATCCGGGTGCCGTCCGGGTCGGCGATCCACATCTCGACCAGTCCCCACGGCTCGGTCCGCGGCGGGCGTACGATCTCGACGCCTCGGGCCAGCAGCTCGGCGTGGGCCGCGGCCACGTCCGCGACCTGGAGCCACAGCCGCAGGGGAGGGGACGCCGGGGTCTCCGCGCGCCCGGAGAGCTCCAGGAAGCCGCCGCCGAGGAAGTAGACGGTGCCGCGTTCCGGGCCGGTGCCGAACTCGCGGTAGACGGCGAGGCCCAGCCGCTCGCCGTAGAAGGCGCGCGAGCCCTCCGGATCGGTGGGGCGCAGGAGTGTCCGGCTGCTCAGTACATGCACCATGCAGCCGGAGCCTACCGGCGAGCTACCCTCGTCCCTGCCGAGCCGCGCCACAGATCGGAGCAACCCGCCCATGGACACCGTCGCCACCACCGGACCGACCTTCCGCGACGCCACCGCAGCCGACGTCGACGCGTTGGTCGAGCTCGTGCAGTCCGCGTACCGAGGGGACGCCAGCCGGGCTGGCTGGACCACGGAGGCGGACATCCTCGAAGGCCGGCGGACCGACCCGGAGGGCGTGCTGGAGGTCATCACGTCGCCCGACAGCCGGCTGCTGGCGGCGGAGCGCGACGGCGAGCTGCTGGCCTGCTGCCAGATCGAGCACCGCGGTGCCTACGCCTACTTCGGCATGTTCGCGGTCCGGCCCACCCGGCAGGGCGGCGGCCTCGGCAAGACGGTCATCGCGGAGGCCGAGCGGCTGGCCCGCGAGACCTGGGGTGTCGCGGAGATGCACATGACCGTCATCTCGGTGCGCGAGGACCTCATCGCCTGGTACGAGCGCCGCGGCTACCGCCGTACGGGCCGGATGACCCCGTTCCCGTACGGCGACGAGCGCTTCGGCATCCCGCAGCGCGACGACCTGGAGTTCGAGCTGCTGGTCAAGGAGCTGACGGCCTAGCCCCGTCCCGGCCGCTTCCGCCGTCAGGCGGTGAAGCGGCCCGTGCGCTTGATGTCCGGGTAGTCGGTGGTCGCGCCGTCCAGCTGGAGGGCGCGTACCAGCCGTAGGTGGTCCTGGGTGTTCACCACCCAGCCGATGATCCTCAGGTCCGCCTCCCGCGCCCGCTCCACGATCTCCAGGGTGAGGCGGCGGATGTCGAGGCAGACCGTCGAGGCTCCGGCGTCCACGGCCCGCCGCACGATGTCGACGTCGTACCGGCTGCCGACGAGCGCGGTCCGTACGCCGGGGACGAGCCGGGCGATCTCCGTGATCGCCTCGTCGTGGAACGAGGACACCTCCACGCGCCCCAGCAGATCGAGCCTGGTCATGACCTCGGCCAGCGCCCGAGCCGCCGCCACGTCCTTGATCTCGGCCTGGAGCGGTGTGCGTACCGCGTCCAGCACCTCCTCGAAGACCGGGATCCGCTCACCGCGGCCCGCGTCCAGGCCGCGCAGTTCCGCGAGGGTCATCTCGGCGATCGGGCCGCAACCGTCGGTCGTGCGGTCCACCTCGGCGTCGTGCATGACGACGAGGGCGCCGTCCTTGCTCAGATGCAGATCGAGTTCGATGACGTCGAGGCCCGCCTGCTGGGCTGCGACGAAGGAACGAAGGGTGTTCTCGGGCTCGACACCCATGACCCCGCGATGACCGATGGTAAGGAAGTTCAAGGTTCAACTCGCTTCCGTCGACGGCGGCTCGGCGCACGCGCGGAGCAGAGGCGGACGGAGCGGACGGCACTGTCCACGCGGCAGAGCCGCAGCCTAATGGTCAGGCCGCGCGATGGACCCGCTCGTACGCGGCGCATTGGTGTGGCGTGCGGGTCCGATCCGGTCTGTGGCTCCGGGACGGCCCCCGCGGCGGGCGAGTCGCCGATGGATCTGCTCCGCGCGGTGGCCGGATCCGGTTCCCGATGTCGGGTGTGCACCTTGTTCGAGCGGGTAGCGGAAGCGTGGGCCGTTCCGGTGACGCACAGGAAAAAGTGCGGTGACATGCGGACTGTGCAGAATAATTTCCTGAGGATCCACTTGCTGGAGGGAACCTCGTATGTATACGGTCTCCTTACGTGATGTTCTCCCGTGGAGGATCGGAAATGCCGGAAATTCTTGTGCAGGTGGGTTCGGAGGAGCAGGTTCCTCCCGTGAGCAGGGTGGTTGAGCACCCGGCGTGGCCCGTGCTCAAGGATGCCGTGGAGCAGATCCGGCCATGGCAGTCGAAGGACGGTTCGATCGACTTCGACGCCGAGGGCGCGCCCGGCAGGGCCGACGCCGAACTCGCCGTCGGGCGTGTCGCCGACGCCGTCGAGGAACTCTCGCCGCTGCTCCCGCACGACGTCGCGTACCACCAGGCCCTCGTCAAGGACCTGCGCCGCTGGGCCGACGCCGGCTTCGGGGTGCCGGACTTCCTCGACTCGCTGCTGGCCTTCCAGCCCGCCGCGCGGCGCGAGGACGGCCTCCAGCACCTGGTCGTCTTCCCGATGTACACCCAGAACGGCAACCCCGACCGCAACCTCGAGGCCGTCGTCCTGCGCATGGTCTGGCCGGACTGGCTGTCCGAGCTGGAGCGCACCCGCTACGACAACCCGCTGTTCTGCGGGATCACCTTCGAGGACTTCACGGCCGGCTACGACACCAACTCCGCCGTGCTGTTCCCGGAGACCATCGCCGTCCGCGAGGCGCCGGAACGATTCACCTGGGGTGGCATCTTCTGCGACCGCGAGGCGGCCCGCTTCCGCCGCGTCACCGACGCCGCCGTCGACGTCCTGGGCCTGGAGCTGCCCGAGGACATCGCCGCCATGGTCCACGACCAGAAGCGCTGCGAAGAGGCCTTCGTCCTGTGGGACATGGTCCACGACCGCACCCACAGCCACGGCGACCTGCCCTTCGACCCGTTCATGATCAAGCAGCGCCAGCCGTTCTGGATGTACGGCCTGGAGGAGCTGCGCTGCGACCTCACCGCCTTCAAGGAGGCCGTGAAGCTGGAGGCCGACGGCGTCCCGCAGGCCCGGGACGTGCAGTACGCGGTGCTGTTCGACCGGATGTTCCGCTTCCCGGTCACCGGCGACCGGGTGCGCAACTACGACGGTCTGGGCGGCCAGCTGCTGTTCGCCTACCTCCACAAGCACGACGTCGTGCGCTGGACCGACAACAAGCTGCACATCGACTGGCAGCGCGCCCCGCAGGTCACCAACCAGCTGTGCGCCGACATCGAGCAGCTGTACCGGGACGGCATCGACCGCCCCAAGCTGGTGCACTGGTTCGCCGGGTACGAGCTGGTCTCCGGGTATCTCTCCCCGCACCCGGGCTCCACGTGGGCCAAGGGTCCGGACGCCCTGGACCTGACGCAGCCGCCGCGCCGGCTCGTGGACGACGTGCTTCCGGACGAGTTTCCGCTGAGCATGTTCTATGAGGCCCTGTCCAAGAAGCTGAAGAACGTGATCGCCTCGACCCGGGGCATCACGGCGGACGGCGCCGAGCGGGTCGCCGCGTGAGCGAGCGCGGCACCGAGAACACTGCTCAGGAGGCGAAGAACATGGTGGGGAACGGTGCTCTCAGCGGTGCTGTGATCGCGGTGGCCGGCGCGGGCGGACCCGCCGGACGTGCGGCGATGATCCGACTCGCCGAGGCGGGCGCGACCGTCGTCGGCGCCGACAACGACCCCGAGCGCCTGGCGGCGGCCGTGGACGAGGCCCGCTACGGGCACGGCGGGGCCACCGTCGTCGGAGAGACGGTCGACCTGCTGGACATCGACTCGACCCGCGACTGGGCCCGGCACGTCGAGAAGGACTTCGGCCGCGTCGACGGCGTGGTCCACCTCGTCGGCGGCTGGCGCGGCAGCGAGACCTTCACCAAGACCAGCCTGGACGACTGGGACTTCCTGGAGCTGCTGCTCGTCAAGACCGTGCAGCACACCTCCCTCGCCTTCCACGAGGCGCTCCAGCGCAGCGAGCGCGGTCGGTACGTGCTGATCAGCGCGGCGGGCGCGAGCAAGCCCACCGCGGGCAACGCCGCCTACTCCGCCGCCAAGGCCGCCGCCGAGGCCTGGACGCTGGCCCTGGCCGACTACTTCCGCAAGGCGGGCGGCGAGGCGGGGCCGACGTCCGCGGCTGCCATCCTGGTGGTGAAGGCGCTGGTGCACGACGCGATGCGCGCCGAGCGACCCAACGCGAAGTTCGCGGGCTTCACGGACGTCAAGGACCTGGCCGAGGCCATCGTCGACGTCTGGAACCGGCCCGCCGCAGAAGTGAACGGAAACCGTCTGTGGCTCACCAAGCAGCCGTGAACCCTCCGAAGACCGACGCGCGCCGCCACCACGACCCGCAGATCCGCGGATTCGCCAGCGACAACTACGCCGGAGCCCACCCGGAGGTGATGGCCGCCCTGGCCCTGGCCAACGGCGGTCACCAGGTCGCGTACGGCGAGGACGACTACACGGAGAACCTCCAGCGGATCGTCCGCAGTCACTTCGGTCCCACGGCGGAGGCGTTCCCGGTCTTCAACGGCACCGGCGCGAACGTCGTCGCGCTCCAGGCGGTCACCGACCGGTGGGGCGCGGTGATCTGCGCCGAGAGCGCCCACATCAACGTCGACGAGGGCGGCGCCCCGGAGCGGATGGGCGGCCTCAAGCTGCTCACCGTGCCCACGCCGGACGGCAAGCTCACGCCCGAGCTGATCGACCGGCAGGCGTACGGCTGGGACGACGAGCACCGGGCGATGCCGCAGGTCGTATCGATCACCCAGAGCACCGAGCTGGGCACCCTCTACACGCCGGACGAGATCCGCGCGATCTGCGACCACGCCCACGCGCACGGCATGAAGGTGCACCTGGACGGCTCCCGGATAGCCAACGCGGCCGCGTCGCTCGACATGCCCATGCGCGCGTTCACCAACGCGGTCGGCGTCGACATCCTCTCCCTGGGCGGCACGAAGAACGGCGCCCTGTTCGGCGAGGCGGTCGTCGTCATCAACCAGGACGCGGTCCGCAGCATGAAGCACCTGCGCAAGCTGTCCATGCAGCTCGCCTCCAAGATGCGCTTCGTGTCGGTGCAGCTGGAAGCCCTGCTCGCCAAGGACCTGTGGCTGCGCAACGCCCGCCACGCCAACGAGATGGCCAGGCGGCTCGCCGAGGGCGTCCGTGCCGTGCACGGGGTGGAGATCCTCTATCCGGTGCAGGCGAACGGTGTCTTCGCCCGGCTGCCGCACGACGTGAGCGAGCGCCTCCAGAAGCGGTTCCGCTTCTACTTCTGGGACGAGGCGGCCGGCGACGTGCGCTGGATGTGCGCGTTCGACACGACCGAGGAGGACGTGGACGCGTTCGTCGCGGCGCTCAAGGAGGAGATGGCGCGCTAGCGCCGGTACTGGTGCATAGATATGCGGTCGCCTGAAAAGTCATTGACTCTCGGGTGATCGCATTTCTATGCTCTGCACTCATGGAGCTGATCCAGAACACCCCAGATCTGTCCGCCTACCTGGCGGCTGACGAGGTCATCGACCACCATCATCCGCGCGTGCGGGAGACGGCCGCCCGACTCGCCGAGGGGGCGGCCGACTCGTATGCCTATGCGCAGGCGGCGTACGAGTTCGTCCGCGACACCGTTCCGCACTCCCAGGACGTCGGCGATCCGCGCGTCACCTGGCGCGCCTCCGACGTCCTGGAGCGGCGCACCGGGATCTGCTACGCCAAGGCCCATGCGCTGGCCGCGCTGCTGCGCGCCGAGGACATCCCCACCGGGTTCGCCTACCAGCGGCTGGCGGACGACGACGGTGAAGGCCATGTCGTGCACGGACTGGTCGCCGTGCGGTTCCACGGCTCCTGGCACCGGCAGGACCCGCGCGGCAACAAGCCGGGCGTGGACGCCCGGTTCTCCCTCGACGGTGAGCAGCTGGCCTTCGTCGCCGATCCGGAGTGCAGTGAGTTGGACTATCCGGTCCTGTACGCTGAACCTCACCCGGCCGTGCTGAGCGCGCTCAAGGCAGCCACCGACCGGCCGCACCTCTGGAAGACGCTCCCCACCGCACTCTGAGGCAGACGATGACCCTCTCCCTGATCGTGTCCGACGACGTGCGCGCCCTCGCGCCCGGCTTCACCTGGGTCGCCGTCGAGGCGCACGGCCTGGCCAACGGGCCCAGCACGGAAGCGAGTGCGGCGGTCCTCGACGACGCGGCCCGCCGGCTCGCGGCCCGGCTGGACGGCCGTGCCCCGCACGAGGACCCGTACATGGCGGCCTGGCGGGAGGTGTACACCGTGTTCGGCTCGAAGCCCTCGCGTACCCGCAACTCGGCCGAGGCGCTGGCCAGGCGGGCGCTGACGGACGCGGGCCTGCCGCGCGTCAACCTGTTCGTCGACCTCTACAACGCCGTCAGCGTCGCCCATCTCATCCCCGTCGGGGGAGAGGACATCGACCGCATCCAGGGCGGCATGAGCCTGGTGCGGGCCATCGGTGACGAGGACTTCCCGACCGTCTCGGGCGGCGAGGAGAGCGTCGAGCACCCCGACGCGGGCGAGGTGGTCTGGCGTGACGAGGCGGGGGTGACGTGCCGTCGCTGGAACTGGCGCCAGGGTCCGCGTACCCGGCTCACCGAGACCACCACCTCGGGCATCTTCCTGCTGGAGGGCATGGCCCCGATGCCGCTGTCCGAGGTGGAGGCGGCCGCGACCGAACTCGCCGAGCTGCTGGAGAAGTTCAGCCCCGGCGCACGGATCACGATCCGGCACGAGGGCTGACGGGCGGGCGGCAGCGGCCGCTCGGTGTCGGTGGTCCCGCCGGGCAGGCCGCGCGCACCGGCGTGTTGCGCCCCGCCCGGCCGGACGCGCGGCGGCGTCAGCGCGCCTCGGCGGCCCGCACCTCTTCGGGGGTCGGCGCCGTGCCGCCGAGGTGGGCCGGCATCCACCAGGTGTCGTCCGCGCCCTTGGGACGTACGGGATAGGCGCGCTGCGCGGCCTCCAGCAGCTCCTGGACGCGCCCGCGCAGCCGGCGCGTGATGGCGCCCGCGTACTGGTCGCGGGGGGCCTCCACCGGCTCGCCGACGCGGATGGTGATCGGGGTGTGGCTGCGCTTGAAGTTGCGCTGGTGTCCCTTGGTCCACAGTCGCTGCGTACCCCACACGGCCATCGGGACCAGCGGGACGCCCGCCTCCTGGGCCAGCCGGGCGGCACCCGACTTGAAGCTCTTCAGCGTGAACGACTGTGAGATGGTGGCCTCCGGGAAGACCCCCACGATCTCACCGGACTTCAGCGACTCCAGGGCATGCGCGTACGCCGCGTCGCCCTGCTCGCGGTCCACGGGAATGTGCTTCATGCCGCGCATCAGCGGACCGGACACCTTGTGCCGGAAGACGGACTCCTTCGCCATGAAACGAACGAGACGTTTCTGCGGCAGAGCGGCCAGACCGTCGAAGATGAAGTCCAGATAGCTGATGTGATTGCTCACCAGTACGGCGCCGCCCGAACGTGGGATGTTCTCCGACCCCTTGCAGTCGATCTTGAGGTCCCACACCTTGAACAGCGTGCGCGCGAGACCGACGACGGGGCGGTAGACCAGTTCAGCCATGGACGGGGTGGGCCCTTCCTTACTCTGCCTGGGAAGGGATCTCCCAGCCGGAAACTTACGCAGCCGTAGGTTTACGGCATCCCGCAGATCGTGCCCGAATAACGGCCGGGGAGCCAGTCCTGGTGCCCGGGTGCGGCGAGATCCTCGTCACGTCGGCCCCATGATCCACCTGCGCTTTTAACCCACCTTTACTTCGCGCGGACCGTGACGCGCCGGGTGAGCAGGTACAACTCGTCGCGCAGGCAGCACCCGAACGTGCCATTCGGGAAGGTGGCGCGAACACGGCCCCCGGTCGCCGGGAGCCCGACGCCCGCGCGAACTCGGCGTGTCGCGGGCCCGGGAATCTTTGCGGTCCCTTGAACGCTGATGCGGGTGCTGCGCCGTCATGTCGTGCGCGGGGCGGTCACCGCGAGGGCGGGTGTCCGAGGAGTGCCGCGTCGGCGGCGGAGCGGGGAGAGTGCGGGTGCGCGGGCAGGGCGACGGACAGCGGCTCGGGGCCGACCGGTTGGGCGGGGAACTCGGCGAACGGGCCACGCTCGTACAGTTCTCCAGCGCCTTCTGCGCCCCCTGCCGGGCCACCCGGCGGATCCTCGGCGAGGTGGCCGCGCTGGTCCCGGGCGTGGCCCACGTGGAGATCGACGCGGAGGCCCGACTCGAACTCGTACGCGAGCTCGGCATTCTCAAGACCCCGACCGTGCTCGTCCTGGACGCGGACGGGCGGATCGTGCGGCGCGCCGCAGGCCAGCCGCGCAAGGCGGACGTCATCGCGGCACTCGGGGAAGCCGTCTGACGGCCCCGCACCCGGCGCGGGGGGCGCACGGTGGGACACGGTGAGACATCTCCCACATGCCGGTACGCACTTGACTGTGCGTGGCACCTATCGTCAGCCTGACCGTATGCCTAGGGAACTCCTTCTCTTCGGGCGGGTGCACATCGACCTCGCCCGCACCGCGAGCGCGTGCTGTCCGGACTGTTGAGCAGTCACGGCCCCACCTCCACGCCCCTGCCGCAGAAGGACAACTCCATGACGGCCACACCCGACCTCGACGCCTCCCGCCTCGCCTCGCCCGACCTGCTGCGTTCCGTCTTCCGGCGGCACGCGGCGGGAGTCGCCGTGATCACCGCCCGTGGTGCGGCGGGGCCGGTCGGCTTCACCGCCACCTCCCTCACCTCCGTGTCCGCCGAGCCCCCGCTGCTCTCCTTCGGGATCAGTACCGGCTCCTCCAGCTGGCCGGCCGTCTCCACGGCCACCCACGTGGGCGTGCACATACTCGGCGAGCACCAGCGGGAGCTGGCCGGCACCTTCGCGCGCAGCGGCGCCGACCGGTTCGGCGCGCCGACCGCCTGGCGCGAGGGCCCCGAGGGCGTCCCCCTGCTCGACGACGTCTCCGCCTGGCTGGTGTGCCGCGTCGTCACCCGGGTGCCCGCGGGCGACCATCGCATCGTGCTGGCCGAGGTCGCCCTCGGCGATCCCACGGGCCCCGGGCGTCCGCTCGTCTACCACCAGGGCCGGTTCAACGCACTGCGTGACTGATCACAGCACCCTGCCTCTGCGAAGTCGTCGACTTCCGATTACGCTGCGTTGCGAAGGTCACAGTTCAAAGCGCTTGCTTAGCGGGAACGAACTGGGTGTACTGACGAGTAATATTTCGGTCGGAGCGCGGGCCGCCCCGACCGGGATCGGCCGCTTGTGGCGCCTATGCTGCCTGCAAGTAGGCAGCCGAAATAGAGACGATGCAGTAGGAGAGCCGGCGTGAGCTTGAGGATCGTTGTCACTGTGAAGTACGTGCCCGACGCCACTGGCGACCGGCACTTCGCCGATGACCTGACCGTGGACCGGGACGACGTGGACGGTCTGCTCTCCGAGCTCGACGAGTACGCGGTCGAGCAGGCGCTGCAGATCTCCGAGAACTCGGACGACGACGTGGAGATCACCGTCCTGACGGTGGGCCCCGAGGACGCCAAGGACGCGCTGCGCAAGGCGCTGTCGATGGGCGCCGACAAGGCCATCCACGTCGAGGACGACGACCTGCACGGCACGGACGTCATCGGCACCTCCCTGGTGCTGGCCAAGGCCATCGAGAAGGCCGGCTTCGACCTGGTCATCTCCGGCATGGCATCCACCGACGGCACCGCCGGTGTGGTCCCGGCGCTGCTGGCCGAGCGTCTGGGCGTCCCGCAGGTCACCCTGCTGTCCGAGGTGTCGGTCGAGGACGGCACGGTCAAGGGCCGCCGTGACGGCGACGCCGCCTCCGAGCAGCTGGAGGCCTCCCTTCCGGCCGTCGTGTCGGTCACCGACCAGTCGGGCGAGGCGCGTTACCCGTCCTTCAAGGGCATCATGGCCGCCAAGAAGAAGCCGGTTCAGTCCTGGGACCTGTCCGACCTGGACATCGAGGCGGACGAGGTCGGCCTGGAGGGTGCCTGGACGGCCGTCGACTCCGCGGCAGCGCGCCCCGCGCGCACCGCGGGCACCATCGTCAAGGACGAGGGCGAGGGCGGCAAGCAGCTCGCCGAGTTCCTCGCGGGCCAGAAGTTCATCTAAGGCCCCGCAGCAGCTGACCGCCCCTCAATTCATCCCCGCAGGAGAGCAATCCCATGGCTGAAGTCCTCGTCTACGTCGACCACGTGGACGGTGCCGTCCGCAAGCCCACTCTCGAGCTGCTGACGCTCGCCCGTCGGATCGGCGAGCCCGTCGCCGTCGCGCTCGGCGCCGGTGCCGAGAACACCGCCGCCACGCTCGCCGAGCACGGCGCGGTGAAGGTCCTCACGCACGACGCCGCCGAGTACGCCGACTACCTCGTCGTACCGAAGGTGGAGGCGCTCCAGGCCGCCGTCGAGGCCGTCTCCCCGGCCGCCGTGCTGGTGTCGTCCTCCGCCGAGGGCAAGGAGATCGCCGCCCGTCTGGCGCTGCGCATCGGTTCCGGCATCATCACCGACGCCGTCGACCTGGAGGCCGGCGACGAGGGCCCGGTGGCCACCCAGTCGGTGTTCGCCGCGTCCTTCACCACCAAGACCCGTGTCTCCAAGGGCACCCCGGTCATCACGGTCAAGCCCAACAGCGCCGCCGTGGAGGCCGCCCCGGCCGCCGGTGCGGTCGAGGCGCTGTCGGTGTCCTTCTCCGAGAAGGCGACCGGCACCAAGGTCACCGGCCGCACCCCGCGTGAGTCGACCGGGCGCCCGGAGCTGACCGAGGCCGCGATCGTGGTCTCCGGCGGCCGTGGCGTCAACGGTGCCGAGAACTTCGCGATCATCGAGGCCCTCGCCGACTCGCTCGGCGCGGCCGTCGGCGCCTCGCGCGCCGCGGTGGACGCGGGCTGGTACCCGCACACCAACCAGGTCGGCCAGACCGGCAAGTCGGTCTCGCCGCAGCTGTACATCGCCTCCGGCATCTCCGGCGCGATCCAGCACCGCGCCGGTATGCAGACCTCGAAGACCATCGTGGCCATCAACAAGGACCCCGAGGCCCCGATCTTCGACCTGGTCGACTACGGCGTCGTCGGCGACCTCTTCGACGTCGTCCCGCAGCTCACCGACGAGGTCAAGTCCCGCAAGGGCTGATCCGCGCCAGGCTGTCCGAGGCCCCCGTGACCACACCGGTCACGGGGGCCTCGCTCGTGCCGGGCTCAAGCCGTGCCGGGCTCAAGCCGTGCCGGGCTCAAGCCGTGCCGGGCTCAAGCCGTGCCGGGCTCAACCCGTGCCGGGCTCAAGCCGTGCCGGGCTCAACCCGTGCCGGGCTCAAGCCGTGCCGGGCGCGGCTCGGCCCAGGCTCAGCGACGCCAGCACCGGCAGATGGTCGCTCGGCCACTGGCCCCGCACCCAGAACGTGTCGACCGACTCCCGGTGCACCGTCACATCCGGCGTCGCCAGGATCCAGTCGATGCGCTCGCCGTCCGGCGTCAGCGAGCCGAAGGCGTGGAACGTCCCGTAGGCGGGCCCGCGCTGCCGCGCCGTGTCCCAGGTGTCCACGAACCCGGCGTCCAGCAGGGTGTCGTAGGCCGGGCTGCCGTGGGCCGCGGCGTTGAAGTCGCCTGTGAGCAGGACCGGGAGCCGACCGCCCAGGGCGGCGACCCGCTCGGCGATGAGGGCGGCGGCGCGCTCGCGCGCGTACTCGCTGCGGTGGTCGAGGTGGGTGTTGAGGACGTGGAACTGCCGCCCCGGATCGAGCAGATCGCGGAAGCGGACCCGGGTGACCAGCCGCGGGAAGGCGGCGCCCCAGGTGTTGGAGCCGGGCACGTCGGGGGTGTCGGAGAGGCGGAAGGTGGTGTGTTCGACCGGGGCGAGCCGACGCTTGTCGTAGTAGACGGCCACCGACTCCTCGCGGCCGTCGCCGGTGGTGCCGATCCAGGCGTAGTGCGGCCCGAGGTCGGCCTCGATGTCGCTCAACTGGGGCAACTGCCCCTCCTGGGTGCCGATGACGTGCGGGGCCGCGCGGCGCAGCAGCTCGCGCATCACCGGCCGGCGGTCCGCCCAGCTGTTGGGCTCGTCGCTGCCGGCGACCCGCAGGTTGAACGTCATGAGCCGCAACGGGGGGACGGTTCGCGCCTTCACGCGAGCGTGGCCCGCGTCCGGGCTCCCGGTCGTGCCCCCGTCCCGGGCCTCGGAGGTCCGAACGCCGCCGAGCAGGGGTACGGCGGCCACGGCGGCCGCGACGGCCACCAGGGTCCGCAGCCCCGCCCGACGGGTGGGCCCTGGGGTGATCGTCATGTGTGTCCCCTCCCCTCGGGAGCCAGGATGAAGGGGAAGACGCCTGGACGGAAGGGGGCGCAGGGGCTTGGTGAATCGCGAGGGACCGGGGCCTGGACGGGTGTTGACCCGTGGAAAGTTCGCCGGATAGGTTCATTCAACAGATTGTTGATTCCGTGCAGCGGTGGTCGGAGGATGCGAGATGGGTCGGCAGGAGAAGGTGACGACGAGCCTCGCGGGCACGGTCGGCGAGGAGATCGGCGCCTTCCTCGCGCCGGTCGACGCCGCACTGGAGCGGGACTACCCGGGCGACCCGGGCACCCGTCAGCCCGTCCACACCGTCTATGTGCCCGGGGACGTCTTCGGGGCCGGAACCGTCCGCTCGTGGGGGGACCGGGCGTTGGCCGCCCTCGACGAGCACGCGCCCGACGCGGCCGCCTTCGCCGCGGTCCTCGGCCTGGACGGCGCACTCGCCGAGGCCGTGTACGCGCGCGTGCGGACCAAGCTGGAGCGCGAGCCCGTGGAGGACCTGCGCGTCGACTTCGAGGACGGCTACGGCAGCCGTCCGGACGCCGAGGAGGACGCGGCGGCCGCCCGTGCGGCCCGTCTGATCGCGCAGGCGTACGAGGACGGCACGGCCGCCCCGTACATGGGCATCCGGATGAAGTGCCTGGAAGCCGCCGTGCGCGACCGCGGCATCCGCACCCTCGACGTCTTCCTCAGCGGCCTGGCGGAGGCCGGAGGCCTGCCCGACGGGCTCGTGCTGACCCTGCCCAAGGTCACCTACCCCGAGCAGGTCACCGCCATGGTGCGGCTCCTGGAGGCGTTCGAGAAGGCGCGCGGCCTCGCGCCCGGCCGGATCGGCTTCGAGATCCAGATCGAGACCAGCCAGGCCGTCCTCGCCGCCGACGGCACCGCCACCGTCGCCCGGCTGATCCGGGCCGCCGAAGGCCGCGCCACGGGCCTGCACTACGGCACCTTCGACTACAGCGCCTGCCTCGGTGTGTCCGCCGCCCACCAGGCGAGCGACCATCCGGCCGCCGACCATGCCAAGGCGGTCATGCAGGTCGCGGCCGCGGGCACCGGCGTACGCCTCTCGGACGGCTCCACCAACGTGCTGCCGGTCGGCCCGACCGGACAGGTCCACGACGCCTGGCGGCTGCACTACGGCCTCACCCGGCGCGCCCTGGCCCGCGCCTACTACCAGGGCTGGGACATGCACCCCGGCCACCTCCCCACCCGGTACGCGGCCGTCTTCGCCTTCTACCGGGAGGGCTTCGAGCGGACGGCGGCCCGGCTCGCCCGCTACGTCCACCGGGTCGGCGGCGACGTCATGGACGAGCCCGCGACCGCCAAGGCCCTCAGCGGCCATCTGCTGCGCGGCCTGGACTGCGGCGCGCTGGACCTGGCGGAGGTCACCGGCGCGACCGGGCTGACCCGGGCCGAGCTGGACGGCCTCGCGACGCCACGGCGCGGCGGCGGGGCGACCTGACGGCGTCGGCCCGGCGGCGCCCCCGGCCCCGGTCCCTGCGATCCCGTCCGGTCAGTCCGCCGGGGGCAGCTCGCCCGAGCCGCGGGTGATCAGACGCGTCGGCAGCTCGATGCGCTCCGGGACGATCAGCGAGCCGTCCAGTTGGCCGAACAGGCGCTCGGCGGCGGTGCGGCCGAGCACCGACGCGTCCTGGGCGACGACCGTGAGACCCGGGTGCAGCAGATCGGCGAGCTCGATGTCGTCGAACCCGACGAGAGCCACCCGGCGGGTCTGCTCGGCGAGGACCCGGATCACCGTGACGCTCACCCGGTTGTTCCCCGCGAAGACCGCCGTGACGGGGGAGGGTCCGCGGAGCATGTCCTCCGCCGCCCTGCGCACCCGCAGCGGATCGGTGACGCCCAGCGACGTCCAGGAGTCCTCCACGGGTATCCCGGCGTCCTCCATCGCGGCCAGGTAGCCGCGCAGCCGCTCGGCGGCCGTGTGGATACGGGGCATGTCGCCGATGAAGCCGATCCGGCGGTGCCCGTGCGCGATCAGGTGGGCGACCCCGTCACGGGCACCGCCGAAGTTGTCGGACAGGACGACATCGGCGTCCGTCTTCCCGGCCGGCCGGTCGACGAAGACCGTCGCGACGCCCGCCCTGATCTCCTGCTCCAGATAGCGGTGGTCGTCACCCGCGGGGATGATGACCAGCCCGTCCACCCGGCGGGCGCACAGCGCCAGCACCAGTTCCTGCTCACGGTCGGGGTCCTCGGCGCTGGAGCCGTTGATCAGCAGGGCGCCGTGCGCGCGGGCCACCTCCTCGACGGAGCGGCTGAGCGGTCCGTAGAACGGGTCGGCCAGGTCCTCCAGCACCAGGCCTATGCTCGCGGTGCGGCCCTTGCGCAGCACCCGCGCGCTGTCGTTGCGCCGGAAGCCCAGGGCGTCGATGGCCTCCTGGACCCGCCGTTCGGTCTCCGGGGTGACCCCCTGCTCGCCGTTGACGACGCGGGAGACCGTCTTCAGTCCTACCCCGGCCCGTGCGGCCACGTCCTTCATGGTCGGACGGTTGCCGTAACGGCTCTCGGATCGGCGGGGCGTGTCGGGCACGGTACGTCCTGTCCTGTCGGCCACGGGGGGTGTGCATCGCTCCACGGGCATGTATGAGGATGTGGCGTCGAGCATAGGGCCTGGACAACGTTGTCAGATGCGGGAGAGACTGTCCACCGCAATCTCGGCCCACGTCCCCCAACGCTGGACCGGCCAGCCTTTTCTCATGGTTGACGGGGAGATCCGACACTGATGCACACCCACCTCGTGGCCGCGCTCGACATCGGCGGCACCAAGATCGCCGGAGCGCTGGTCGACAGCCACGGCACGATCCTGGTGCGGGCGCAGCGCCCGACGCCCGCGCGGGAGGACGGCGACACCGTGATGCGGGCCGTCGAGGAGGTCCTCGGCGAGCTCGACGCGTCGCCGCTGTGGGGGCGCACCCGCGCCGTCGGCATCGGCAGCGCGGGTCCGGTGGACGCCGGCGCGGGCACGGTGAGCCCGGTGAACGTGCCCGGCTGGCGCGACTTCCCGCTCGTCGAACGGGTCCGGGCGACGACCGGGGGCCTGCCCGTCGAGCTGATCGGCGACGGTGTGGCGATCACCGCGGCCGAGCACTGGCAGGGCGCGGCCCGCGGCCACGCCAACGCGCTGTGCATGGTGGTCTCCACCGGCGTCGGCGGCGGTCTGGTGCTCAACGGCCAGCTCCACCCCGGCCCCACCGGCAACGCGGGCCACATCGGCCACATCAGCGTGGATCTGGACGGCGACCTGTGCCCGTGCGGCGCGCGCGGGTGCGTGGAACGCATCGCCAGCGGCCCCAACATCGCCCGCCGCGCCCTGGAGAACGGCTGGCGCCCCGGCCCGGACGGCGACACCTCCGCCGCCGCGGTGGCCGCCGCAGCGCGGGCCGGGGACCCGGTCGCCGTGGCCTCCTTCGAACGGGCGGCGCAGGCCCTGGCGGCCGGGATCGCGGCCACCGCGACGCTCGTGGAGATCGACATCGCCGTCGTCGGCGGCGGGGTGGGCAAGGCGGGGGAGGTGCTCTTCGCGCCGCTGCGCAAGGCCCTCGGCGACTACGCGACCCTGTCCTTCGTCCAGCGCCTGACCGTGGCACCGGCCCAGATGGGCACGGACGCCGGCCTGGTGGGAGCGGCCGCCGCCGCCCTCGCCGGAGCGGCGGGCACGGCGACCGCCGGGGTCTGACGGCCCCACGGAGACTGGCGGGGTCTGACGGTCCCAGGGTGACCGGCGGGGTGGACGGATCCAGGGCGACTGGCGGGGTCTGACGGTCCCAGGGTGACCGCCGGAGTGGACGGTCCCAGGGCGACTGACGGGGTGGACGGTCCCAGGGCGACCGGCGGGGTTTGACGGACTCACGGCGACCGGCGGGGCGGACGTGGCGGGGCCGTCGGGTGCGTTCGTTCGGGGAAAGGGCGTGACCCCGCGCCCCTCCGCGGAGTTGAGCCGGGCATGAAGAAGCGCAGCATGCTTGCCATCGCCTCCCTCGCCACCGGGTTCGTGGTCGCCGCGATCACCCCGTCCCACAGCGCGGCCGCCGAGGATCTGAGCGACCTGAACGTACGGGACACCGTCGGCACCCTCGACCACGTCGTGGCCGGTGAGAGCGTCGACCTCGGCGAGAACACCCTGGGGCACGGCGACTGACGGCCGCGGCGCGCGGCCGGCGCCGCTCCCCCGGACCGGCCTCCTTCGGCGACCGGTGCCGGAGCCCCGCCCCGGGGCTCCGGACCCCCGTCCGGGCACCCTCAACGGGAGCTGGTTTCCGTGGCAGGGTGGAGCGGGCAAGCCACAGGGGGCCAACGGAAGAGGGGGAACCGTGATCGTCTGGATCAACGGTGCGTTCGGCGCGGGGAAGAGCGCGACCGCGCGGGAACTGATCGAACTGATCCCGAACAGCACACTCTTCGACCCCGAGGTCATCGGGGCGGCACTCACGCATCTGCTGCCACCCAAACACCTCGCCGAGGTCGGCGACTTCCAGGACCTGCCGATCTGGCGGCGGCTCGTGATCGACACCGCGGCCGCGATGCTCGCCGAGCTCGGCGGCACCCTGGTGGTCCCCATGACACTGCTGCGCCAGGAGTACCGCGACGAGATCTTCGGTGGTCTCGCCGCCCGGCGACTGGCCGTGCGGCATGTGCTCCTCGCCCCGGCGGAAACGATCCTGCGCGAGCGCATAGCCGACCGCGAACTCCCGCCGGACCTGCCCGACGGGGAGATACGGGTACGCCAGTGGTCATACGACCACATCGAGCCCTACCGCGCCGCGCTCGCCGGCTGGCTCGCCGCCGACGCGCACCTCGTCGACACCAGCGCCCTCACCCCGTACGAGACGGCCGTCCGCGTCGCCGAGGCCGTCGGCAGCGGGGACGCGGCCACCTGTGCCATCGTGCAGACCCCCGAGCCGACGGCCGAGACGACCGCCGCGGGGGTGCTGCTCTTCGACGACCAGGACCGGGTGCTGCTGGTCGACCCCACGTACAAGGCCGGCTGGGAGTTCCCCGGCGGCGTCGTCGAACCCGGCGAGGCCCCCGCGCAGGCAGGGGTGCGCGAAGTCGCGGAGGAGACCGGGATACACCTCGACGAGATGCCCCGCCTCCTCGTCGTCGACTGGGAACGGCCCGTGCCGCCCGGCTACGGCGGGCTGCGGCTGCTCTTCGACGGCGGCCGCCTCGACCCCGACCGCGCCGCCGGACTGCTGCTGCCCGGCCCCGAACTGCGCGCCTGGCGCTTCGCCAGCGAACAGGAGGCCGCCGACCTGCTCCCGCCCGTCCGGTATGAGCGGCTGCGCTGGGCCCTGCGCGCGAAGGAACGCGGCGCGGCCCTGTACCTGGAGGCGGGCACACCGGTCGGCGGCTGACGTACGGCCCGGTGCCGCGGTGCGCGGTTGACGTACGGCCCGCTACAGCGGTTGGTGACCGACGTACGGCCCGCTACAGCGGTCGGTGACCGACGTACGGCCCGGTGACGCGGTCGGCGGGCGACGTGCGGCCCGGGAGGGCGGCCGCCGACGCGCGCCCTCCCGCGGGTGTCGCGGTGGGCCCCGGAATTCGCCTCGTGGCGAGGGGCCCACCGGCGCGGGCCGGGTGGATCAGCCGGCCGCGTAGTTCAGCAGGAACAGCGCCTCGGCCACCGACAGCCGCTCCAGCTCCTCGGGGGACACGCTCTCGTCCACCGCGTGGATCTGCGCCTCCGGCTCGCTCAGACCGATGAGCAGGATCTCCGCCTCCGGGTAGAGGGACGCCAGGGTGTTGCACAGCGGGATGGAGCCGCCCTGGCCGGCGTACTGCATCTGCTGACCCGGGTACGCCACCGTCATCGCCTCGGCCATCGCCGTGTACGCCGGGCTGGCCGTCTCGGCGCTGAACGCCTGACCCTGGCCGACCTGCTCCGTGCGCACCCGCGCACCCCACGGCGTGTGCGTCTCCAGGTGGGCCTGGAGCAGCTTCGTCGCCTCGACCGCGTCGACGCCCGGCGGCACCCGCAGGCTCACCTTGGCCCGGGCGCTCGCCTGCACGGACGGGGTCGCGCCGACGACCGGCGGGCAGTCGATGCCCAGCACCGTGACGGCCGGACGGGCCCAGATGCGGTCGGCGACCGTGCCGGAGCCGATCAGCCCGACGCCGTCGAGCACCTTGGCGTCCTTGCGGAACTGCTCCTCGTCGTACTGGAGGCCGTCCCACGGGGACGTCGGGGCGAGCCCGTCGACCGTCGTCGAACCGTCCTCGGCGCGCAGCGAGTCCAGTACGCGGACGAGCGCGGCCAGCGCGTCGGGCGCGGCGCCGCCGAACTGGCCCGAGTGCAGGTTGCCCTCCAGCGTGTCGACCTGCACGTTGAGCATCGTCATGCCGCGCAGCGTGGTGGTGACGGTCGGCAGGCCGACGCGGAAGTTGCCCGCGTCGCCGATGACGATCGTGTCGGCGGCCAGCAGCTCCGGGTGTTGTTCGGCGTACCGCTCCAGGCCGCCCGTGCCCATCTCCTCCGAGCCCTCGGCGATCACCTTGACGTGCACCGGGACACCGCCGTTCGCCTTCAGCGCACGCAGGGCGAGCAGGTGCATGATCACGCCGCCCTTGCAGTCGGCGGCGCCGCGGCCGTACCAACGGCCGTCGCGCTCGGTCAGTTCGAACGGCGGGGTGGACCAGGCGGCCTCGTCCAGCGGCGGCTGCACGTCGTAGTGGGCGTACAGCAGGACGGTCCTGGCACCCTCCGGGCCGGGCAGGTAGCCGTAGACCGACTGCGTGCCGTCGGGGGTGTCGAGCAGTTCCACGTCCGTGAAGCCCTCGGCGCGCAGGGCGTCGGCGATCCAGTTCGCGGCGCCCTCGCTCTCGCTCTTGGGGAACTGGTCGAAGTCCGCCACCGACTTGAAAGCCACCAGTTCGGTGAGCTCCGCCTTCGCCCTGGGCATCAGCGAGGCGACGGTCTCGGCGACCGGATTCGACGACATGGGCACGCTCCTGGTGGGTGCGACGTTGTACGTGTGTGTACGGATGATCGTGTCAGCGTATGCGCACCTGGGGTACAGGGCGCAAACGCCTCCGATACTCCCACAGCGGTCCCGGGCCACGGCCGCCGTAGGATGCGGGGGACAGGTGCGGCAGCGGCTTGATCGGGAGCAGTAGACCATCGTGAGCAGCGAGAACTCTTCGGCGGACGACGTGCGGCAGGTGTGGGACGTCGTCGTGGTGGGCGCGGGACCCGCGGGGGCCTCGGCCGCCTACGCGGCGGCGGTCGCAGGGCGGCGCGTCCTGTTGCTGGAGAAAGCGGAGCTGCCCCGCTACAAAACGTGCGGCGGCGGCATCATCGGACCGTCGCGGGACAGCCTGCCGCCCGGCTTCGAACTGCCGTTGCAGGACCGGGTGCACGCGGTGACGTTCTCGAACAACGGCCGCTTCACCCGGACCCGGCGCTCCAAGCGGATGCTGTTCGGGCTGATCAACCGGCCCGAGTTCGACCAGCAACTGGTCGAGCACGCCCAGAAGGCGGGCGCCGACCTGCGGACCGGCGTCACCGTGCAGCGGGTGGAGCAGCACGGCTCGGCCGTACCGGACCGGCGCACGGTCGCCGTCGTCCTCCAGGGCGGCGAGACGGTGTTCGCGCGAGCGGTGGTCGGCGCGGACGGCAGCGCCAGCCGCATAGGGGCGCATGTCGGTGTGAAGCTCGACCAGGTCGACCTCGGGCTGGAGGCGGAGATCCCGGTGCCGGAGACGGTCGCCGAGGACTGGCGGGGACGGGTCCTCATCGACTGGGGGCCGATGCCCGGCAGCTACGGCTGGGTGTTCCCCAAGGGCGACACGCTGACGGTCGGGGTGATCTCGGCCCGTGGCGAAGGCGCCGCGACCAAGCGCTACCTGGAGGACTTCATCGCCCGGCTCGGCCTCGCGGGCTTCGAACCGAGCATCTCCTCCGGGCATCTGACCCGCTGCCGGGCCGACGACTCGCCGCTGTCGCGCGGCCGGGTCCTCGTGTGCGGGGACGCGGCCGGACTGCTGGAGCCGTGGACGCGCGAGGGCATCTCGTTCGCGCTGCGCTCGGGGCGGCTCGCGGGCGAGTGGGCGGTCCGCATCGCCGAGGCGCACGACGCCGTGGACACCCGCAGGCAGGCCCTGAACTACGCCTTCGCGATCAAGGCCGGGCTGGGCGTGGAGATGAGCGTCGGCAAGCGGATGCTGGCGGTGTTCGAGCGGCGGCCCGGGGTCTTCCACGCGGCGCTGACGGGTTTCCGGCCCGCCTGGCGCGCGTTCGCGGACATCACCCGGGGCGCGACGACCCTGGGTGAGCTCATGCGCGGCCACCCCCTCGCCCAGCGCGCCCTGACCGCGCTGGACCGCCGGCCCACGCCGGACGCGGCGAGCGGTGCGGACGACGCCGACGGTGCGGGTGATGGGGGCGGTGCTCGTGGCGTACGGGGAGCGCGTGGCGCGAGCGGTACGAGCGGTGCGAGTGCCAAGGGTGGCGCCGCGGTCGCGGACGGCGAGAGCCCCGAGGCGCGCGAGGCCGACGATGTCCGTGAGGCCGACGAGACCGGCTCCTGATGCTCGTTCAGCTCTTGAGGCTGATGAGGAAGACCGGGTGGTCCGGAGCGATCCTGCGCAGGTCGGCGTCGGGGGAGTCGGGCCCGACGCCGTTGAAGAAGACGCCCACCTCGGCCTTCCAGCGCTTGAGGTAGGCGCGCAGCAGCGGGACCTTGTCGTCGTCGGCGACCTCGGTCGCGGTGAACTCGTCCACGTTCTTGCCCAGGCGCAGTTCACCGCCGCCGGCCGCCCGCATGTTGTGCGTCCACTGGACGTGACCGCGAGGGGCGAGCAGGTAGTGACGGCCGTCCACCGTCAGGAGGTTCACGGGGGTGGTCCGCCATTCGCCGCTCTTGCGGCCGCGGACCGCCAGTACCCGAGAGCCCCAGACGCTGATGCCGCGGCGGGTGATCCAGGCGACGGCACGGTTGAAGACGTTGACGGTGAACCAACCGGGCTTCTTGACGTGCGTGGACATGGCTACTTCCTCCTGGAAGCTCGCGGGGAGCGCATTGCGAGAGCAGTGCTCTCGCTTGATGGACAGTCTGCTGGAGATCGGTGATCCATAGCAAGAGCACTGCTCTCAATTTTTTGCGGTGCTCTCATTTCTTGGCGCTGCTCTCGTTTCATTGCAGTGCTCTCGGTTGTGTGCACTGCTCCCGAAACGTGGGACACTCGCTCGTATGAGCAACCCCCCAGACGGCACCCGAGGCGCCCGAGCCCGCGCCAGGGCCGAGGTCACCGCGGCCATCAAGGACGAGGCGCGCAGACAACTCGCGGCGGAGGGCGCCGCGAAGCTGTCGCTGCGAGCCGTGGCGCGCGAACTCGGGATGGCCTCCTCCGCGCTGTACCGCTACTTCCCCAGCCGTGACGACCTGCTCACCGCCCTCATCATCGACGCCTACAACTCCCTGGGCGAGAGCGCGGAGGCGGCGGAGGCCGCGGTCGCCGAGGCCGGTCCGGCGCACAGATGGACCGCGGTGTGCGAGGCCGCCCGGGCCTGGGCGCTCGCCCACCCGCACGAGTACGCGCTGATCTACGGGTCCCCGGTGCCGGGATACTCCGCGCCCCAGACGACCGTCCCGGCCGCCGCGCGGGTCGGCCTCCTCCTCATCGACATCGTGCGGGACGCGCACCGGGGACTCGGCGTGGCCAAGCCGCCGCTGCCGGCCGAACTGCGCGCCGAGGCCGAGCGGATGACCGCCGACCTCGCGCCCGATCTGCCCCCGGAGGTGGTCACGGCACTTGTCGCGGCCTGGGCGCAGCTCTACGGGCTGATCGGCTTCGAGCTGTTCGGGCAGTTCAACCGGGTCGTGGAGGACCGCGAGCCGTTCTTCCGGCTCGCGGTGGCCCGGCTCGCCCACGGCGTGGGGCTGGTGTACCCGCAGCAGGGCCGGACCGACTGAGCGGACCGGCCGTGCGTGCGGGTACCGCGTCGGCGTACTGCGCGGGGAGTACGCGTGATCGCCCCGACCGGCGGACGTCCGCCGGGGGCGGCGGCGTCTAGCGTGGCGGACATGGACGAGCAGCGCGTATCCGATGGCGGGCCGCCCCCGCGGTGGCGGCACGGGCCGCTGGGGACCCTCTGGGACAAGGAGGAGCGAGGTACCCGTTGGCCGTGGCGCTCCACCGTCGTGATCACCGTGTTCGTGCTCGGCGGGTCGAACTTCGCGGCCCACGCCCAGCAGAGCGGACGGCTCCCGCTGGACGCCCTCGCGCGCGTGCTGCTGCTGGCCGGATCGGCTCTGCTCCTGTGGCGGAAGCGCTGTCCGGCGCTCGTCGCCTTCGGCACGGCCGCGGTCACCCTGGTCTATCTGGCCGCCGGATACGCGTACGGGCCGGTCTTCCTGACCGTCGCCGTGGCCTGCTTCAGCGCGGTCGTCACGGGGCACCGCGAGGTCGCGTGGTCGGCGGTGGGGATGCTCTGGGCAGGCCATGTGCTGGTGACCCACTGGCTCTACCGGTGGCTGCCGCCGACCGGTGACGCGGCGGCCTCCTGGTGGCAGGAGGCCGCCGTCGCCACCTGGGTGGCCGGGGTGCTCGCGGTGTCCGAACTGGCCCGGGCACGGCGTGAGCAGTGGGCCCGGGAGCGGGCCGAGCGGGCACGGGCGGCGCGTCGGCGCGCCGACGAGGAACGGCTGCGGATCGCCCGCGAACTGCACGACGTCCTCGCGCACAGCATCTCCGTGATCAACGTGCAGGCGGGCGTCGGCCTGGCGCTCCTGGACACGGACCCGGAGCAGGCACGCACGGCGCTCACCACCATCAGGGCCGCGAGCAAGGAGGCGCTCGGCGAGGTCCGCCAGGTGCTCGACACACTGCGTACGCCGGGTGACGCGCCGCGCACGCCCGCGCCCGGTCTCGACCGGCTGCCCGAACTGGTGGAACAGGCGGCCACCGCGGGGCTCGCCGTCGAGGTCGAGGGGCGGCCGCCCCGGCTGTCGCCCGGCGCGGACCTCGCCGCGTTCCGTATCGTCCAGGAGGCCCTCACCAACGTCGTGCGGCATTCCGGTTCGCGGCACGCACGCGTGCGCGTCGAGCACGCCGGGGGCGAACTGCGGTTGTGCGTCGACGACGACGGGCCCGCGACCGGCGCCGACGCGGGCGGCAGCGGCAACGGGCTGGCCGGGATGCGGGAGCGGGCCGCCGCGCTCGGTGGCAGGATCGAGGCGGGACCGCGCCCGGACGGCGGCTTCCGGGTGCTCGCCGTACTGCCGTCGGAACGGAAACAGGACCGGGCACCGGCACAGGCGCCGAGAACAGGATCGGGATCGGTGTCGTCGCCGTCGAAGACCGAGGAGGATCGGTGATCCGCGTACTGCTCGCCGACGACCAGTCGTTGGTCCGGGCCGGATTCCGGGCGCTGCTCGACGCGCAGTCGGACATCGAGGTGGCCGGAGAGGCCGCGGACGGCGAGGAGGCCCTGCGCGCGGTGCGCGAACTGCGCCCGGACGTCGTCCTGATGGACATCCGTATGCCCCGCCTGGACGGCCTGGCGGCCACCCGTGGCATCACCGGCGACCCCGCGCTCGCGGGGGTCAAGGTGGTCATGCTCACCACCTTCGAGCTCGACGAGTACGTCTTCGAGGCGATCCGCTCGGGTGCCTCCGGCTTCCTGGTCAAGGACACCGAGCCGGAGGAACTGCTGCGGGCGGTACGGGCGGTGGTCGAAGGGGCCGCGTTGCTCTCGCCGGGCGTGACCCGTCGGCTGATCGCGGAGTTCGCGGCCCGTTCCAAGGAACCCGCGGCCGCCGACGACCTCGCCCGGCTCACCGAGCGGGAACGGGAGGTGATGGCTCTGGTCGGCATCGGTCTGTCCAACGACGAGATCGCCCGCCGCCTGGTGGTCAGCCCGTTGACCGCGAAGACCCACGTGAGCCGCACGATGGTGAAGCTGGGCGCGCGGGACCGGGCCCAACTGGTCGTGCTGGCCTACGAGTCGGGACTGGTGCGGCCGGGCTGGCTGGGCTGAGACAGCTCCGCCTGCCCGACTTCGTCCTCGACACCGGCGGCGGGGCGGCCCTGGAAGCGGAACAGCACGCTGACCACTCGTACGGCGAAGAGCACGGCCGCGAGCGCGAGCCCCGCGCGCAGCAGCAACTTCTCCCAAATGCCCGGAAGTTCGAACAGCAACGCGGGACCCGCGACGGCACCGAAGAGAAGTGCCGCGGCGAACGCCGCGCTGCACAGCGCGTACCCGATCTCGACCGTGATCGCGTCCCGTTCGGCCTGTGTGCGCCGTCCCCCGTGGCCAGTCATGCCACGAGTCAAACAGGCGTGTGCCCGGCGGACAAGGAGCCCCGCCGGGCAGGTACGCACAGCAGACGTTCAGCGACGGGCTGGCCTGTCACAGCCTCAAGTCGCCCTGGGCGAAACCTAGTCGCCGACGGCCACGCGCTCCGCCTCCGCCTTCGGTTCCCGTGCCGCGGACCCGGTGACCACGATGCTTTGCCGGTCGGCCGTGCGGGGCCGCAGCCCGGTGAGGGTGATCAGCAGTCCGGCGAGGGCGATGCCGGTGACCACCACGAGTCCCGGCCGGTAGCTGTCGAGCACCGCCTGCGGGGTGGCGTCGGGGGAGGTGTGCGCGGTCACCACGGCCGTGACGACGGCCAGGAAGATCGCGCCGCCCACCTGTACCGAGGTGTTCAGCAGGCCCGAGACCATGCCCTGTTCGTGGTCCTCGACGCCGTTGGTGGCCTGGATGTTGAGCGAGGGGAAGACGAGTGCGCAGGCCGCGCCGATCAGCAGCATGCTCGGCAGGATCACGGCCGCGTACGCCGGGTCGAGGTCGACCCGCAGGAACAGCGCGTACCCGACGGCCATCAGCGCGAAGCCCGCCGCGATCAGCCGCTGGGTGCCGAAGCGGTTGACGATCGCGCCGACCTTCGTCGAGGACACCGCCACCAGCGCGCCGGCGGGCAGGAACGCGAGCGCGGTGTGCAGCGCCGACCAGCCGAGCAGCGACTGCATGTACAGCGTGACCAGGAACTGGAAGCCGACGTACGACCCGAAGAAGGCCATGGCGCCGAGCTGGGCGCGGATCTGGTTGCCGGAGCGCAGCACGCCCAGCCGGATCAGCGGCCCCGGCGAGCGTCGCTCGACCAGGACGAACACGGTCAGCAGCGCGGCGACGGCGAGGAAGGACAGCAGGGTGCGCGCGGACGCCCAGCCGGCCCCCGGTGCCTGGACGACGGTGAAGACCAGCAGCAGCATCGACGCGGTGCCGAGGACGGCGCCGGGGATGTCGTAGCCCTTGTGGTCCCGCTCGCGTTCGCTGTGCGGCAGCAGCCGCAGTCCGGCGGCGAGCGCGAGCAGGGCGATGGGCGCGGGCAGCAGCATGGTCAGTCGCCAGCTGGCCTCGGTGAGCAGGCCGGACAGCACCAGGCCCATGGAGAAGCCGGTGGCGGCGCAGGTGGTGTAGATGGACAGCGCGCGGTTGCGCAGCGGGCCCTCGGGGAACGTCGTGGTGATGATCGACAGGCCGGCCGGTGCCGTGAAGGCGGCGCTCAGGCCCTTGATGAACCGGCTGGCGATCAGCAGCGGGCCGGAGTCGACGAGTCCGCCGAGCAGGGACGCCAGCGCGAACACGCCCAGGGCCACCAGGAAGACCTGGCGCCTGCCCAGCAGGTCGGCGGTGCGGCCGCCGAGGAGCAGCAGGCCGCCGTAGCCGAGGATGTAGCCGCTGACGATCCATTGCAGGGTCGAGGTCGACAGGTGGAGGTCCGAGCCGATGGACGGCAGGGCGACGCCGACCATCGACACGTCGAGCGCGTCGAGGAACATCGCGGCGCACAGCACCAGGAGGGTGCCCCAGAGCCGCGGGGTCCAGCGTCCGTCGGACGCCGGAGCGGTGAGCGGAGAGGTCATGACGACGAGACTACATGCACATGCATTGAATGTAAGCGCATTTAATTCTGATGCAACAATCTCGCTTCTCTGTTACGGTGCCGACATGGCGACGGAGAAGGCCGAGCAGGCGCTCGTTGACCGGTGGCGGGACATCCTCGCGCTGCACGCGCGCACCCAGTGCGAACTCGACCGGGCGCTGCACGGGCACGGTCTGTGCGGCAGCGACTTCGAGGTGCTGGACGTGCTCGCCGAAGGTGCGGCGGCGGACGGCACCTGTACCTACCGCGTCCAGGAGATCTCCGAGCGGGTCCACCTCAGTCAGAGCGCGTTGTCGCGGCTGGTCGCCCGGCTGGAGAGGGACGGTCTGGTCGAGCGGACCATGTGCCCGCAGGACCGGCGGGGGGTGCGGGTCGGCCTCACCGCCCAGGGGCGAGCCCTGCACGGTGAGGTGCAGCCGGTGCAGCGTGCGGTGTTGACGCGCATGCTCACGGACGGCCCCGCCGACTGACGTCCGTGGCCGTCGGCGACGACGGTCAGCCGATCGCCGAGTTCTCCCGCCACAGCGCGGCCAGCGACGCGTCCCCCGTCGCGTCCGGCAGTGGCCGCCGGTTCCACAGCGCCAGGTACAACTGCGCGGCCGGACCGGCGAGTTCGCAGTCGGCGTCGGCGGCGTCGTCCCGTGTGGTCACGGGCGGTTCCGGGGACAGCCGCACGGTCCACACCGCGTCGGTGTCCGACGTGCGCACCCGCAGCACCCGCGGCGTCCCGGTGCGCACCCGGCTCCGGGGCCGGGCGTGGAAGCCGCGCAGCAGCTCGTCGATGCCGTCCGTCGCGAAGTCCGCGGGGACCGGGCCCGGGGTGCCGTCGAGCGCCGACTCGGCGTCGTAGCGGTGGACGGCCGTCTCGTGGGCCTGGCGGCGGGCCCAGAAGAACAGGGGCGAGGGGCCGGGCGCGGGGAGGAAGGTCCAGGCCGGCGCGTCGGCCGGTGCCGAGGTCAGGGTGTCGACGAGGTGCCGGTGGCCGGCGCGGTACCAGGCCAGCAGCTCGTCGCCGTCGAGCTCCGGCGGGTCGCCCATCGGCCGCGGGGAGGTGTGCCCCTCGGCGACGAAGGAGGCGGCCCAGCGGTGCACCGCACCCGTGTGCCGCAGCAGGTCCCGCATCTGCCACCCCGGGCAGGTCGGCACCTTGGCGTCGGCCCCCGCCGCCTCGGCGGCCGCGGCGAGCGCCCGGCCCTCCCGGTCCAGGGAGCCGATGAAGTCTTCAGTGTCCATGGGGTGAGTGTGCCGGACGGCGGGAGTGCGGGACGGCGGGAATCCGGGACGACGGGAGCCGGGAGTGCGGGACGGCGGGAATCCGGTACGGCGGGAGCCGGAAGTGCGGGACGCCGGGAGCCGGAAGTGCGGGACGGCGGGAATCCGGTACGGCGAAGCGGTGCGCGCCCGGGGTGGGGCGGACCGGCACGGCCGGGCCCGGTCACTCGGCCGGGGCCGCTCGCCCGGTCGCGAACCCGATGAGGGCGGCCACCCCGGCCAGCACCGCGACGCTCGTGAGCGCGACGGGCAGCGAGAGCCAGTCGGCCATGAAGCCGATGGCGGGCGGTCCCAGGAGCATGCCGCTGTAGCCGAGTGTGGAGACGGTCGCGACACCGGACGGTCCGGCGAGCCGGCCCGCGTGTTCGACGGCGACCGGGAAGAGGTTGGCGAGCCCGAGCCCGGTGACGGCGAAGCCGAGCAGGACCGCCCAGGTGGCAGGGGCGAGGGCGGCGACCGCCATGCCGACCGCGGCGACGGTGCCGCCCGCCGTCACGGTGCGGGTGCGGCCCAGCCGTTCGAGCAGCGCCGTGCCCGACAGCCGCCCGGCCGTCATCGCGAGCGCGAAGCAGGAGTACCCCACCGCCGCTGTCCCCGCCGACGTGTCCAGGTCCTGTTCGAGATGCAGTGCGCCCCAGTCGGCCATGGCCCCCTCGCCGTACGCCGTGCACAGGGCGATCAGTCCGAGTACGGTCACCAGCCGCCGGGTCCGGGAGTCGGGTCGACGGGAGCCGTCGCGCCCGGCGACCGGGGGTGCGGCGGCCGGCCGGACGACGAGCGGCTCGGGGTCTGCCTGGTGTGCGGCGGCCGGCCGCGGTCCGGGCGTCTCCGTGTCGGCAGGCGGCGGGGGCTCGTGGCGCAGCAGGGTGTGCCCCGCGGCGGCGGTCACGAGCAGGCCGACGAGGGTGAGGCCCAGCAGATGGCGCGTGGGGGAGAGCGAGCCCGCGACCAGTCCCCCCAGCCCGGCGCCAGCCATCCCGCCCAGGCTGTACGCCGCGTGGAAACTGGGCATCACCGGCCGTCGCAGCGCGGCGACCAGATCGACGGCGGCGCTGTTGAACGCGACATTGATCCCGCCGTACGCGGCGCCGAAGACCAGCAGCACGGCACCGAGGGCCGGTGCGGAATGCGTGAGCGGGGGCAGCGCGACGCTGAGCGAGAGCAGTACGGCGCAGACGACCGTCACCAGGTGGCTGCCGTAGCGGCGGCACAGCCGGCCGGTGAGGGTCATGGTGACGACGGCTCCGGCGGAGACCCCGAGCAGGGCGAGTCCGAGGGTGCCTGCGGAGGCGTGGGTCTGGTGCTTGATCGCCGGGATGCGTACGACCCAGCCCGCGAACACGAAGCCGTCGAGGGCGAAGAAGGTGGTCAGGGCGATACGGAGGCGGGTGAGGTCGTTGCCGTTCCCCGGCACGACACTGTGCGTTCGGGTTTTGTTTATTAGCGGCACAAAGTCAGCGTAGGGCGCCGGGCAGGGGCGGGCAAGGGG